>JAJRWA010000004.1 GCA_024277025.1 Candidatus Krumholzibacteriota bacterium | reverse complement strand
TGGCGCCAAAAACCTGGAGCGCCTCGCTGTATACATCTGTCACCGACGTGTTGCGAATATTGCCGGAGCAACCCTGAGCGTAAATCATGGCGACGCGGTTGCCGCTAAAACTGCAGTCAGTGAATGACACTCGCTGCGCAGCAACTCCGGTGGTGAACCCCAATCCATAGCCGTCAAAAACACAATTGAATACATTGATCGACTGCATTTCTGTGCAAAACAAACCAACTGAGTTGCTGCCAATTTCAAAACGACAATTTCTAAAACTACCTCCATCAACGAATACAGCCGCCGCATTGTATGAAAAGTGATCCCCTCTCAAAATGCAATTTTCAACATTCAGCACCCCCCGCCACCAATATATCCCCGTCTCGATATTCTCGATCGTCAAGTCCTTGATCGTTGCGCTATACGCATCGACCGAACAAAACCCCTTCGGTGCAGCAAAATCAGACCAATAATATTCCGTCATACCGACTATGGTCTGATCAGTACCCGACCCAATGAACGTCAAGTTGTCCTGGGTGACCGCGACGATGGCATCCTCAGTCCAAGCAGGTGCAACACAGGGATGCAGTTGATCGAATCGCCCCGGTCCAATTAGAATTGTATCGCCGTCTGCCGCAGCATCGACAGCTGGCTGGATATCCGTAAAGTTACCAGAGCCATCAAGTTCAACACTCCAGGTACGCGCTTCAACCATACCCTGTGTCACGAGCAAATTGATCACCAAGAAAAACAGAATCAAGTGCTGAGGCCTCATGGGAATCCTATCTCAGGTCGCCGGAGGCAGCCTGTCGGCCACCCCCGGCAAACTCACGTTTACTGAACCAACACCAACCGTTGCGTCATCGAAACGTTGCCAGCCACAACTGGAGTATCTCAATTGCCGCCGCTAGCGAAACATCGCCTTGAAGCTGCCAAAATTCGTCTTCTCAGTCGGTACCGGCCCATCGGCAAACGGCTCGAACTGGATAGTGTAGTTGATAGCCTTTTCGCCGCTTGCGGTTCGAGCCAGTACTGTTCCCGAGTCTACGGTTGGTGCCCCGACCAGCAGTCCCGGTTCGAACGTTACAACTATCTGGTCAGTTTGGATTCCAAGAGCCTGGGTGCTCAAGGAAAGGACCACGAAACTCATCACGATCCCGATAGAGTGTTGGGCCCAACGCCCGTACTTCTTCATTGTAATCCTCCCTAATTGATATTGCCGACAAAGCCCTTCGGGTAGCGCCCCGCAACCAATTGGGTTCTGCGGTACAACTCCCACGGGACAATTTCTTGCTGTGTCCTGCGCAAGTGCCAACGAGGTGCTGTGGGAACTCACCGGGATACAGGGCCTAAAGACCACCAGCCAACTGGATCAGGATGTGCCACATCCACGAAGCGATCGCTGTCGTGGTAAACACGTCCAGCGCCAGTGGAGGCGGCAAAGAGGAATAAGGCAGGGGAGTCCCTTACTGGGAACTGGGAACTGGGAACTGGGAACTGAAAGCATAATAACCTCCCGATAAATGCAAGCCATACTTCAACTTCACGACACATATAGATCAAGAAACAAATTCTAATATCGGCAATAATAATCGTTGTGCCATGTCTTGCTCCCCGTGTGGCTACTCGTCACAAGGAAAGAAACTATGGTCAATGAGGAGCACACTCCCACAGCAACAGAGCGCTGTCAACAACAAAACAGGCGTTTTCTGGCCAAACAAAAACGGCCGGCCCAGGATCACCAGGCCGGCCGTCTACTCTCCAGATCAGAACGACTAGTACTTGTAGTCGTCCGTCTTGAACGGACCCTCGATCGGCACGTTGATGTAGTCGGCCTGCACCTTGGTCAGCTTGGTGATCACGCCGTTGAAGCCGCGCACCATGTCGGCCGCCACTTCCTCGTCCAGCTTCTTGGGCAGGACTTCGACAGTGATCGGCGCGCTCTTGCTGTCAGCCCACTTCTTGTCAAAGAGATGCATCTGAGCCAGCACCTGGTTGGCAAAAGAGCCGTCCATGATCCGCGAGGGATGCCCCGTGGCGTTGCCCAGGTTGACCAGCCGGCCCTCGGACAGCAGCAGGATGTAGTTGTTGCTGTCGCTCTTGTCGCGCTGGATGCGATGGACCTGGGGCTTGACCTCGGTCCAGTCGTAGTTCTCACGCATGAAGGCCGTGTCGATCTCGTTGTCGAAATGGCCGATGTTGCAGACCACGGCGCCGGACTTGACGGTCGCCAGCATGTGCCGGTCCAGCACGTTCGTGTTGCCGGTGGTCGTCACGATCAGATCCAGGGTGGCCATCAGGTCCTGGTTGATACCCTCGATCGTACCGGTGTTGATGCCGTCGATGTACGGCGAAGCCACTTCGAAGCCGTCCATGCAGGCCTGCATGGCGCAGATCGGGTCGATCTCGCTGACCTTGACGATCATGCCTTCCTGGCGCAGGCTCTGGGCCGATCCCTTGCCCACGTCACCGTAGCCGACGACCAGGGCCTTCTTGCCGGCCAACAGCATGTCCGTGCCGCGCTTGATGGCGTCGTTCAGGCTGTGGCGGCAACCGTACTTGTTGTCGTTCTTCGACTTGGTTACCGAGTCGTTGACGTTGATGGCCGGCACCTTCAGTTCACCGGTCTCAGCCATCTCAACCAGGCGATGCACGCCGGTGGTGGTCTCCTCGGTGATGCCGTGGATGTGGTCCAGCAGTTGCGGGTACTTCTCATGGACCATGGCCGTCAGATCGCCACCGTCGTCCAGGATCATGTTCGCGTCCCAGGGCTTGCCGTCCTTGAGAATGGTCTGCTCGATGCACCACTCGCCCTCGGCCACAGTCTGGCCCTTCCAGGCGTAGACCGCCGTGCCGCTGGCGGCCACCGCGGCGGCGGCATGATCCTGGGTCGAAAAGATATTGCAGGATGACCAGCGCACCTCGGCGCCCAGTTAGACCAGGGTCTCAATCAGGACCGCAGTCTGGATCGTCATGTGGATGCAGCCCAGGATGCGGGCCCCGGCCAACGGCTTGCTGGCGCTGTATTTCTGGCGCAACGCCATCAGGGCCGGCATTTCGGACTCGGCCAGGGTCATTTCCCGGCGGCCAAAATCGGCCAGGCTGATGTCGGCGACTTTGAAGTCGGTTACCTTGGAATCGTTGGTCATATCTTGTTCTCCCTCGAGAATCGGGTTTTGTTCACGTGTTGATTGCTCCTAAATTAGTCCAAGCGCCCCAGATTTCAATGTTCAGTTTCGTTTTCGGAGCGGTGGCCATGAACCTTAGCTTCCATAAGTACGAAGCCATCTGGGCGGTTGTACAAGCCATTCCGGCCGGCAAGGTGGCCACTTACGGCCAGATCGCCGAGTTGGCGGGCTGGCCCGGCTGTGCCCGACTGGTCGGCAAGGCCCTCGGTAAACTGTCACCGGACAGCGCCGTGCCCTGGCACCGGGTGGTCAGGGCCAGCGGGCAGACGGCCCCACGTGGCGACGGCGTCGCCGAGGCCGAACAGCGGATGATCCTGCGCGGGGAAGGCGTCACTGTCAGCGATCGCGGCCGGATCAGGCTGGTGGATTTCCGCTGGCGACCCGATTGACCACCGGGAACTACTTGGCGAGAACCATCCGGCCGGTCTGGCTGCCGGCGCGGGTGACCAGCCGATACAGGTAGATCCCGCTGGGCACCGCCCGTCCCGCGGCGTCCGTGCCCTGCCAGACGATCTCGTGCCCGCCGGCGGCCAACTGGCCGGAGACCAGGCGACGCACCTGACGACCCCGGATGTCATATACAATCAAAGCCACGTTCTGGGCCGAGGGCAACTCGAACACGATCCGCGTGCTGGGGTTGAACGGGTTGGGGTAGTTGCCCCGCAGCACCGGCCGCGTCGGCAACCCCGTATCCAGCACCGGTGAGGCCCCCGCGACGACGGCGACCTCGCCGGTCCAGGGCACCATGTTGAATCCCGTCACCGTCACCGTCACGGCCGACAGGGAGCCGAGATCCCCGGTCAGCGGGACAGTCGTCGTCCCGGTGGTCTCGAAGTCGGCCACGCCCAGCAGTTGATCGCCGCTGGTGACGGCCACGGTACCGCCGCGAATACCGGCCACGGCCAGGCTCAGGGAACTGCCCATGGCATCGATGGCGGCGGGCAGGCCCACCGAATAGTTCTCCGGCGCCTCGGTCCGTACCATCAGCGACGCGTCCCCGAAGACGATGTTCTGTTCGATGACCTGGGTTGCCACGGGCACGCCTGCGTACTCGTCCAACACCCGCATCAGGCCGCTGTAGTACAGTGCTCCCATCGTCTGGCGGGTGCCGGCGGTCAGCAGATCCACAACCTCGGCCTGCATCACTGTCGGCGGCGTCCACGGCGCCAGACTAGAAGCGGCGATCATGCCCACCGCACCGGCCGGATTGGCCACCGTCCCGGCCCGCAGCCAGGCTTCGGCCAGACAGTTCGGCCGCGCAAAATCTCCGTTGAAACAAGAGACATCAATGATCCACGGCAGACGATTGCCGTTGCTCAGGGCAGCCACGTCGCCGGTATCGAATTTCACGCTGTCCCAGCTCAGGCCCGACCCGTGGCCCAGATAATTGATCAGGCTGCGACCCTGGTTCACCGCGTCGGTGATGGTCGCGGTGCTGGCGCCCAGCCCCTGGTAGATGCGATCGACCGCCGTATACTCGCGGCTCAGCAGGTCAGTCCGCAGCAGATCAGCCCGCTCGTAGTCCGCCGGCACACCCTCATCGCTGGCCACACCGGCGCCGCGGCTGTACCACGCCGCTGCCGCGCCCGTGTCGGGATCGCGCTCGTAGCTGACGAACTTGGCAATCTGGTTCTCTGCCTGGGCCAGAGTGACCGCCGAAATGCGGGAAACGAAGATGTCCGGATACAGATCGCCGCCCACGATCATTGCGTAGGGACTGTCGGCGTCCGAACCATCATAGGTACCGATATTGGTCGGCACCTGGCTGCGATCCCCGACCAGCACCAACCAGGTCAGGCCGGGCGCTGCGTAGTAGTTCTCGCTCACCAGCCGGCGCAAGCCGTCGGCTGTACCATCGGTGGCTGACATCAGAATCACTTCGGTGGCGATGCCTCGGCGCGCTTTCGAGGTACGGAACTCAGCCAGGGCCGGCGCCAGCGCATCATCACAGATGATAAGCATTCGGCCCCGGGCGACGGGAGCGGCGTACTTGTCCTGCACCGGGCCGGCGGCGACCATTTCAATATTGGGAAAGATCTGCGCCTGCAGTTCCCGCATCTCCGACGACGAGGCCGGCACGTCTCCCGGCCGTGTATTGATCCCGTCGGTCCCTGTCGTCGTTATCTCGATCGTGATCGTGTCCGTAATCAGCAGTACGCCGCGGGCCGCATCCCAGCGCAACGGGTTCAGCCGCACGTTCACCCCCCGCTGGTCGCCCAGCAGAAATGGCTGGCCCAACGTCACCGTCTGCGCCGGGTAGGTCTGGCCCGAGTTGTACGCCGGTCCAAAGAACGGCTCCAAAGTGCCCGGATCGATATCGCGCGTGACCTGCCCCAGGGAGGGCCGAACCGGCGCGGTCCTGAGCTCACGTTCCTGGCGGGATATGATCCGCACGGCCGGGGTGCCGAATGCCGGAATACCGACACTGGTCGCCACAGCCGGCAACTCGGGATAGCCTGCCGACTGCTGCGGCACCGCACCCTTGAGCGAAACCACCGTCACAGCCTGACCAGCGGCGGTGGACTGCGTCAGCGACAGGTCCCCCAGGCTGTACTCAACCGTGATCCGGCTCGGATCAGTGTTGCGTACGATCACACTGGCCTGTGAGGTGGTACACAAACCACCACAAATGACGAGCAGGGTGACGATTACTCTATATGGAAATCTGCTCACGAAAATCCTGTCCTTTTCCCCCCAATCAGGACATAACTATACCACAAAAATATCACCATGTGTATAATTTGTAAGTTGTGCCTCGGAGAATGTTGCTCACCCCGATTGGGGCCATGTTCCCCCGGGGGGATGATTCTATGTGTGATATCGACGCAATAATAGGCAAGAAAGGACGTCAACCATCAAAATACTAAGGTGAAAACCGGCAGCAACAATTGCCGAGGCACAACCAAAGACAGGCGCCCTGGAGGTCGGGCCTCCAAGGCGCCTGTTTGGCTGGCAGGTAGGCAGCCGGCGGGGTTCCGAACTGATCCTACAGGCCGGCGGCAGCCACGGAGCGACGCTTGGCGCGATGCTCAGCGACCAGAACATCCTTGGCCTCTTTGACTTCCAGACAGATCTGAACGAAGCCCTTACCCTCGTCGCGCAAGCCCATGACCTTGAAAATGTCATAAGTGTAACCGCTGGCGACCATTCGCACATTGACCAGATTAACCGCGTCGGCGTCCGACAGGTCCATGCTGTTCCACTTGCTTTGGGGCGTCGAGCGGTACTGGTCCAGCAAGGGTCCGTACGTGAAACTGGTCACGTTGCCGGATACCGGCACATAGAAGACTTCCAGGCTCATGTTCCGTCCGCGGACGATACCGGCCCAGCTGTCTCCCCGGGCCCGCAGGGCCGCGATCTGGGTCGGGCTGGTCTTGCCCCGCTTGGCCACATGGAAAGCCACGGGGATGTCCTCGTCATTCAGGCCCGCGGCCCGGACAGCGTCCACATCCGACTGGCTGACCCGGAAATAATGACAAATCGCCTGATCGAAGTTGGCCTCCAACTCGCCAGCTACGGTCACCGCAACCTGCAGAAAACACACTGCCACCACCACCGCACCAAGAATTACCTTACGCATCGTCGACTCCATTCTCTTAGAGCAGTACTCAAGTTGCACGAGAGTACAAATGATCGGCGATGTCCAGGCAATCTTTAGCGCTTTACTGTGTTTTTCTGTGGTTTTCTTATTTTCTCCTCATTATCTAACAACTACGATTTTTACGGTGCGACTGCCGGAGTCAGTTACAATGCGGCAGAAATACAGTCCCGACTGCACTTCCCGGCCCGCGTGGTCCCGTCCGTCCCAGAAAATACGCAATGGATTGGCGCCCGCGGATTCAACGCTCAAATCCCGCAGTTTCCGTCCTGCCAGATCGTAAATGGCTGCTCTGACCGAGAGACCCGACGCCGACTTGTCGCGCGCTTCGTCAGTCAGACCCAACACGATAGTTGTGGCCCCCCGGCTGGGCGACGGGTAGGTCGACGCCGCCGAGAACAACCGGTCCCCGTCGATTTTCGCGCTCATGTCCCTGACAGCGATCCCGCCGCGGGAATAGCTCTTGGGCTTGTGGTTCTTGCCGTGGCAATCGACGTAACAGAAACCACCGGTGCCGATGATAACAAAAGCGCCCGAACGATCCCGACCACTGCCCAGGGTGATGTCGTAGCCATTGTCCAGCCCATAGCTGAAGTCGATCATGCCCGGCTCGCCGTTGTCATAGGCGCCATGGGTGTTGTGACACATGATGCACGGCGTGTCTTCGCCCCGCACATGCTTGTCATGCAGATCTTCGAACGCGTTGGTCCCCGTCACAATCGTACTGGCCGAGTGGCAGTTCCAGCACAGGGCGTAGTCATTCACATTGTACGCATTGTAGTCGGCGACGACGTAGGTGCCGGTGAGCATATTGTCCGCGTCACCACCGTGACCATTGCTGTGGCACTCCGCACAGTCGGCTCCCTGCAGGTTGTGGGCCGATGTGCTCCAGGTCGCCAGCCGGTTCGGGGGCACCGTTCCGTCCGAGAACGGCGGGGAACTCTGAGTACCGTCGTGACACTTGACACAGAACGGAGTCAGGCTGGCGGGCGTGCCGTCATACACGACAGCCGCCCCGCCGCCGGCCTGGTTCAGCTTCACTGAAACACCATCGCCGTAGCTCTGGTGGCTGCTCTGGTCGTGACAAACGATGCAGTCGTTCTCATTGACCACCTCGGTGGTCGAGCCATCAGTGACATGGTGACTCGTGCGCACGAAGTCGCCGCCGCCATCACCACCGTTCTCGACAACCTGGCGCCGGTAGCCACCGCTGCCCTGCGTCGTATTGTGGCAATCCAGACAGGATCCCGAGGCCTGGTAACCACCGTTGTGGTCGTGACAACCACGGCAGTCCAGAGCCACGTTATGCGTATGGTCGCCCCCGGCACTGTTGCGATGGTAATTCGTCGTCGTGTGACAGGCCTCGCAGATACCATTGTAATTGGCATCACCATCGGCAAACGAATTGGCTCCCGTGAACCCCGTCAGCACGACCGAGCGCACGCCGCTGTTGGGCGTCGCAAGCTGGGTGCCGATCAGCTTCAGGTTCGAACTGCCGTGACCGTTGTTGTGGCACTCGGCGCAGGTCTTGCCGGCCGGGCCGTGAATCGTGCCGTCCCAGGCGGACATGTCCGGCGCCGCATTGCCGTCACTGAAGGGACTGGGGTGGGCCCCGTCGTGACAAGCGAGACAGAACGGCTCGAGCGAAGACGGCGTACCGTCGTAGACGATGGAAGCGCCACCGCCGGCATTGACCAGCAGCACCGAGACGCCATCGCTGTAACTCATGTGATTGGCCTGATCGTGGCAGGCCTGACAGTCGGCTGCCGTCACGATCTCACTGGCAGTGCCGTTGGTCACGTGGTGGCTCGTCAGCACGAACTCGCCACCGCCGTCGCCGGCGTTCTCGACAATCTGGCGCCGGTAGCCGCCCGCCCCCTGCGGCGAATTGTGACAACTGAGGCAGGCGTCAGTCGAAGCCTGATAACCGCCGTCATGTCCGTGGCAGCTGCGGCAATCGGTGGCCACGTTGTGGGTATGGTCGCCTGTCGCATTGTTGCGGTGATAGGTCGTCGTCGTGTGACAGGCCTCACAGGCGCCGTTGTAGTTGCCGTCGCCGTCGGCCAGCGAATTGGCACCGGTCCAACTGCTCAGGACCACAGACCGCACGCCGCTGTTGGGCGTAGTGATCTGGTCGCCGACCAGGGCCAGATTCCCGGTGCCATGTCCATTGTTGTGACACTCCATGCAGGTCTTGCCCGCCGGACCGTGTACGGCACCGTTCCAGCCGGACTTGTCCGGGGCGGCATTGCCGTCACTGAAGGGTCCTGTCTGGGTCCCGTCATGGCAGGCCAGACAGAAAGCTTCACCCGACGCCGGGGTGCCGTCGTAGACAATCGAAGCGCCACCGGACAGGTCCCTCAGCAGCACGGACACACCATCACCGAAGGTACGGTGGTTGGCCTGGTCGTGACATGTCTCACAATCCGCCGTCGTGACGACCTCACTGGTCGTCCCATCGGTCACGTGGTGACTGGTCTTGACGAAGTCCCCCTTGCCGTCGGCGTTCAGCTCGACAATCTGACGGCGGTTGCCGCCGGCGCCGACCGGCGCGCTGTGACACAAGGCACAATTGCTGGGCGCGGCCTGGCTGCGGTCGTAGGTCTTGGGCGTATGGGACTTGCCGTGACAATCCACATAACAGGAACCGGTCGTACCGGAGATCGTAAAGGCGGACGAACGATCCCGCCCGCTGGTCAGCACGATATCCATGCCGTTGTCCAGCCCATAGCTGAAGTCGATCATGCCCGGCTCGGCAGGATCATACGACCCGTGGGTGTTGTGGCAGATGACGCACGGCGCATCCGCGCTGACCACATGCTTGTCGTGCAGGTCTTCAAAGCGATTGATGCCGTTGATGATGGCGTTGCTGTCGTGGCAGCTCCAACACAGGGCATAGTCGGCCTGGACATAGGCGTTGTTGTCGTTGACGGCGTACGCGGCCTGCAGCATGTCCGGGTTGTCGCCGCCGTGACCGTTGTCGCCACCATTGCCGTGACAGTTGGCGCAACCGGCCCCGCCCGCACCGTGGGAAGACTGGGTCCACCCCTGCAGATTGTTCGGCGGCACCATCCCGTCGCTGAACGGCGTGCCCGTGACCGTGCCGTCATGGCAGGCGGCACAGAAAGGCGTCAAAGAGGCGCTCGATCCGTCATAGGTCAACGACGCACCGCCGGCCGGATCCAGCAGGTAGACCGAAACACCGTCATTGTAGGTCTGGTGGTTGGCCTGGTCGTGACAGGCGACGCAGTCCGCGTCGGTGACGATCTCGGTGCCGGTGCCGTTGTTGACGTGATGGCTGGTGCGCACGAAGTCACCACCGCCGTCGCCCGCGTTCTCGACTATCTGGCGCCGGTAGCCACCGGGACCCTGGGGTGAACTGTGACAGACCGTACAGCCGCCCGTGGCCTGGTATCCGTTGTTGTGGCCGTGGCAGGCCCGGCAGTCCAGCGCCGCGTTGTGGGTGTGATCGCCCGTGGCGTCATTGCGGTGGTAAGTGGTGTTCGAATGGCAGACCTCACAGGCCCCGTCGAAAGTGGCGTCACCGTCGGCGAGTGAATTCGTGCCGGTCCAACCACTGAGGACGACCGACCGCAAACCGCTGTTCGGGGTGCCAATCTGGTCACCGACCAGCTTCAGGTTTCCGGTGCCGTGGCCATTGTTGTGGCACTCGGCGCACGTCTTGCCGGACGGTCCGTGCACCGTGCCGTCCCAGGTCGACATGTCCGGAGCGGCCGTTCCGTCACTGAACGGGTTGCCGTGGGTGCCGTCATGACATGCGAGACAAAACGTTTCAAGCGAGGCCGGCGTGCCGTCATAAAGGACGGACGCCCCGCCACCAGCATCACTCAACAGCACTGACACACCGTCGCTGTAGGTCATATGGTTGCTCTGATCGTGACACGCCACACAATCGCTGTCGGTAACGACCTCGTTCGTCGTGCCGTTGGTCACGTGGTGGCTGGTCAGCACAAAGTCACCGCCGCCATCACCGGCGTTCTCGACGATCTGGCGTCGATAGCCACCGTCCCCCTGCACCGTATTGTGGCACAGCACGCAACTGGTTTCCGGCTGGTAACCCGCATCATGGGCGTGACAGCTGCGGCAATCGAGCGCCGCGTTGTGGGCGTGGCTACCCGAAGCGTTGTTGCGGTGGTAGTTCGTGGTCGTGTGGCAAACCTCGCAGGCTCCGTCGAAGGTCCCGTCACCGTCAGCCAGGGAGTTCGTCCCGGTCCAGGCGCTCAGCAGCACCGGCAAGGAACCGCTGTTGGGCGTTACGATCTGGTCACCCACCAAGGCCAGATTACCGGTGCCATGTCCATTGTTGTGGCATTCGGCGCACGACTTGCCGGCCGGGCCGTGCACGGCTCCGGTCCAGCCGGACTTGTCCGGGGCCGGATTGCCGTCACTGAAGGGGCTGTTGTGCGTGCCGTCGTGGCAGCCGAGGCAGAAGGGCTGCAATGAGGCGGGGCTGCCGTCATAGAGCACGGACGCCCCGCCCCCTGCGTTGACCAACAGCACGGACACTCCGTCGCTGAAGCTCATGTGGCTGGCCTGGTCGTGGCAACTCACGCAGTCGGTATTGGTGACGATCTCGGTCGTGGTGCCGTTGGTCACGTGGTGGCTGGTGAGTACAAAGTCGCCGCCGCCATCACCGGCGTTCTCAACGATCTGGCGCCGATAACCGCCCGCGCCCTGGCTTGAATTGTGACAGGAAACGCAGTCAGTGCCGTCCGCCCTGAAACTGTTGCCGTGGTCGTGGCAGCTTGCGCAGTCGGCGGCCGCGTTGTGGCTGTGGTCTCCGGCGGACGAATTGCGGTGGAACGCGGTCGCCGTGTGGCAGACCTCGCACACACCATCATACACGCCGTCACCGTCGGCGAATGAGTTTGGACCGGTGGCATTGGTAAACACGACGGCCCTGCTGCCGCTGTTGGGAGTCAGGATGGACTCGTTGACCAGGCGCCGGTTGCTGCTGCCGTGGCCGTTGCCGTGGCAATCCAGACAACTGGCCGCCGGCGACCCGTGGCTGCTGCCCGTCCAGCCGGTCAGGTCAAGTGCGGGCCGGCCGTCACTGAACGGAGCGCTATGGGTACCGTCATGGCAGGCCAGGCACCAGGCCTCGACCGAGGCGGCCGAACCGTCATAGACCAGCGACGCCCCGCCCGCCGGATCCTTCAGCAGTACCGAAACGCCGTCACTGAAACTCTGGTGGCTGGACTGGTCGTGACAGACCAGGCAGTCGGCCTCGGTGACCACCTGGTTCGTGGAGCCGTCGGTGACATGGTGGGTCGCACTCACAAAGTCGCCGGCGCCGTCGCCGGCGTTCTCAACAACCTGACGACGGTAGCCGCCGCTTCCGCGGGGCGTATTGTGGCAATCGAGGCAGGAAACGCCGGAAACGGAGAATCCATCGGCATGGGTATGGCAGTCAACGCACGTCGCCCCGGTATTGTGGGTCTGGTTGCTCGGCAGGGCATTGCGGTGGTACGCGGTCGCCGTATGGCAGACCTCGCAGATACCATCCAGGTTCGCGTCACCGTCGGCGAACGAATTGGCCCCCGACCGGGCGGTGAACACGACAGCCTTCGGCCCACTGTTTGGCGTGACAATGGTCTGGGGGATGAAAGACAGGTTCGGAGTGACGAAATCCTGCGTGTCGTGGCACAACGTGCAGTCGAAGCCACGATGGTTGGGCGCCTTGTCGGCGCTGTTCGGCCCGGCAAAGCTCGTCTCATACCCCTGGTGGCACTCAGAGCACTGGGCGAGCGAGAAGCCCTCGTGGTCCGGTGTCGCGGCCTGCGCCGCCACCGTCAACAGTCCGATGCAAAGGATCAGCAGCAGTGTGTGTTTTGAGTTCATCATGGATCCCTATCTCTCTTCCAGTCCCCTAGTAGCTCAACGGATTGTGACGTTTGCCGTGACAGGTCAGGTAGCACGAACCGCTCTGGTTCCCATTGTCGACGAATTCCAGGCGGCCCATTGGTGTTGGGGTGACGACGTCGGTCGCAAAATTGATCAGATGAGTGCCGTTACCGGCACCGGCAGCTACCACGCCATGCGCATCGTGACAGAGATAGCACGCGGCATCCTCACCCTGAATGTGTTTGCGGTGCTCACCAAAGCTGTTGTCCCCGAGAATCGACGCCCGGTCGTGGCAGGAGTAGCACAGGGCATAGTCCGTCGCGTTCTCCACATTGGGATCGACCCGGTCATACCGCAGCTTGAGAATCGGCGTGAAATCCGATCCATGGGGCCCCCGGGCGCCGGTATTGGCCGCATGGCAGTCCTCGCAGTTCATGATGCTCGACGCGGTCCAGGGCGGCAGCAGTGACGGCACGTTGGTATTGGTGCCAGCCGCCGCAATCGGGTGGAAGGACTCGGAGGTCGGACTGAACTCCTGCCGCGTATTCATATTGGGCCAGAGACGATTGACCGCCGGCGTCGTGCCGGCCTGGTCCCCGTGGCACTTGAAGCAGACCTGGTAGGAGCTCGTCACGTCGTCGACCCGGTTGCCCGCGATATCGATGCCCGAGGCCCCGATCAGGGCCCCACTCAGGGCCGGTGACGGCGGCCGGTCGGCGGTCGCCGAGTGCGGATCGTGGCAATCCATGCACTCCACGTGCCGCGTCATTGTCGCCGGCGCCTCGCCGGTGCTGTGGATCCCGTTGAAACTGCCGACCGGATGGGTTGAGGCCTTGCCGAACTCGCTCTCGATAATCATTGGCCCACCACTGGACATGGGCTGCACGCCGTAGAAATCCTGGCCCGAGCCCGCGTTGGGGTTCGCGGTCGAGGAGTGGCACTGGAAGCAGAAATCCTCCTCGAGCGGGGTCGCCGGTGCCGCCACGCCCAGCGGCGAAAGGATTTCCTGGTAGCTGGAAACGTGCAGGCCGAAGGTATTGGTCGAATTCTGGTACGACTTGGCCATGTCGTCGTTGTGGCACTTGACGCAGTTGGCGTTGAAGACCGTCCCGTCGCTGCGGAAGGTCGAGGGCACCGTATAGTTGTGGGCCGAGGACGCCGCCCCGTACTGGGCCTGCTTGACCCACATATGGTTGAAGTTGGCCTTCTCGCCGGATTTGAGGGCGTGGCAGGCCAGACAATCATCGCCCGAGTGGCAGGAGATGCACAAGCCGCCGGTCACGTCGTTGATGAAGTCGGTATTGGCCAACACCGTGGCGTCACCCTGCACCGGAGTCACCATGGCGTTGGACCGCAGATTGCTGCCGCGTTGCCCGACACCCGGATTGAGGTCGGGGCGGAAGATGTCGTGATCCACATGGCAGGTCAGGCACGACCCCGAAGTGGAAAGGTAATCCGCCGGATTCGAAGCGTTGTGGTGAAAGCCCGGCTGCCCGGCGGCCATTCCCGACAGCAGTTCGGTGTGGCAGGAGCAGTTCGACCCGCCGCTGGACTCGCCGTTGGGGAAACCCTCCTGATGGTTGTGGCACTGGGTGCAATCCTCGGCGTTGTGGTGATCCAGGACCGGCGTCGAAATATTGTTGCGGTGGTGACTGGTGGACGTGTGGCAGGCCTCGCACACACCCGTAAACACGCCATCGGAGTCATCGGCCAGGGTGCCCGAAGTCGCATCGCCGGGCAGTGGATCCGGAGAGTTGTACGGATCACCGATGCCCAGGGTCTTGACGACCACGTTCTGCGGGCCCGAGTTCGGTGTCTGGATGATTTCCCGCACCAGATAGATATTGGCCGTGTTGTGGGCCGTATGGCAGGTCAGGCAGGACTGACCCTGGTGATTGGACAGGTCATGACAGGCCGAGTTGGGACCGCCACAGGCATCGCCGTCGCGGGTCCGGTGCAACAGGTAGCCGTCACCGAGGATCGGATCGGCCGACACCGTCAGCTCACCGGTGTTGTTCACGTAGTCATCGACCACGGACGCGCCCTGGGCGTCCGTCACCGAGAAATACAGGTCGTAGACTCCCGCCTCGGCATCGTCCGGCGGGTACCACAGCACCGAGGCTTCGAAGTTGGCGCCGCCGGTCTGACTGACCCGCACGCCCTGCTCGCCATCCAGCGCGCTGCCGGCCACGGTGGTCTCCACGCCCAGCGGACTCATCACCCGAAAAGTCACGCGGAACGTGCGGTTGCCGGGAATATCGTCATCGGCAAAAGCGGCCTTCAGCATCGTGAAGTCGGACCCGAGCCGATTGACCGTCGTCGGCAGACAGAACGTGTTGCCGGCCACCAGAGTCGGTACCTTGTTCGAGATCGCGTCGTAGACCTGCATCTCGTCCAGATTGTTGCTGAAACCGTCGACGGTACCAACCCCGCCCTCCTGCACTTCACAGTACAGGTCGTAGTAGCCCAGAGTCTGGCTGTCGACCGGATCCCAGCTCACCGTCGCGGTGTAGAAACCGCCGCCGTCCGCGACAATACTCAGGCCGGATTGTCCGTCAGCCGCCAGCGAGGTCAGTACCGTCTCGCCCAGGTTGTCCGGATGACGCAGCTTGAACGTAACGCGGAACGCGCCCGGCCCCGGCTCGTCCGGATCAAAAAACGAAGCCGCGATCACCGTGGCGTTGGCCCCGATCCGCTCCACGCCCACCGGCGTGGCGAAGGTCGCGTCCGCCTTGACCAGCGGTATCGCATTCTCGCCGCCGTTGGTGATGGACAGCTCATTCAGGTTGTTGGCATACGGGTCTTCGGCCAGATTCGTATCGTCAGCCACACTGCAGGTCAGGTCGTAGGTACCCAAGGCCGCATTATCGGCCGGATCCCAGCTTATCGTGGCCGTGTAGTTGCCGCCGCCGTTGTCGGTGACCACCAGTCCGCCGCTACCGTGGGTCAGGTTGTCGGCGATCACGTAGACGGGACTGCCGAAGGGAGACCGGACGCTGAGCGAAATCGTGAAAGTGCCGACCGCCGGCTGATCGGCGTCGGAAAAATCGAAGCTGAAGGTCACCGTGCCGGGTCCCACCCGATCCACCGCGGACGGACTCACCCCCAGCGCACCGGCAGCTATCACCGGCGGGTTGGCGCTCTTGGTCTGAGCGGGTGCACCGCCGGCCGTCACGACCGACAGCCCTATCGCGAGAGCCAATCCTGTTGTCCATTTTTTAGCATTCACGTCGTCAAACCCCATGGTTTGGTGCCCATCGCACACTAGTCATCCTTCAGCATGAATTCCTCGTCGGCCCCGTGCGGATCGTGGCATTCCACACACGAACCAGGCAGGGGATCGTCATGGCCGTCCCGAAATTCCTCGTCGTCAAGATCATGGCACTCGCCGCACATCCGCGGCGTGCCCAGATCGGCCCGCTGCCAGTGCGGATTGTGACAATCGGTGCATTCGCTGGCGGCCTCGTGGGAGGATGCGAGCGACAGCCGGTCGGCAATCTCGTCGTGGCACTCGACACACAGGTCCGGGATCGGTTCCTGCAGCGGCGAAGCCCCCCTGGCAAAATGCGGCAGGTGGCAATCCAGGCAGGAGCCGTCGACCAGCGCCGTATGCGGCGTGGTTGTGGCCAGTCCTGCCGCCAGATCCTCGTGGCAGCCGAAACAAAGATCCGGCACCGGTTTCTGCAGCAGTTTCGCATTGGGCCCGAAGTGGCCCGCGTGGCAGTTCTCGCAGGACGCCACGTCGTCCCCCGAATGCATTTCCATCCCGATGGCCCCGGCTGGCGTGTCGGCGTGACAATCCAGACAGATCAGGGCCGTGGGCAACAGCAGGTTCGCCGTGAAGCCGGTGCCGTGAGGATCATGGCAGTGCAGGCACTCCCCCTCGGCGAAGGGCGGGTGCACGACATCGTCGGCCCCGGCCTCGTCATCGTGGCACTCGACACAGAGGGCCGGCACACCCTCCGGCAACAGCATGGCGTTGTCGGCCCCGTGCGGGCTGTGGCAGGTCACGCAGCTGTCCTCGTCGGTCAGCGGGTCGTGCAGATCCGCCTCCGGCATCTCCAGGATGTCCCCATGGCAGTTCGCGCACACATCCTGCACCGTTCCCTGGAGCACCAGCACCTGTTCGAATTCGTGGAAGCCATGGCAGGCACGGCAGTTCTTTTCGGCGAAGGGTTCGTGGTTGAACTCACCCCGCAACTGACGATACTGGTCGGCGTGGCAGTCGAGGCAATCGCGCTCGGAGTCGTCGTCGCCCCGGGCGAAACCCGCGCCGGTCAGGCTGACACCGATCAAGACTGCCAGGATCATCCGTTTCATCCGGTTCACTTTCCCTGCCCGCGCGGCTGGAACTCGTCTGCCCCAAACGCCGGATTGATTTCCACTTCGCGGACCTCGGCCTGCCCCACGCGCATGCCCAGGGAGTAGAAGTTGACGACCCCGGGAAAAACAAAACCCTCATACTCGGTGTGTCCCGAGAACTCGTTGCTGAAGACGAACTCCTTTTCACCCTGGGGCAAAACACCGGTTGAACTGACAATCAGGTGATCCTCGGCCGAGATACCCAGCACCACGAGCACCGAATCGGCTTTGTCGAAGTACAGATACTCGAGCGGGTCCCCCTCACGCCGGCCATACCGGATCTGGTCGAAGTGCTCGGTCTCCGCAGCCAACGGCATCGCCAGGGTGAGGTAGCTGAACAGCTCGGCCCGATAGTGCGTGCCGTCCAGTTCGGCCGTCTGGTCACCGTGCTCATACCAGCAGGTCAGGCCGTTGATCAGTCGCGAGTCCGTGCCCTGGACCGTACGATAGCGGCGCCCCCGCTGAAAGGACTTGACGAGTTCCGTGGTTTCGCCGCCGACCAGTGACGATTCGTCGTAGCGGATCCGGAAACCCTGCAGTGTCCGCAGCTTTTCGACGCCGCCATAGGCGGCCAGGCACTCAGCCAGGACCGCCTGGCCGGTCGGCGAATCGCTCAGGTCCACTGCCGCGTCGAAAAAGCCCCGGTAGTCCACCTTGTGACCCGGCGTCGTGCTGTGGAAGTGGCTGCCGCCGGCCCGCGCCGAAGCAGCGCCCGCCAGCAGGATCAGCGTCCAGACAGCTATTGTGCGCATCATTTCAGCCATTTTCAGATCGCTCCTGCTCATTGGTGTCCCAGCTGTTCCAGCGCCGTGCGGTATGCCGCCAGCGCCTCATCGGTTCGTGCGACGGCCCGCAGATGGAGCCCCCAGCGCAGAAGGGTTTCCGGATCCCGCGGGTTCAGTTCCAAAGCCTCCTGCAAACGGGCGGCAGCCCCGGCGGTATCCTGCTGTTCGTCAAGGCACGCGGCCAGATCCAGCAGCGCCGGCACATAGGCCGGGTCCAGGGCCAGGGCCTGCTCCAGGTGCAGCTGGGCTGCCGGCAACCGGTCCAGTCTGAACAGGGCCCGACCCCAACCGGCCTGCGCGGACACCGAGGCGGAGTCCAGCTCGGCGGCCCGGCCAAAGCTTCGGACCGCCTCTTCCGGTTGTCCGAGCGCCAGCAGGATACGTCCCCGCAGGGCGTGCGGCGAGCTGAACAGGGTGTCCGCCGCGGCCGCCTTTTCGGCATCCCGCAGGGCGTGTTCCAACATGCCCCGGGCGACCAGGCGCACACCCTTGTTGTAGTAGCGCTGTGCCCGGGCCTGCGGCCGGTAGCCGCGCCGGAGCACCGCCGCGGCCTGCTGGATCCGGTGTCCCAGCAGCACCGAGATCGAATCGGCCAGAGCCTGCCGGACAACCAGCGAGTACCCCGCCGGATCGGCCCGCAAGACATGCTCCCGATCCAACACCGCAGCCGACGGCACGGCGATCACGCCGAAGGTGTGAAAGAGGACCAGATCCGCGTCAAGGATCACCGGGTAAGGCAGCTCCAGCGAGCCCACCAGGTCCGTGATGGCGGCCTGGCCTGCCCGGCTGATCATCTGGCCGTCGACATTGACCGCCAGCACCTGCAGCCTGGGATCCGCCATATCTGCCGTCATTTGTTTCAGATCGTCCAACAGTTGCACCGAACGCGGCGACCAGGTCGCCCAAAAGACGATCACCACAGCCTCGGCGCCGCCACTGGCCATTTTCTGCGAACTGACGGACCTGCCCCTGACCAGATCACGGCCGGCGACCTCCGGCACCTTCATGCCGATTTCGACGTTCTTGAACGCGGCCGAGGCCGAGCCGTAGCACAGGGCCATGATCGTCACGATCAATGCCGTCCCCAGGCGCACAATCTGCCGGTCCCGCTGCCAATTCATCGTTTGGCCTCCCCCAGTTCAGCCACCAGGGCGAGCTGCCAGTGTGCCAGGGCGGCGGTGCTGTCCTGCCGGGCCAGGGCGGCCATTCCCCGCACAAACAGGGCGTCCGCCTGGCGAGGCTTCAGCGCCAGAACAGTGAGCGCCAGACTGTCGGCCGCGGCCAGCCGCCCCTGCGCCAGGTCAATCCGGGCCGTCAGCAGCTTGAGACGGCTGGACAGCGGCGCCAGCTTCATGCCCTCGGTCAGGGTGGTGATCGCCGCCGCGGTATCGGCCGCGGCCAGCTGAATGCCGCCAATGAGGTAGTGGGCATCCGGGTCGGTCGGATCAATCTCCAGTACGGCCGTCAACGAGGACAGGGCCGAGTCCGGCTGCCCCGCCGCGAGAGCCGCATGGGCCTCAGCCAACAGTGAGCGGCAACGGGCCCGCGGGCTGGGCGGATCCCCGGCCAGGACACCACCCGGCAGGAGCAACACCAGCAACGCCAGCAGCCCCCTTCGTATCATCGGTTGACTGTTCGGAAACCGGCTCATCGGCGCTTGTACTCCTTCGGCTTGTGACAGCCCACCTGGCAACTGCCGCCGTCATCGGTCTTGGTGAAATTCACCGGCAGATCCCAATCGATATCCCCGTAGGGCACGGAGGTGCGAATATGCCGCTCCTGGCTCGAGGCATGGACCTGGTGACAGGCCTTGCAGGACCGTCCCTTGATCTCCTTGTTCACGTGCAGGTAGTGCAGGTTGCGCTTGCCATCGCGAAAGCCGGTCAGAGTCTCGGTTTCAACGTTCAGGGCCAGCTCCCGGTTGTGGCAATCAAAGCACAGGGCGTAATTCTCCTCGGCGTATCCGATGTAGAATTTCTCGGGAAAGGCCTGGCGCAGGATGCGGTAGTTCCCACTGCCGTGGGGGTTGTGGCAGGCGCTGCAGTCGCCTTCTTCAACCGGCCCGTGCTTGAACTTCTGGGCGGCGACGAACTCATCCATCTCTGTGTGACAGGTGAAGCAGAGCCGCTCCGGCGGCGCGACGTACAGGCGCGGATTGTCCGAAGCGTGTACTTCGTGGCACTGGCTGCATTCCCCGTTGGCCACCGGTTGGTGCGGATGTGAGACTTCCGCGACGGCCGAGAGATCTTCGTGGCAGCCCACGCACAGCTCCGGTTCTTTCTGGTCCAGCATGTGCTCGGCGCGACTGGCGTGAGGCCGGTGGCAGCCGACGCAGCCGTCGCGGACCGGTTGGTGGACAGTGGCCTTGCCCAGGTCCTCTTCCTTGTCATCATGGCACTCAAGACAAAGGTCCGGCGGACTGGCCACCAGTTGATGGGGCTGGTCGGAGGCGTGCGGATCATGACAGACGATGCAGTCCCCGTCCGCCACGGGATCGTGCACGAAGTCACTCATGAACTCCTCACTGTCGTGGCATTGGAAGCACAGGCCGGCCGCTTCACCTTTCAGGGTGAACCGGTACTCCGACTGGTGCGGATCGTGGCAGGCCGTGCACTCGCCGTTGGCCACCGGCTCGTGGATGTTCCGGCGCAACATCAGGTCGCGGCTGGTTTCGTGGCAAGCGAAGCAGAGATCGGTCTGCTTGCCCGGGATCGTGAACGCATGATCATCGCCCTCGACTACCTTGTGGCACACAGTGCACGCCCCCACACCCACCGGGCCGTGCACCCATTTCGCCGTCCCCATCGTCTGATGACAGTCGGTCGTCACACAGTCGTCAGCGGCCATGGCCGCCGTCGCTGCCAGACACAGGGCCACGCTCAGCAGCAAACCACGCCGTGCGGCAGCCCCGGTCAGTCGAAAATTGGTCCCCTTGCGCATTGCTTGTCGTCCTTCGTCTGGCGGGTGCGGGCACCCGCCGGTCTAGAATCCGTCCACTGTTCCCGAATCCGAATCTGTCTTGTGTACGCCATGGCACGTGGTGCACTGGACCGCGCCGCCGACCAGAACCAGGTCATTGGTCAAGTTGCCATCCGACGGCTGCGGGTTGCCGTCCACATCCAGCGGTGGATTGTGATAACCGGCGCCCACCGCCAGGGCCTGGCCCACCGGGTGCGAAAGATCATTGCCGGTGTAGGTACGCACCGACGCCGTGTTGCGCTGACGGTGGCAGTCCAGACACAGGGCATTGGTCGAGTTGTCCAGCCGCAGGAATGGCGGGATGCTGTTGCTGTGCGGATCATGGCAGGTGGCGCAGGTGATCGTCCCGTCACCGGCCAGATGATCCAGCAGGATCGCGCTCTGCGGCGCCTCGGCACCCAGTGCCGGACTGAGCGCAGGGACACCCCAGGCATGACTCGTGCCCTGACTGCCGGGCACCGCTATCTCAGCCGCTGACAATACCTTGCTCATGCCGACCCAGCCGCCTGGCGTATGGCAGGAAAGGCACAGCGTCGCCACCAGTCCGTCCGTTGCATCTATCAGCACCTCGCCGAGCGTGTTGTGCGCGATATGGCACTGCTCGCAACTGATGGCCCCGGTCGCCCCATGCGGGTCGTCCAGGGCACGCGCGGTTCCGCCCAGGAGCACGGCGCCCAGTCCAACCACCAGTATCAGCCGTTTCGATCTCATCATGCACCTACCTCATGAGTACCATTTTACGGGTTTCGGTACGGGATCCTTCGACCAACCGGTAGAAGTAGACTCCCGAGGACACACCTGCGCCCGAACCGTTCCGGCCATCCCAGATGACCTCGTGCCGGCCTGGTCCCAGATCAGAGACGCTGCGCTGCCAGACCTGCTGGCCGCGCAAATTGTAGATCGCCAGGCGGGCCGAGCCCCCGCCGGCCAGCTCGAACGAAATGATCGTGCGCGGGTTGAAGGGGTTCGGCACGTTCTGATTCAGGCGGAAAGCCGACGGCAGCGCCCCCTTGGTGAATGAGCGCAGAAGCGCCCACTCACCGCTGCCGCCCGTCGCGACCGCCCGCACGGTCCACCCGTAAAGGCGCCCTGCGGTCAGGCCGGCCGGCAATTCCCAGCTGACGGTACCGACCACGTTGTCGCCCGCGACAACGACGTCCTGCACCGGCAGCCCGGTCACCGACAGCACAGATTCGGTCGTATCGGGCAGAGCAAAGACCCGGAACTCGGCAGTCAGCCCGGCCGCCAAGGCCACCGGAGCCTGGATGCCGGCCAGCAGGCTCGCCACAGCCCCGGCCAGCGTGTCACCGGCGGCGGGACTCAAGGGTCGCGCCCGCGGCACCAGAGACGGGCCGCCGGTCTTGTCCACGTGGAAAACCTCGATCACCGGCCCTTCGGTGCAGGCCACGTAGACCAGGCCGGTGGCGTCCACGGCAAGGCCCGACGGCATTTCCAGCCTGCCGGCGCCCTCGGGCGGCTGCCGGATGTTCAGGACGAAATTCCAGGCCGCGTCAAAAACGGCAATCCGGCCCTGAAAACGATCACTGACGTAGATCCAGCCCTCGGCGTCGCACACGATTTCACCACCGCGGGTGACGGTTCCCGCATCGGCACCAAAGGAACAGAACTCGCCCTCGAAAGCACCGTCAGCGGCAAACGCCAGCACCCGTGAGTGGGTCTGATCCCAGGCGTAGTAGCGTTCCCGGGTCCCATCCCAGGCCAGATCAGACAGCCAGGAGCCCGTCGGTGTGCCGGGTACCGCCAGCACGACCGCGCCCTGGGTCCGGCCCGAAGCATCACTCAGCAGTACGCGCTGACCGGCCGCGTCCAGCACCCGGCACAGGCCGCCGGCGACGATGACGTCCGTCGGCACACCCACGTCCGACAGAAAGACGCTTTGGGTACCGGTGTCCGGATTCACGCGCACAACCCGACTCGCTGCGCCCTCGCAGAACAGAAAGTCCGGTCCCGCGAGCCGGGCCAGGCCACGCGCCTCGCGACTGATGGTGAAACGATTGCTCACCACGCCGGCGGTGGAATAGAGGACCAGTTGGCCGCTGAACGGCTCCAGAACCGCAATGTTGTCGGTGGTCACCAGCAGGGACGTCGGAGCGGTCAACCCGTCGGCGATCGTCCCCACATGAGTGGCTTCGGCGGCCCGAAGCTGACCCGCTCCACCGAGCAGCCCGCTACCGAGCGCAAGCAGCATGATTGTCTTTCTCAGGGTGTCCATTGGTAACTCCCCGGCGCGTGGTTATAACCGTGACACTTGAGAGTGCAGGTCCCCGTCCCTTCACCCATTGAGCGGAACTCGATGCGGCCGGTGCCGTCAGCCGGCGAGACCGCCTGCAGGTTGAACGCGATCAGCGACGGGTTGTCGGCCGACCCGTGGGCCGTGTGACAGGTCGCGCACGATGTCCCGCGAGTGCCGGCGACCAGGTCGCCCTCGATGTGTTCGCGGTGCAGCGGGAAACTCTCGTTGCCCAGAATGCTCGTGCGGTCGTGGCAGCCGTAACAAAATTCATAGGCGAACGGATTCTCGTCCGCGTCCAGGGCCCGCGAGTAGTTGCCGCTGAGCATGAAGGGATAGCGGGAGCCGTGGGGCCCGCGGGGCGAATCCGGATCGTCGCTGCGGTGACAGTCCGAACACTTCATCAGGCCGCCGGCAGGCATCTGTTCAAAGAGACTCGGCATGCGCCGGCCACTGGCCCCGCGCGTGACCGGATGCTGCGACCGGCCCGTGCGCGCAAAATCGCGCACCAGGCTGCGGCCGCTGTTCTTGCCACCGGACACGTCAGTATGGCATTTGAGGCAGATGTTGTACTCGTAGACAGCCCGTTCCTGGTACTGGCCCGTCAGCGAATAGCCCTTGACCGAGAAATTCATGGCTTTGCCCTGGGTCACCCGCTCGTGCGGGTTGTGGCAATCAACACACTCTGCGTGCGAAACCTTTGCCCCACCGTAACTGGGCAACTGCTCGTCGGGCAGATGTCCGCCGCCCCGTTCGACCGGATGACTGAAAGCCTTGTCGAACTCGGGCCGCATGTCATGCAGCACCGCGCTCGGCACGAGATGCCCCAGCGCCACCATGCGATTGCGCTCGTCATCGGAGCCGTGGCAGCGGAAACACGAGGCCTCCTCCACCTTCTCCAACATCGGCTCACCCTTCTCGCCGTGCCCCACGTGGCACGAGCCGCACGGATCAGTCAGCAGCGGACTGTCCACATGGGCCCACGCCGGCACCGCCAACACGCACAGCACAGCCACCAGGATTCTTCTAGTATTCATGGCACACCACACAGACCTGTCCAAAGGACTCCTTGTTCCAGAACGGCAGACTCTTCGACCGCGCACCGTGGGGGTCGTGGCACGCGGTGCACTGGACAAAGCCGTCCGCGTCGGTCCCCACCTCCTTGTCCGGATCGAACGGCGGCCAGCGCAGCGTGGACTTGGCCAGGGCCTGCTGCTGGCCGAACTTGATCGATACGGGATGGGTCCCGCTCAGATCGGTGCCGAGGTTGCTCTTGCTCGCGGTCGGGATCTGGCCGCCGCCGTCCACACCCTGCATGGCGATGCCACCGGGCACGCTGTGGACGCTGCCCACGGCGATCGTGCCGTCGTGGCAGGAGAGGCACAATTTGGTTGCCCCGTTGGGCTGCTCGGTCTTGCCCAGCAGCGTCGAGCGCGAATAGGTCAGAAACTTTCCGGTCTGGGCCGTCTCGTGATTCCACAGCGGCCCTTCCGCCGACGCATGGTGACTGCTGTGGCAGAAGATGCACACCCGGGTCTCGGTCTGGGACTTGATCGCCCCCGGTCCGCTGACCGACAGGTTGTGCGCCGAGTTGATGATCGACGTCTTGCGTCCGGCCCCCAGCAGCAACGGCAGACAGGCCGCAACCACCACCAGACAGGCTGTCCTGCGGGACATCATGAATCTCCTCCCAGATACTCCAGAACCTGGATCCGGTTGTTATACGTATCGGCGACGTAGGCCTCGGCGCCATCAAAAGCGATGCCGGACGGCGACCAGAACTCGCCGGATTTCTGCCCAGGCCCACCAATGACCAGCAACAGCTTGCCGGCCGGATCGAAGAGTTGGATGTTGTCGAACAGCGCATCGACGACCCAGGTATTGCCGTCCCGATCCACGGCCAACCCCTTGGGGCGCGCAAAGCTGCCGGGGCCGTCACCCTCGCCACCAAATCCGTCCATCAGGGTGCCCGTCCCGTCGAAACGCTTGATGCGATAGTTCAGCGTGTCGTTGACCAGGACACTCGCCGACGCCGTGGCCGCAAAAGTCGGGAAGTTCAGCTCGGCATTCGCTTCACCGCGCCGGCCAACTGTCCGCACCAGCGAGCCATCAGTCGCAAAGAACTTCAGGCTGTGATCGCCAGTGTCCACGACCAGCAGCAGTTCGGTACCCGGCACCGCTGCCAGACCGGTCGGCCGCAGCAAACCAGTGGTCAGCCAAGGCTCCAGCTTGTCGCCAGCCAGGCGATAGACAGCCCCGCTGCCGCTGTCCGAGACGTAGACCTCATCGCCTGCGACCGCGAGCGCGATAGGACTGACCAGCGGCCGTTTCTGGCAGCCGACTAGGCGAAAAGACCTGTCCGCCAAATCCACCACCACCAAGCGATCGTTGCCCTGGCAGGTGAGGATCAGCTGATCACCCCGCACCAGCAGGTCGAACGGGCGGCTCAACTGTTCGGCATCGTCGCCGCCACCGATCAACCGCCCGACGCGCCCCAGGAAGCTGCGGTGCCGGGAAAGGTCCGCCAACGGAATCTGCCGCACGAAGCGCACCCGCGCCGGCGCCGGTGCCTGGGGCCAGACCGGCCCCGCAGCCATGGCGGCGCCAACGGGCAGCAGGACCGTCAGCAACAGCAGGTACAGGTGGCGGACACGCTTCACGTCATGCTCCTAGTAGACATCGAAGGCCCGGGTAATCTTGCCCAGGAATTCACTGTACACGTAGTTCTCCGTCGTCAGGGTCTCGTCCGTCAGCCGGTGCGAAACCTCGAGCCGTATCTTGCGGAAGTTGTAGTTCAGCTTGGTCTCCAGTTGCAGCAGTTCCTGCGGTCGCAGACCATCGAGTTCCCGGCGTTCCTTGATCATGAACGACCGCACGGGCAGCCCGATATACGGCACGATGAAACGCACCGAAACCGAGTACTTGGTGATGCGGGATTCCCGGGTCGTGATCCACATCCCGTTCAGGCCGGCCGAGAACGCCTTGAGGGGCATCGCCTGCAGATCCATGCGCAGGGTCCGCCGCAGCTCGTCCGGCCGCGGCTGCAATTCGATGTCCGTGTCGACCACCTTGAAGTCGTAGTCCTCCCGATCCACGCCCGCGGTAGCCATCAGCCGGTACGCCGGCCCGAACCTGCGCATGACCCCCACCTCGGCCACGTAGCGGTCCTCGGTGTCGATGCCCTTGTGGTTGACCTTGCGGCGCCAGTCATACTCGCCCTTGAGCCGCAGGTCGCCGAGAACCCACAGGTCGGGATGATTCCCTTCCATGATCAGTTTCGAATCCAGTTCGTCACTCGTACCATCCGGGTTCTTGCTCGTGCTGCCGGTCCTCTTGAAGGTGTGGCGCGGGCGCCAGCGGAACCCGGCACCCCGGAAGCGCATCCGGTTGCCCAGCTCGGCGGAAACCAGATTGTTGACGAAGCCCTTGTTGTCCGACAGGAAGTTTCCATTCAGGCGCAGCGAGGCCTCGTGCCCGTGCCAGTTCGTCGGCATGATCGCCGTGGCGTTCACGATATTATTGTCACTCTTGACCAGGTCGGTTCCCGTGTCGGAGGTCAGGTGCGAGTAGGAGTGCGCCACCCGCGTTGAGATCCCACGCCGGCGCCGCCACTTGGCACTGGTCTGCTGCATGAACAGGTTGGACAACTGGTGCGAGACCACGCCGACATCCGTCAGGTTGGACGTGTAGGTCGTCAGGGAACTGAGGCTCGCATCGGGTGAGATGTCGTACGTCGCCATGTTGTTGAACGTGCGCAGGCCCGTGGTCATGTCCTGGACCGATTCGTCGCCGTCGTTGTACTCGAAATAGGCGTCATCCCGGAACCGCGTATTCTGCCCGTACTTCAGGCGGGCGGTGACGATATCGTTGGTCTGATCGAGATCCTTCGAGCCCGGTGGGTCGTTGAAGAAAATCTTCCACTGCATGTCGCTGCGGATATCGATGCGGTCGTGATAGGCGTTGAGCCCCACGGGCACAAAGTCCAGATCCGTCAGCCCCTCCTCCAGGTTCAGATCGATCGTCCCGGCGGCCTTGACGGTGTCGACAAAGGCGAAGTTCACATACAGCAGCACGTCGCGATCAGGAATCGTGTTGACGACCGAAATATCGTAGAACGGCGCCACCCCCGGGCTGATCGTCTGAAAGTCGACCCAGATGTTGCGATTCTCATCGAAGTCATACTGCCTGGTCAGCTGGTTCAGGGTCTGCTTGGCCTCGACGCCTACTTCGAAATCCCGGGTCAGGGACCAACGCCACTGGGCTCCCGTCTCCTCGTTGACCGTGGCGTAACGCCGCACGACCGACAGACCGGGATCCACCTGGTCGATCTCCGACCGGTTGCTTGGTTCGTAGCGAACCGTGTTCTCCTCGGAGCGACCCGTGAATATCTTCAGCGGGAAGGGGCGACTCGGAAAGAAGGACAGTTCGCCGTGGTAATTCGTAATATCGGGCCCGAGATGCTCAGTCGTCGGGTCATTGTCCACTTCCGAGCGGATCTGGGTGGTCCGCAAGCGGATCATGGCGTTGTAGCCGGCAAAGTACGAGTTGCCGAGCGGCCCACGGGCGCTCAGGTCCAGGTACTGATTGGCCATGCGGCGGTCCGAGTCGTACTTGAACCCGTCGGCGAAGATATTGTTCGTGAAACTGTAGAGTCCCGTGTCGACACCGACCTCGCCGGACAGGCTGTGCTGGCCGGACGCCGGCCCGGCACCTGCGAGCATCAGTCCGATCAGGAGCACTCCGGCCGTTGACTTTCTGACCACTCTGGTCACCGTTTCCCCCTACTGGATGTGGCAGCGCAGGCACAGGGCCGACGACGCGTTCGATTCGGTCAGGAAGTTCGTGTAGGTATTGTCATGGGGGTTGTGGCACGAGTTGCACTCCACATACAGCCCCTGGTCGAGCAGTTTGTCCGGGTAGCTGGCGCTGCTGCCCGTCTTCGGATGAAATGCCGGGTCCCGATTCGCATCGTACAGAATGCCGACCGGATGGTCGTCACGCAGATCCGTGCCCACGAATGCATGGGACGACGAGGTCAAACGCCCGCTGGCATCGAGTCCGGAACCGCCCGGTGCCCCATAGTTGCCGGCACCCTCCGGGCCAGGCACGTTGTTCAGCGAATTGACGGCAATCGTGCCGTCATGGCAGGAAAGGCAGATCAGGGACCCCTCGTGGGGACTGGCCGACTGCACCATGTCCATCGTGTCGGAGGTGTACATGGTGTAGGGCGTCGCCCCGTTGGTCTCGTGATTCCACAGCGGGCTGTAGGTCGTGCTGGCGTTGTGCACCGCATGACAGAACACGCAGACCTGCCTGGTGCCGAAGAAGTACGCGTTGGGGCTGGCCGTCGGCGACGTGAAGTTGTGCTTCGTGTCGACAACCCCACCCAGTGCCGGTACCGCCATCACGAGCGTGACCAGCACCATGATGATTCGTGTTTGCCTCTTCATTTGCCTCAACTCCCTTTCAACTTCCCTGGTCTTGGGCCACATAGCGAAACTCCTGGACCCGCTTGTTGATGGAATCGACCACGAAAATCCGGTTGTCCGCCGTGAACACGATGCCCGCCGGCAGGCGGAACTGCCCGGCGTCGAAACCACGGTTGCCGAACTCCAGCAGGCCCTGGCCCGCGTGGTCGAATATCTGGACGTTGTTCTTGAGTGCGTCAGTGACGTAGATGCGACCCGCCGCATCGACTGCGATGCCGCGCGGCCGGGCCAGGCTGCCCAGGCCCGCGGCTGTAGAGCCGAAGCTGGACAGGTAGCGGCCTTCGCTGTCGAAGGTCTGGACGGCAAAATGGAAGGAATCGACAACCAGTACCTCGTCGCGGTGATTGACCGCGATACCGAGCGGGTGATAGAACTCGCCCTGCTGGTCCCCCCGTTGGCCGAATCCACCGAGCAGGGTTCCATCCGGAGCGAAGATCTTGACGGTGTGCAGGTTCGTGTCCGTCACGTAGAGCCGACTGCCGTCGCGGCTCAGGGCCAGCCCGACCGGACTCTGCAACACGCCTTCGCCGACAAAGCGCAGAAATTCACCCGCCGCGTCGAAAACCGCGATCTTGTGCAGGGCCGTATCGGCCACGAAGACATTGCCCTCATGGTCCCTCAGCACACCAACGGGTTCCTGCAGGCGTCCGTAGGGACCGAGTGAATCCAGGAATTCCAGCCGCCCGGATTCCAGATCCAGCAGCATCACGCCCTTGCGGGCCGTGTCGACGATGTACAGGGTCGACTCACCGTCGAACGCGATGCCGTAGGGTTTGCCCAACGCCATGTCAGGCGACTTGCCGAAGAAGAAATCCTTGAGCCGGGCGCCGAAGCTGCGGTGCACGCTCTGGCTGCCGTAGATGCTGCGGGTGTAGACCACAACGGGCGGCTCCGGGGGCAGCGGCCAGCGCGGTCCATCTGTCAGTGGAGCGGTGCCGGCGCAACCGCCGAGCAGCAGCAGCGCCCCCAGGGTCCAGAGGCGAACGGTGCGCGGCACAGCCATGTATCCGGTAGCACGCATCAGAACTCCGGATGGCATTCGCTGCAGCCATTGGCCGTGGTCGAACGCAGCAGGAAGTCCGCCACCGAGCCGTGTGGCCGGTGGCAGGTCAGGCATTCCAGGCGCCCGTCGGTGTCGAGCTTCAGGCCGGCGGCCAGTTCCGCTTTCGGTTTTTCGCCCCCGAGCGGATGCCTGTGCGCGCCCGGCTCGGTCAGGCCCTGGTGACAGCCAAGACAAAGTTCGCCGGTCTTCTTGACCAGAACCCACCGGTTGGCGGTGGCGTGGGGATCATGGCAGTCGGCACAGTGCCCCTGCATGAACGGCTCATGCTGTTGCGGAGCATCCATGTCCGCCACGTCCGTGTGGCAGAAGATGCAAAGCACCGGCAACGGGGTCTTGAGGTTCCTGGCAAACTGGGAGCCGTGCGGGTTGTGGCACACGGTACAGGTCCCACCGGCCACCGGGCCGTGGATGAAGTCCTGGGCGAACTCACCGATCTTGTCGGTGTGGCACTTGAAGCACGGATTCATGTCCGAATACCGTCCAACCGTGTGGCGGGTCATATCCGGAGCGATGCTGTGGCACATGGTGCAGAGCTCCTCGTTTTCCGCCCCATGGGAGCGGAACTGCTGCTGGATGTCGGCGTGACAGGAGTAGCACCACCCGTCCCCGCCCCCGGTTACCCACTGGCCGGACTGCGGATCATGGCACCGCCGGCACTCCTGGCGCGCTTCCTGTCCGTGAAACAGGACCGGGGCAAACACCTTCTCGTAGGAACGCGGAATTTTCGGGCCGCACAGCACCTGCAGTTCCACCGGTTCTTCCTGGACCGGATCGTCTGCGGGAATCCGCACCGTGATGTGGTTCAACCCGTAGGGAATCGGCACTCGCAGGTGAAAAATGCCGTCGGCTACGGTTTGCGACCGCGCCAGCTTCCCGTTGACATCCAGCGCAATCGCCCCGGCACCAGTGCGACCAACCACGCTGATCCGCGGGTACACCGTCCCGACGTGCGAAGCCGGATAGATGATTTCGATGGCATGCACATCGGCGGCTCCGGCCCACAGAGTCGCCAAGACAACGGTGAAGATCACGTTCCGCATGCTGTATCCACTTTACCGGACAGGGGCCCAAGCATTGCTTGGACCCCCTCGTCCGTTATTGTCCGATCCGGCGAAAAGCCACGCCTAGTTCGCGGTGTGGCAGGCCCGACAGATTTCGTTGTTCGAGTTGTCGTTGCGCAGGAAGTACGCCGGCGTCGTGCCGAAGCCCAACTTGTGCACCGAGTGACACGTCTCACAGGTCATGTTGTTCGCCGTTGCCGTCGGCCAGTCCGCGCCGGGCGAACCGTCCTCGTCGATCTGGTTGGCCCAGGGCAGCGCCGGCGTCAGACCGCTGTTCATGTTCACGTCGGTCGGCACGCCGGTGAAGTGGGTATTGCCACCAACGGGCGGCGCGCCCGCAGCCGAGTGACAGCTCACGCAGTACTGGGAATCGCTGTTGTCCTCCATGAGCAGGTACTTCGTCAGCGTCAGGTTGGTCGGATCATGCACGTCGTGGCACTTGTTGCAGCCGCCGACCGGTGTCGTGCCGGTGGTCGAAGTCGTCGGGTGCTTGACCTCGGTACCGTCATTCAGGGGCTCGGCGTAGTCGAAGACATCGGTGGCCGCCTGGCCGCCGCTGCCGACGGTGCCCACAGGAGGTGCCGTGCCGTTGTGGCAAGAGATGCAGAACTCGCCGTAGTAGGCACCGGGCTGGTTGTCGACCAGCAGGATCGGGTTGGTCAGGCCGGGCGGGTTGGCCGTCTGGGCCGCCGCACCATGCGCCGTATGGCACTGGTTGCAAGTGAAGGTCGTGCCATTGGTGAAGTGGGTCAGGCCGGCGGTATGATCACCGTGACCATTGGAATACAGGGGCGGGATCGCCGGACCGTGGCAGGTCTCGCAGTAGGACCCATTGGTCGCGGCGACCTGCAGGAACTTGCCGCTGCCGGCCGGGTTCTGTTCGTGCACGTTGTGGCAACCGGTGGTTCCGGAACAATCGTTGCCGACCATCAGGTGCTGTTCCCGCGCCGCGTCGAAGGCGGTATTGGCCCCCACGCTGGTGACGCTGCCGTCGTGGCAGGTGTAGCAGAGATCCTGGACACCGGTGAAGGTCCCCGAGGGGGTGGAAGCCCACAGCTTGTCGCCCTGGGCGTTGTGCGGCACGTGACAAGCCATACAGAGCTTTTCTCCAGACCCGGTAAGGTCGTGATCACTGCCGGCAATATTAGCCAGCGCAACGGTCGGTACCACGACCAGCAACGCAGCTGCCAGAATGATGATTGTCTTTCTCACGGATGGATCCCTTCGTTACAATCTACTGTTGACGGAGGCCGTGCCCCCTTGCACGTTCATCTATGGAGTCATGCTCTGCACAGTCACCTTGTGATGCAGGCGCTGCACTACGAACATGGAACCATCGTGGAAATGGATCCCCCGCGGGGTCATGTAGGACCAGTCGTCGTCGGCCGTGCCGATGGCGTTCCGGACCTCGCCCTCCTCGGTGAATCCCTGAATCATGTTGCTCATGGCATCGGTGACCCACAGCATGCCCTTCGCGTCGGTCGTGATGCCCTTGGGCCGACCAAACATCCCGGCACTCATGCCGGACCCGCCGAAGCTGCGCACAAAAGCGCCATCCAGCGAAAACTCCTGGATGCGGCAATTGATCGGGTCCACGACACAAACCGTGCCGTCGGCGGTGACGGTCAGTTCGTCCGGGAAGATGAACTGGCCTTCGTCCGTGCCCCGCGAGCCCACCGCGACCTGGACCCGCCCGTTCGCATCGGTCACCAGCCAGCGGTGGTTGCCGGCGTCAGTCATGACCAACCGGCCATCATCCAGGACATACAGGCCGTTGGCGCGCAGAGGATTCAGGCCGGTCTCGAACAGGACCTCGATCCGGCGCAGAAAAGAGCCACTCTCGTCAAAGACCTGGATATCGTGGCGCTTGACGTCGCTGACGTAGACCTGATCCTGTTTGTCGATATAGAGGGTGAACGGGAACATGAATGACCCGTCGGTAAGATCACCGTCGGCATCGGTCACCCTTTCGCCGAAGGCGAACTTGGGTTTGCCTTGGGGGTCGTAGCAGTTGATGCGGCCGTTCAGCGTGTCGCTGACGTAGATCACGCCCTTGGAGTTGACAAAGACATCCGAAGGCTGGTTGAGGGGCGCGCCGTCCGGCCCCTCGCTGATCTCGAAGAGCTCCTTCAGGTTGACCGGTTCCAACTCGATCTTGCTCTCGGCCGCGATCAGGGCTTCCTGCTCCTCGAGGCTCAGACCGAACTTGGCGCTGCGCTCCTCCGAAAGCGGGGTCTCGTCGAAATCCTGATTCATGGCCGACAGCACGTAGTAGTAGGTTGTGCCCTTGAGCAGTCCCTCCTTTTCCACGTGGCGGGAGCCCTGGGACGTGCCGACGACTTCATAGCCGCTGCCGGCGGTCTCGGAGCGCCAGATGTTGTAGGCGACAGCGCCCGGCACCGGATCCCAGTTGAGGTAGAGCTTGTCCTGGTCGTAGCGGATACCGACCCAGGTCGGGGGAGCAAAATCGCCGCTGGTGCCCGGAATGCTCACGGACTTGGTGCCGGAAAAAATCTGCTCGCCCCCCTCGACCACGGCGATCTTGTAGGCGTAGGTCTTGCCTCCCTCGACCGCTTCATCGAAGTACTTGTCCTTGTCCGTCGAGGCTATCTGCACAAAATCCCCGCCCGGCCCCTTGCGGAAGACCAGATACTCGGAAGCGCCCGCAACCTTGCCCCACTTCAGACCAACCTTACCCTTCACAAAAAACGCAGCCATCAGGTTGGGCTTGGCCGCGACGGCGGCTCCCGCCATGACTACGGCCAGGCCGACGATGCAGCAGATCAAGCGAATCTGATTCTTCCGGTTGCCCACTTTATCTTCCTTTACTTCCGTGTTCCCGACATTCTCAAGGCCATCTGCAATGGCTATCGCCATCACAGTTATTTACTTAACAGAATACCAAGCCCGACCCCACCCATCAGCCCTCGCCACATGACCTGGCTGTGACATACAAAAGCCTACTAAACCGCCGTGAATTTCCCAAGAAATTTATTAGCAACAGATTGAGTTGATAATGATATGCATACTGCAAAATAGAGATCAAAGCGCATACGTGTGTAAAAATTAACAACAGTTCATTGACCAGGGGCACCTATCTCGCTCATAACCAACAGTTTATCTAGGAGATGCTCGCAGCGATGATTTTGAGATCGAAATTTGATTTCAGAATATAATTTATCACGTTTACACGAAAATTATTCCGCCAAGCGGCCCTATTCCTGTTCCCGCAGGGTCACCTATTGGTTCGCCGACAAGTCGCGCACGGTCACGCGCCCCCGCCCCTCAGACTCGGCATCCCACTCAAACAGGGCCTCGCCGTATTCGGCCATGGCTTTCTCAACCAGTTGATTGTAGGTCCTGGCCCGCAAATTGGCGGCTTTTCGTTTCGTGTTCTCCCGGTGAATCGCTGCCAATTGTCTGGTATAGAGAACCTTGCTGAGCACGTAGCTCCCCACCACCAACACCGCCCCCGAGATCAGCAACGCATCCGACGGAAAGTCGCTGTCATCCGAGAACGCCGCCTTGCCGATGACGCCGGGCGCCAGCGGAAACACCAGAAAACTCTCTCCCATGGCGGCGTATTTGTGCTGGGTCCGCAGGGCCGCTTCCTCAGTCAGCAGCGGTACAGTCACCATCAGTTCCGGCAGGCCGACCATCTGGCGGGCTTCGTACACCCACTTCATGGGTGCGTGGACGTGATGGCACTGACTGCAGCTGTTGTCGGCGGCCACTTTCCTGCGGGTCAGATGCTCCGGAAACACAATTGTCTTGCCGGAGCCGGATGTGCGCCGCTTCTTGCCCTGCTCATGGCAGGCCAGGCACAACATCTGAATCCCCCCCTTGTCGGCCACGGGCATGGCCGCATACCGCTGCCCTTCCCGCACGTGCGCCTTCAGTTCCGCATGGCACTCGGCACAGGCAACCGCCTTGTGAGCTCCCTCCCGCTGCAGTTTCGGTATCCGGGGATGACATTCGAGGCAGGCGTTGTTGGCCTGAGTGGTTGCCGCCCAGCGGGCCTGGTCCTGGCTGGTTCCCAGGCTGGAAGCCTCCGGACCGGCCATCTCCGCCAGCAGCCGCAGGTCATCCGGAGTCGGCGGCTCAGGCGGTGTGCGCAGCAAGACGAATCGGGCCGCCAGATGCCCAGCCGCCGGTACCACCAGATCATGGCTCAAGGGCTGGAAACCCTCCGCGTTGACCATCAGTCGGTAGCGGCCCGGATACAGATCCACGGTGACCGGAGTCGGCGTCGCCAACAGGCGGCCATCGACGGTGACGGGCTGGCCGCTCGGATCCGAAGTGATTTCAACCTGCGTCAGACCCGCTGCGGCCGGCGACCCGGTCACCGCGGGAACCTGACCGGCGGCAGTCCCGGGCACACCGAACGCCACCGACAGACAGCCGGCGACCAGCAGCCCACAGACCCGCAGTCTCATTTCACACCAGGCCAAGCGGGCCTCCATCATCCACTCATCTTTCCGCCCGAATACTGTGCCGATACCTCTGAAGCAAAGGGAAAGACGGCAGTTGAAGCCCACTGCCCTGAGCAGGTCCAGCGAATGCGCCCAGCCTACCGGGAACCGACAAAACTGTCCAGCAGGCGGTCCGAGGCAATGATGTAATAGATTGTCCCGGTTTCCGCCATGTCCTCGTCGTTCAGCCCGGGCTGCACCACCAGGTCGGAGCTGAACTTCACGGTGGCCAGAATCTCCATGCCGCCGACCGCCCTGGCCTGTTCATACGTCGCCTGGTCGATACGCCCCGCCTGGTCGAATGCCCAGTAGACAAGCTTGTCATGGGCCATGATCGTCGGCTCACCGAAGGTGCCCATCAAGTACCCGATCATCCGGCGGACATCAGCGGCCTGCGCCTCTTCGCGCCGCTCGTATATCGCCAGCACCAGCCCGGATTCCGCGTCAACCACGATGCGGACCTCGCCGCTGGCGAATTTGATCGTGCCGGGATACGCCTCGGGCAAGGCATTCTCGCGCGCCCGGAGCATCTGGTCCGAGCTCAGCCGGCTGCCGATCCGGTATTCACCGATACCCAGCCCAAGCGCCCTGACCCGGGCAACCAGTTCGGCGGACGGCGTCGGCCCCGGCTCGGCGCCGGTGGCGGCGGCCGGGACGGGCCGCCCCCACCCCACCACAGCCGGCAGCACCAGACCCACCATGATCAGCAGCAGCCTGGGGTCCACGCGCCGACTGGCCGGTATTTTCATGATTCCTCTCCCGCTCATCGCTGCGGAGACTCCGCCTGTCGCCACTGGTGTTCCGGCTTGGCCAGGATCTCATCGACTGCCTGCTCGAACAGGGGCCGTTTGCCCTTTTCAGCGGCCAGCTTCAACAGCTCCGGCAGGAACTTGTAGTAGAAGTTCTCCGCCACTTCATACATGCCGTGCCAGTGGGTGTAGTCCGGAGCCATCTTGGACGCCCCGACCCGCGCCCGGCGCCCCTCATGGTGCCACAGTTCCCACCAGTGCCACCCCAACTGGGTATTGAACAGCGAGTCGCCGACAAGCCCTTCGCTCCGGGCCATTTCATACAAACGCTTGGCCGGCCGGGCGAACTTGTTGTTGTAGGTAACCACCAGATCGTCGAACTGTTTGTAGAAATTGTCGACGACCTGCACGCCGTGGCACTGCCGGCAGACGGTCTTCATTTCATCCCGGCGCATTTCCCAGCTTCTGACCTCGACAACCTCGCCCTCGACCCGGGTCCTGGTCAGTTTGTCGCCCTCCATCACGAACTTGTCGTACTTGCGCTCCTGACCGACCTGGGGTGCGATATCGCCGGTGATATCCGTTTCGTCCCCGTTGGCAAAAACCACCCGATTGAGCTTGGGCGAAATGGGCGCCCGCAAATTCCAGGAAATCCGGTCCCCCACGTTGTGGGTGTTGCGCGTCACCGAACCGTCCGCCTTCAGGGTCGCACCCATGTGGCAGGTCGCGCAGGTTGGTGCCGTGTAGTAGTCCTTGCCCAGGACCCACTTGCCGGACTTGAGGATGTTCATGGCGTTCATGCCGCGTTCCCGGGTGGCCGTGTAGTAGGCGATGCCGTGCTTGGATTCCCGATAGGCCTCCATTTGCGGATGATCCGGGCCCAGATGGCACTTGCCGCAATTCTCGGGCTGACGGGCGGTGGACGCGCGGAACGAGTGGCGGCCATGGCATGCAGTGCAGGAGCCCTGGGAACCATCCGGATTGAGCCGCCCGATCCCCGAGTTGGGATAGGTCGCCGAATCAAACATGACCGCCTGGTTCTCGTTCAACAGGGCCTTGCCCGCGCCGTCGGTCAGCACCTTGACCTGCGAACCGTGGCACTGCCAGCACCCGCTGACCGCCGTTGCCCTGGATTCCATGGAGCAGATGACCTCGCCCAGGACGTTGTCCAGGGAGGCCATGATCTGCCCGGCTGTCGCGTGATGGGAAGTCCCCATTTCCCGCACCTCGTCCTCGTGGCAGAAGGCGCAATCGCGCGGCGTCTGAATCGTCTTGATGAACGCGCCCTCGTGCATGTATGCGGTGAGGTCGCCCTGATCGGCGGCATGGCAGTTGAAACAGCCGACCTGACCATCCTGAGCCGCGGCATGGGGCGAGTTCTTCCACTGCTGCACCAGCGCGTTGTTCTCCTTCAGGTGGCAATTGACACACTTGACGTTCTCTTCCTGGATGCTGAAGCTCGTCACATCCTTGGAAGCGGTCGTCGTGGCCGCAGCCGAACCGGCCACCAACAGAACGATGCCGGCCAACCCGACAGCCAATGTCCCCTTGTTCATGCGAATTCCTCCCCGGAATCTTGTTTCACGGACTCGACAGACGACAAATTCAACGACCCCGTTGCCGGGGCTCCTTCGGACACTTCACCGGCATCCGGCCACAGCGGCAGGATGCGGCCCAACCCGTACAGCACAGCGACGGGCAACAGCAGGATCACGGCCGAGAGCAGGATGCCCTCCCGGTCCAGCCAACCCGGATCATAGTAGACGGCACCCCGCCCGCTCCTGGAGATGAGCTGGCCGCCGATCACCACGTTCCAGCGCATGAGAAAGACCTGCAGCAGGGCCATCACCGCCGCCAGCGGCGCCAACACCCTGAAGACGGTCGCACTCACCCGCTGCAGGCTGAGGTAGCCCAGCAAGGCCAGCGGAATCACCGAAAACACCGTGACCTGCCAGACCCAGTAGCTGTTGAACAGCGGTCCCCACAACAGGCTGCGCAGGGTCTGCCAGTGGCTGGTGGCCATGTAGGCCTGCGAAAAGATCTCGAGCATCTCCAACGCGAACGTGACCAGAAAAAAACCCCACAGAAACCGCAGAGCCGTCCGCAGGCAGGCACGGTCCGGTTGGCGGCCGGTCATTTTCGACAGGACGACATAGGCCACAATCACCCCGGCAATGCCCGAGACGCAGGCCGACAACAGGAAAATGACCGGCATCAACGGCGTGGCCCACAAGGGGTTCGCCTTGATGCCGCCGAAGATGAAGCCGACATAGCCGTGCAGCACGCAGGCCATGGGAATACCCAATCCGGCCAGGACCCCGACGATCCGGCGATCCATGGCCAGCGCCTCGGCCGAAAGATTGTCACTGCCAACGGCCAGCACCCCGTAGAACAGACGCCGGCCACCGGTGGCCGCCTGTTGCCGCAGCACCAGCACCGGGCGGTAGATGAAGAAGATCTCCAGAACCAGCAGCGCAGCGTAGGCCAGGTAGAAGTAGCCGAATCCGGCCATGGCCGAGCTGGGATTGGGGGTCAGGAACATGCTCAGGGCGCGGCCGGGCTGCCCGAGATGAACCAGCAGGGGCAGCGCGGCACAGACCAGAAACGCCAGGGCGAACAACAATGAGAATTGCGCCACTGGCCGCAGCGACTGCACATGAAAGACGTGGTACAGGGACGAAACGATGAACGCCCCGGCGACGATGCCCGTGATATACGGGTAGAGCACGATCATCAGGCCCCAGTAGACGTGCAGATCATTGGGAAAGACATAGCCCGCGGCCGACGCAGCGCTGGCAAGAATCAGCGGCATCAGACGACCTCCCGGCGCAAGCCCAGATAGTGCAGCGATGGTTCGTTGCCCATCTCCGGTTTCAACACCGATATCACGTTGGGCTCGTGCAGCAGCCGGTAGACCTCGGACTCGCGGTCGTTCAGATCACCGAACTTGCGCGCCTGCACCGGGCAGGCCTCGACACAGGCGGGCCTCAGGCCCTGGGCAAGGCGGTGGTAACACCAGGTGCACTTCTCGGCAACCCGGCTTTCCGGGCCGATAAAACGCACCGAATAGGGACACGCCTGCACGCAATAGGAACAGCCCAGGCAGCGCTGCCGATCAATGAGCACGAAACCATCGGCTGTGCGGAACGTGGCGCCCACCGGGCAGACCTGCACGCAGGAAGGCTTCTCGCACATATTGCACAGCTTGGGCACGAAGAACGTGTCCCGCACCGGATGGGGAATATCCAGCCGGGCGGTGGCGTAGCCATCCAGTCCGCCCCGGGGGGCATCGACATGGACATTGTCCTGGTCGTCTATCACATAGCGCTCGACCCAGGTGCGGTAGTAGCCATCGGGCACCTGGAATTCATTCTTGTCCGCCACGCAGCAGTAACCACAACCGATACAGCCGGTGATGTCGATGACGAACGCGAACTTCCGGTCCGGGTCCACAGGATCGGTTCCGGCCGCAAGACCGGAAATCTGCTGGGCGACCTTCACCGCACCCGCCGGCAACACCAGCAGCAGTGAGCCGCCAATCACGCCGCCGAGCACCTTCTTGACGAAGCGGCGGCGGTCCAGATCGATTTCCTCCCGGATGCGTTCTAGTTCGTCCACGGCCTGCCCCCCTCCGGTTCAGCAGCCAGGCCAACCATTTCCCTGGCCTCGCGTACCCACTTCATGGGCGCGTGCACGTGGTGGCACTGGTCGCAATCGTTGTCGGCGCGAACCCGGTGGCCGGTCAGGTGGTCGGAGGCGGACACCATGCGAATCGAGTCGAGCGGCCTGAGGCGCGCAACCTGGCCGTGGCAACGCAGGCAGACCGGACCGATCACGTCACCGGCCACGGTGGGCATGGCGCCGGCGAGCTTTCCGTCCTGGACATGGTCCACACCCGGCCCGTGGCAGATCTCACAGGAGACCGTCGCGTGGGTCCCGGCCAGATGAAGTTTGCGGATCAGGGGATGACAGGCCAGGCAAGCGTCGTTGGCCAGGTTGCGGACCGTTCGGTTCGCTTCATCCAGCTCGGCCCCCGGCCGGTAGCGGCCGGACGTGCCGTAGCCGGCGGGCAGCAACGCCTGGCGAAGCAGAATTCCCGCCACCAACACCCCGGCGATCGTCAGGGCGAGTCTGATGACATGAAGATGGGTTGATGATTTGAAGTCCGGCTGCACGCTTGCCTCCAGATCCTGCCGGTGCCTCTGCCCGTTGCTGCGGCCGGCGATCCGGCCGCACGACCCCACAAATCTTGTTACCTATTTAACAGAATGTGGTCGACGGGACATTTTCGGGCAAGAGAGCAACCATGACGATCGGCCCCCAGTCCTCGACCCACGTCACCTCCTATATTCGTTATATGTTGTATTTAGACGAGTTACGTAGTTTCTGAGCAGACTGTTCGAGCTGAAGTTCGTCGCGGTCGCCGAGCGGCGAGCGAGCGACAATCCCCCCGCAAAAAGGTGGGAGTTTGTCACGACGGGAAAAAGTGCGGCACAGGAAGGCACGATTTCGAGGCCAATCCCTGGACCACGGTTCGCCAAATGCGCCCTGCTCAGGCCAAACCCCTGCCACTTGACCCATTCGCGAGTATCATGGAAGCTGGCAGTCGGCACCACGCCCACCTGGTCACCCAAGCCGAACGGCGGATACTTGGCAACCCCGCTCACTCAAGATCGTGACATGATCCTCTGGTTCATCAGGTTACGCTGGATCGCCGGTGCCGTGGCCATTGTCCTGATCTTTGCGACGGTGAAACTCTTCGGGTACCTGAATCCCGTGGTTCTGGGACCATTGCTGGCTCTGGTCGGCCTGCTCTTCGCCACCAACGTGATCTACACGATCCTGTGCCGGCGGGAACCCTTGCCAACCCACATATCGGAGTGGCAGATATCAATCGACCTGGTCCTGCTGACGGCCATGTTGCACTTCTCGGGCGGGATCGAGAACCCCCTTTCTCTCGTCTACCTGTTTCACGTCATCCTCAGCGGCATCCTCCTGCGCAAACGACAGGCCTTTGCTGTCGCTCTCCTCTCATTCGCACTCTACACCTCTTTGGCCACAGCTGAACTCGTCGGCGTCATCGGACACTATACCCTCGATATTTTACCCCATTCGGTAGAACATGTGGAAGATACCGGGGATGTTGATGCCCACGAACAGGCGCCCGCGACCGAGGACCATGAACAGCCGGAACACGAGTCCGAGTTGCACGCTTCCCACCACCCGGTGTTCGTGGCCAGCATGTGCGCTCTCTGCCTCTTCCTGATGCTGCTGACCGCCTACTTTGTCACGACCATCATGGAACGCCTGCGCCGCGGTGAGCACCGCGCGCTGGAGGAACGGCAACGCCTCGAACATGTACTGAATGCCACGGGCGCCGGGCTGCTGATTCTCGACGCCGAGCTGCATCCCTTGTGGCACAACGCCCAGATGGAATCACTGACCGGTGTGGACTGGGCGGTGGACAACCAGGCCGATGTCCAGCGCACGCTGGCCGACGGGCGCACACGCTCCTTCGAGCAGATCCACCTGAACCCGGCCGGCGAAAAGCGGTACTTCCAGATCACCGTGGCCGCGCTGCATAACGACGACCAGGAGGTGACTCGCCTGGTGCAATTGGTCCAGGACATCACCACCAAGAAGCTCATGGAAGCCGAGGTGCTCCACACCGCCCGGATGGCGACCCTGGGCACCATGGCGGCGGGCATCGCCCATGAGGTCGGCAATCCCCTGGCCTCGATCGCCACCCGCCTGCAACTGCTGGCCGCCCGCAGCGAGGATGAACTGGTCACCTCGAGCCTGCCCCTGCTGCACCGGGAAATCGGCCGGATCGAACGTATCGTACACGGCATTTCACAGTTCGGGCGCGTGCCGCAATCCGAGTGGGGCCTGGTCGATCTCAATGGCGTCGCCGCCGAGGTCATTGACCTGTTGCGCTACGATCCCAAGGCCCGTCAGGTGCAATTCGCGCAGCATCCGGCGCCGGCCCTGCCCCGGATCCGGGGTATCAGGGACCAGGTCAAGCAGATCCTGCTCAACCTGGGCCTCAACGCCCTGGAGGCCATGCCCGAGGGAGGCCTGATCACGTTCAGCACGGCCCGCAAGGCCGGCGAGATCATCGTCTCGGTCGCCGATACCGGTACCGGTCTGGACGCGCAGCGGCGACAATCAATGTTCAAGCCCTTTGTGACTTCAAAGGACAAGGGATCGGGTCTGGGCTTGTTTGTCGTTGATCATCTCGTCAGTGCCCACGGTGGCACGATAGCCGTGGAAAGCGAACCGGGGCTTGGCACGACGTTCAAAGTCGTTTTCCCGGTGCACGAAACCTGAGCCCGGATTAAGCCATCGTTTGGCCCAAGGCAGGAGCACAGATCATGACCGGAACGATTCTGATCGTCGACGACGAAGACCTGATGCGCGAGGATCTGGCCGACCTTCTGCGGCAACGGGGCCACAGCTGCCACACCGCCGCCACCGCCGAGGACGCCCTGGACCGGATCGCACGGCTGCAACCGGATGTCGTGCTGACCGACATCGTCATGCCAGGCATGAACGGCATCGAATTGACCGGTCACATCAAAGCGGTCTGTCCCCACGCCACGGTCCTTGTCATGACCGCGTACGGCACCATGGAAACGGCCATGGAGGCCTTTCGCAGTGGTGCCACCGACTACATTCTCAAACCGATCGTGGTCGACGACCTCGTCGGCAAGATATCCCGCATACTCGAGAACATCCGCCTGACCAATGAGGTGTCGTACCTGCGGCGCTGCGTCAGTGAAGCGGCCGCGACTTCGACGATGGTCGGCGCCGGCGCCGGGATGCGCCAGGTCCGGGCCCTGATCGACTCCGTGGCCCCGACCCGCAGCACGGTCCTCATCACCGGTGAATCCGGTACCGGCAAGGAACTCGTCGCCCGGGCGGTCCATGACAGCGGGGAATCGCCAGAGCAGCCGTTCGTGGCCATCAACTGTGCCGGCTTGAAGCCGGAACTGCTTGAGAGTGAGCTGTTTGGCCACCTGAAGGGCTCGTTCACCGGCGCCAACCAGAACAAACAGGGATTGTTCCAGGCGGCCGGCCACGGCACGATTTTTCTGGATGAGATTTCGGAACTGCCCCAGGCCCTGCAGGGGAAGTTCCTGCGAGTGCTGGAGGAGAGGGAGTTCATGCCGGTCGGTGGTATCGCCGCCAAACCGTTCGCTGCGCGGCTGGTGGCCGCCACCAACCGGGACCTGAAAGGAATGATTGCCGCCGGGGATTTCCGTGAAGACCTCTACTACCGGGTCGCCGTGTTCGAGATCGACCTGCCCCCACTGCGGCAGCGGCCCGGAGACATCCCGCTGCTGGTCAGCCACTTTGTCGCGAAGTTCAACCGCGAGTTGAACCGCAGCTGCCGCGGCATCACCCCCGAGGCGACTGAAGCCCTGGTTTCCCACAACTGGCCGGGCAATATCCGCGAGCTGCGCAACGTGATCGAACGGGCCATGATCATCTGCCCCACCGGTGAATCCATCGACCCCGCTTGCCTGCCGCCGCAGTTGCTGACCCGGGCCCGGAGCCGGCCGGCCGAGAGCCTGAAGGATGCCATGAATTCCTACGAAGCAACCTACATTCGACAGGCCCTTGATGCCGCCGGGTGGAACAAGGAGGAAACGGCCCGCCGCCTGCGGATCAATCCGTCAACGCTCTACCGTAAACTCGCTGATCTGGGGATCAACGCGCCCGACAAACCCTAGCAGATCTGCGAATCCAGGCGCTGCGGACTCTCGCATTCCTGCAAGACCATCGGCGACACCGGCGACCCACAGGGCTTGCAACATGGTATATAAAAACCACTTATAGATTCTCTGCCCGATCTGAACTCCTGGTACGAATATCGCGTATGCCTGCGTAAACACCCACCCTTGCGGTAGGACAACGCGGAGGCAAAGACATGATGAACCGAACCCCAGTTTCTCTGGCGATAGCGGCAACCCTGCTGACAGCGGCAATAGCGACCAGTGGTTTCACCGCAACGGCAGCGGCAAGCACCTGGCAGGCACCCGCTGCCGTGGCGGCTGACGCGAACCCGTATCCCTCCAGTCCGGCGACGCTGGCCCAGGGCCGGGAAGTGTTCACTCTCCAGTGTACTCCCTGCCACGGCGCATCCGGCAAGGGCGACGGCCCCGCCGGTGCGTTCCTGGGCAAGCCGATGCCCGACTTCACGAAGCCAGAATTTCAGCAACAGACCGACGGAGAACTGTTCTGGAAGATCAGCAACGGCAACGCGCCGATGCCGACTTTCAGCGAGATCCTGGAGACCGAGCAGCGCTGGGTGGTCGTCGACTTCCTGCGCACTTTCGCACGATGAACCAACCAGCCTGGAAAAAGGAGACTGCATATGAATAGGTTCGCCATGTCGGCGGCGGTACTGATGCTGACGATCACCAGCACTGCCGCTTTCGCCCAGACGGGCGTCAGCCCACGCAACACGGTTCTGGTGTCCGGCTTCGGGTACGCCAACTACATCGACCCAAGCGAGGGGCCGTCGAATTTTGCGGTTGGACTCAATCCCGTGTTTCTGTGGCAGGCCCAGAACGATCTGTTCTTTGAGGCCGAGCTGGAGTTCGAGCTGGAAGACGGGGTCACCAATACCGCCCTGGAATACGCCCAGGCCTGGTGGGTGGCCGGCAACTCGCTGACCTTCGGGGCCGGCAAGTTCCTCAATCCCACCAATATCTTCGCCGAACGCTATCATCCGACCTGGATCAACAAGCTGCCCAACGGCCCCCTGGGTTTCACCGCTCACGGCGGCGTCCAGTTGACCAACACGGCACACACCGGCGTGCAGGCGCGCGGCGGCATCCCCATCGCCAGTGGCAAATTCACCTATGCCGTGTTTCTGGCCAACGGTCCGGCCATACACACGGAGGTCCTGAAAGCCGGCCCGGCCAAATCCGGTGACCCGGCGGCCGGCGCCGTCGGCACCCTGGATTTCAACGGCACCGAGGACAACAACGACAACAAGCTGGTCGGCGGCCGCTTCGCCGTGCTGCCCTGGTCGAGCCTCGAGATCGGCTACGGGTTCGAAGCGGCCAAGATCGGCGACATGGACAGCGAGTTCGCCGATGTCGGCACGACCACCAACTCGGTCGACCTGATCTTCAACCGCGACGTGAACGCCATCCGCGGACATCTCGATATCCGCGGGCAGTACGTCAACGTCGCGGTCGACAATCCCGGCATCGCGCCGCTGGACTTCGACAACAACAGTTCCGCCTGGTACAGCCAGCTTTCGTACCGGCCCAGCAAGTCCGGCAGCCCGCTGGTCGCCAGCTTCGAGGGTGTATTTCGCTACGAGGAGCTTGACCTGCCCGAGGGGGCTCCGGTCAATGCGGACATGACCCGACTCTCCTTCGGGCTCAATCGCTGGTTCTCGCCCAGCACGGTATTCAAGCTGGCCTACCAGAAGAAGACGACCAGGGACGAAGTCGAAGAAGACGAGGACACCGTCGTCACCTGCCAATTCGCCATGGGCTTTTAACTGAAGGATGACCAAGATGAACCGCAAACCGATGAAGCAAGTGCTCCCCACCGTGGCTGTCCTGGTGGTCCTGGCGATCCTGGCGGTCACCCTGTTGGCGGGCTGCGCCGCCGGCCCCTCCCAGGTCAGCAAATCAGGCCCCCAGTTGTGGGGCGAGAACTGCGCCCGCTGCCACAACGTGCGACCGCCGGCCAGCCTGAATGACGCCGAATGGGATCTGGCCCTGATGCACATGCGCACCCGCGCCGGGCTGACGACCAGTGAAACCGAGAAAGTCGGCACCTTCCTGAAGGCCGCCAACTGAGCCGGGACCGCCCCGCTTCAACTCACGTCCGGCCCGTCCCCGGCGAGGGGCCGGACGTGAAATCATACGGTCGGGGCGTGGCGCTCGCCGGACCTCGCGCCTATGCTTAGGCCATGCGACGTTATCTTGCCATCACTGTACTGGCCCTGATCGTCGGCGTGGGCCTGGGTGGACCACCATCCCTGGCCAAGGAGCCGGACGACGACACCCGCCGCACCCGCGTCGACCAGATGTACGAGAGCTACCGCCAGGAATTTCCGGGTATCGCGGAAGTTTCCGCGGACACGCTCCGGCAAGGGTTGCAGGCCGGCCAGATCGCGCTGTTCGATGTGCGCCGCGAGGCTGAACGCCGCGTTTCCACGCTGCCCCGCGCGCGGCAGGGGCAGGATATCGAGGCCTGGGCAAAGGACCATCCGGGCCAAGGGGTTGTCGTCTACTGCACGATCGGCTACCGCAGCGGCAAAATCGTCCGCTCACTGCAGCAGGCAGGCATCACTGCCTACAATCTCAAGGGTGGGATTCTCGCCTGGGTCCACAGTGGCGGCCCCCTGGAACACGACGGAACACCGACCAACCGAATCCACGTCTACGGCCGCAAATGGGACCTCGCGCCCGTCGGCTATGAAGCTGTCTGGTAGGGCGCCACCAGGCGGTCCCTGAGCCGCTTACCGCAGGACCCGGACCCGGTCGCCCACGATCTCCAGCACCTGGATCCGGCCGCCGTAATAGGTGGACAACCCCGAGTCGATGCACCACACCTGCCCGTCACAATGGTCCGTGATTCCCTTTTCCTGCACCGTATGGCCAACGATCATGCGCGCTGCACCCAGACGCTCAAGAACCGCCGCGAGCTGCGCACAGTCATCGGCATCCGGTTCATCGGAATAGGCCCGGGTCCAGGTGGGGCTCTCCCTGGTGTGAATGAAAACCGGCGGTTCTCCCTCGCCGAGCAGCCATCGGCTGACCTCCCGGTTCAGACGATCCAACCCGTAGTCCAGATGCATGGACAGCACGCCGCCATGGACAAACACGTTGTCCTGGATAATCAGAACGACCGGACGTTCGGCCAGCAGCCGGGCAAAGGGTCCCCCCGGTCGAAACGCAGCCACCCGCGCCCGCTGGCCCGGAGTGAAAGCCAGCAGCAGCGAATCCTCCTGCGTGACGGTCACGGCGTCCTGAAAGTCGGCGAAACCGCCCTCGGTCACGTAGCGCAGGTCCGGTCGGGCGTTCATCAGCTCATGGTTGCCGTTCAGCAAATACAACTGGCCGCCGGCGGCCTGCGCCTCGTCCTGCAGTCGGTCCAGCAGTTCGAGGATGGCCTGCTCGTCGTCGCCGCGGTCCAGTTGGTCACCGGTCTGCACGACGATCAGTTCGCCGCCCACCCAGTGATCCGCCTCGTCGATGGCCCCGGCCAGACGCAGGGCGGCGCGCGTGGCCGCCAGATCCCCGTGCAAATCACCCAGGGCCACAATTCGCGACGCGGCCGCGGGACCAGCCAGGCCCGCGATCAGGAGCAGGAAAGCCAGGGTGATGTTGCGGAACATGGGACTCCGATCCGGATCTGATGCCGTCACAGACGATACCCGCAGGCGGGATCTATCACGGCACCGAATGTAGCAGATATCCCGCACTGCTGAAACATCATGACAACAGCCGCCCTCCCCGGGGGAAGGCGGCTGCCTCGCAGAATCAGCAACTGATCAGACCAGGGACTTGGCCTTCGCCAGCAGTTCGGCCGGACTGCGCTCGCCGCCCGGTCCCACGGATTCGGACCACAAGACAGTGCCATCCTTGCTGATCAGTACGGTCGCGCGGTCGGATATGCCGGCTTCGTCGAGCCACAGGCCATACTCCTTGGCCACCGCACCCTTGGGATGGAAGTCGGCCAGCAGGGGAAACTGGATGCCGCCGAAGCTGTTGGCCCAGGCAATATCACAGTACTTGGAATCCACGCTCAAACCCAGAACCTGGGTTTCCGCCGCGTCGAACTGCTCCAGCAGAGCGTTCAGACCCGGGATCTCGATGCTTCAAGTGGGCGTGAAATCCAGCGGATACGAGACAAGCAACACGTTCTTGGTGCCCTTGTAGTCGGCCAGCGAGACCGACTTGTCCAGGTGGCTGTCCAACGTGAAGTCGGGGGCAGTGGCCCCGGCAGCGATCAGTGCCATGAATGGTACCTCTTCATGATTGGGGAACAATGGAGACCACGCAGTCTCGTCCGGGGCCTCTTAAGAGGATAGGATTAGTTCAAAATCCGACTGATCGCAAGTGTTGGGCTGGTCGGGCCGCCACCCGATCAAGTCCTACGGATCCAGTTCACCGTGGCACTGCATGCACACGGGCTCAGACCCCTCATGACACTGCACGCAGGATTCCAGATCCACCTTGGCCTCTTCACCGTGGAACAGCGGCGTCGACCATTCAGTGTAGTAGTGGTTGGCTGGCCGGACCCCGTTCTCCTCGTGGCAGCCGCTGCAGAAGGCCCGGGGTTCGTGGCAGGCCTGGCAATCCTCGGTGCCCTTGTAGTAGACCAGCGGATGGTTGTAACGCCAGTTCACATCATGGGCGATGAAGTCGACGGTTTCGCCGTGGTGACAAACCGCGCAGCTCTCCGACTCACGGTGACAAATGGCGCAATCGTCGCCCTGGTTGCGGGAAGTGAACTGATGCGCGAACCGGAAATTCTCCAGATGGCTGGCCGGGTACTCGGCGATGGCCGGCAACGCGTCGTCTTCATGACACTCCAGGCAAGAGTCCCGGTCGGGCATGCTGGCCCGGCCAACCGTCCGGTTCTGCCGCCACTGATGGCAGTCAACGCAATTCAAGTCCTCGTCCGCGTGGGTCGGATGGTCAAACACAAGCGCCTTGGCGGCCACCGCCGGCGCCGCGCCAACCCACAGGACCACCAAGAGGACCGCAGTCAAGAGTCTACGCATTACCATACCTCCTGGGCACGGGCACCAAGGTCA
>JAJRWA010000240.1 GCA_024277025.1 Candidatus Krumholzibacteriota bacterium | reverse complement strand
CCATGTCGTCGCGCACGGTCAGGAAGGTCTCCATGCGGTAGGAGCTGATAGTGCCGTCAGGACTGGGCACAAAGTCCGTAGTCACACCGAAGCGGTCGTTGAGAGCCGTGGCGCTGGCGCCCAACTCGTCGGTCTGCTCCTTGAGCTTCTTGACGCCGAAGTAGCCGCAAGTGCCGACGCCCCCGAGAATCAGGAGCATCAAGCCGCAGCCGATCCCGCAGCCAACCATCCACTTCTTGCCCGCTCCGGCCATGACCACGCTCCCTTGTCTGGGCTGTTATCCAAGTGACGAACGGCCAACCTACCCTCACAGCTGACCGAATATTCCCCTCGTTAGAACGGCAAAATGGGTTTCAGGTTGCCGAATGGCCCCGATGGCATGACTATATCCGGGAAATTCACACTCTCATACCCCGAATTCAACGGGGCCCAGATTCCCGGACAGAAGGTTGCAGGTTCCGCCATGGCTCAGCAGTACATCTACACGATGCAGGGATTGAAGAAGGTAGTCCCGCCCGGACGCGAAATCCTCAAGGGCATCTGGCTTTCGTTTTTTCCCGGCGCCAAGATCGGCGTCATCGGCCTGAACGGCGCCGGCAAGTCGACCCTGCTGAAGATCATGGCCGGCCTGGATGACGACTTCATCGGCGAGGCCGCGCCCGACCCCTCGATCAAGGTCGGCTACCTGGCCCAGGAGCCGGAATTGGATCCGACCAAGGATGTCAAAGGCAACATCGAGGAAGCCGTCAGCGAGATGAAAGCCCAGGTCGACCGCTTCAACGAGATCAGCATGAAGATGGGCGAGCCCATGGACGACGACGCCATGAACAAGCTCATGGAGGAGATGGGCAAGCTGCAGGATGTGATCGACGCGGCGGACGCCTGGGATCTGGACCGCCACCTGGAGATCGCCATGGACGCCCTGCGCTGCCCTGCCGGCGACGCGGATGTGACGATTCTTTCCGGCGGCGAAAAGCGCCGGGTGGCCCTGTGCCGCCTGCTGCTGCAGAAGCCGGACCTGCTGCTGTTGGATGAGCCGACCAACCATCTGGACGCCGAGTCGGTGGCCTGGCTCGAGCGCCACCTGCGCGAGTACGAAGGGACCGTGGTGCTGGTGACCCATGACCGCTACTTCCTGGACAACGTCACCGGCTGGATCCTGGAGCTGGAAGCCGGCAAGGGCATCCCCTGGGAAGGCAACTACTCGAGCTGGCTGGAGCAGAAGCAGAAGAAACTCATCGAGCAGGAGAAAGCCGAAAGCAAACGGGTCAAGGTACTGCAGCGTGAACTGGAATGGGTGAACGCTTCACAGAAGGCGCGGCAGAAGAAATCGAAGGCGCGCGTGTCGGCCTACGAGGATCTGGTCAGCCAGGACCGCCAGATGCAGCAGGGCACGGCCCAGATCCGTATCCCGGCCGGAGAGCGCCTCGGCAATATCGTGGTCAAGGCTGAGCACGTGAAGAAGGCCTACGGCGAGAAGCTGCTCTTCGACGACCTGAATTTCCACCTGCCGCGCGGCGGCATCGTGGGCGTGGTCGGCCCCAACGGCGCCGGCAAGACCACCCTGATGAACATGATCACGGGCAAGGAAACGCCCGACGCCGGCGAGCTGATCATTGGCGAGACCGTGCAACTGGCCTACGTCGATCAGGGCCGCGACGACCTGGACGCCGAAAAAACCGTCTGGGAAAACATCTCCGAAGGCGCCGACGAACTGGACCTCGGCGGCGTGAAGGTCAACAGCCGCGCCTACTGCTCGGGCTTCAACTTCAAGGGCCACGAGCAGCAGCGCAAGGTCGGCACGCTCAGCGGCGGCGAGCGCAACCGGGTGCACCTGGCGCGCCTGCTCAAGAGCGGCGCCAACCTGATCATCCTCGATGAGCCCACCAACGACCTGGACGTCGACACCCTGCGCGCCCTGGAGGACGCCCTGGTCGAGTTCGGTGGCTGTCTGGTCGTCGTCAGCCACGATCGCTGGTTCCTGGACCGCATCTGCACCCACATCCTGGCCTTCGAGGGCGACTCGAACGTCTTATGGTACGAAGGCAACTACAGCGAGTACGAGGCGGATCGCCGCAAGCGTCTGGGTGAGGACGCCGATCAGCCGCACCGCATCAAGTACCGGCGGTTGACCCAGGGGTAGGTGGTTCCTGGTCAGAGGGGCTGTTATGGGTCCGCCAAAAATGTCCTCGCCAAGGCGCTGCGGATTATTTTTGGTGGACCCATACCAGCCCCTCTGCCCACCCCCCACGAGCCTCCGGAGCAACGTCGCCCGTTCCTGTCGCTCGGCGGTGCGCCATCCGGAGAGACAGCCACTGATGGCTGCTCAAAAACAATCCGCAGAGCTTTGGCGAGGACGTTTTTGAGCAGCCATCAGTGGCTGTCTCTCCGGATGGCCCCCACCGGGTAGATAGCGACCCGGGAGTCGTAGTACGGCGTCCGGGCGTAGAACCAGTAGCGGATGGCCCAGGGATCGGCGGCGAACTCGGGGTCGGCGGCTTTGGCGGCGGCCAGTTCGGCGGCCCACTCGGGGTGCTCGGCCAGCAGGTCGGGGATCATCTCTTCGATGACGTAGCTCTCCACATACTCGACGCGCTCGAAGATGGCGTCGAAGTAGCCCCACTTCACCAGTGAATCCGGGCCCTGGGGTTCCAGCAGGTGGGCGATCACCCGGGCGGTGCGCTGGTTCATGTCGACCACGGCGGTGCCGGGCGGAAAGACGCGGGTTTCGGTGATGGGCTCGGCGTCGAAAGTGACCGGATGGTGGCCTTCGTAGGGTTTCTCCTGCCACTTGGCGTTGGTGAATTTCCAGGTGTGGACCGCCAGTTCCTGTGGCTCGGTCAGCCGGGTGTAGGCAATGCCGTGGGCGTCGAGGCGCTCAATAGCAGCGGCCCACTCGGGCGGAATCAGGTACGTGTCGGGCAGGTCGGCCGTGATATCCGGGCGCATGGTGTCGAAGTAGGGCAATTCGAGAGTGACCTTCCGGTCGCTGAAACGATTCCACTGGCCACCGGTTACCGAGCTGGTCTCGGTCTCATATTCCACGCCCAGAAACTCGAACTGGGTCGAATCGCCGGTGCTGGTGAAGGTCAGGGGAAACGGTTCGGCGCGAAAATCCGGGCTGGCGGTGTACGCGTCGGCGGCGCCCACCAGCCCGCGCAACTCGGCCGCGTGGTCACCGCACCAACGCAGGGTGTGCAGCACCAGGCGCCGGGCGCTGTCGACGCGCACCGGATAGGGCTTCAGCATGTGGGTCTCGATCAACAAGCCGGGCCGGTTCTGCAGGGCGACGTAACCCTGGCTAAAGCGGGGGCCGGCGGCCCAGGCCTGCAGGCCGCTGGCGGGGTCATGCCACTTGCGGAAACTCACGTACGGCGCCAGCGGGTAGCCGTCGTCCTGCATGGCCGCGGACATGGCATCACGGTAACGGCCGGTCCAGGCCGTCAGACCCGGATCCATATTTCCGTTCAATTCCAGGCTGTAGGTGATGGCGTACTGGTAGTCCGCTCCGTCGGTGGAGTGGATGTCGATGAAGAAGTCGGGTTGCCACGCGTTGAACAACTCGAGCCAGGCCCGCATCTCGGGCAGATCGGCCTTCAGGTAGTCGCGGTTCAGGTTCTGGTTGCGGGCCGTGACGCGCCAGCCCATTTCGGCCGGCCCATTCTGGTTGATTCGGTTGTAGGCGCCGAAGCGCTCGTGGCCGTCGACGTTGAAGATGGGGATGAACAACAGGGTGACCCGGTCGAGCAAGCCGGCCGTCTGCGGCGAACCGGCGGCCAGGTCGCGCAGCAGGATCATGCCGGCATCCTTGCCGCAGGTTTCTCCCGCGTGGATGCAGGCCTGAACCAACACGACGACACGGCCCTGCCGCGCCACATTTTCAGTCGCTGTAAAGCGGCCGTCACCCGCGACAACCACGAGTGGCAGTTCCCGCCCCTGGGGACTGACGCCAAACGATTGCCACTGCAGGACGGGACTTGCGGCAGCCAGATCCTGCAGCCAACTGACGGTCTCTTCATACCGCTGCGTACGCTGGCCACGTGCAGCTTCGAAAGGTGTCTCCTGTGCCGCAAGGGATTTTGGTACAAGAGATAATAGCAGCGACACACCGAAGACCAGGTGATAAATGGGATTCCTGAAGGTCATCGTCCGGTCCTTCCGCTCGGGCCCGCCGCCAGCTGGGTCTCGCCACCAATCTCGGCCCGGAGCCCATTGAGGGCAAGCCTCAAGCTGCTGCCAGGATCGTATGGACCATCTGACCGCATGGTTGGCTCGACCGACATTCTCCCCGGGTGGCCCCGGAAACAGAAGTTATTTCGTGGGAATTGAAAACAAATTCGTAGTTGACAGACCGATTGCGCTCTGCTGAAAATGGTCCTGAGGCACGGGTTGTGCGTTGTGCATGATCATATTCGATCCGGTCGAACCGGTGAGAGGCCCCATGCGGAAAACGGTTGAGTAAACTGAGAATTCCTTTTCCCAACCCAACCATGGGCTGGGTGGGGTCTTCTTGTGCCTGCTTCTACCAAGAATTGCATGGGGCAGCACGGCACATTTCCCGCATCAAGGAATGAGTTGCCACCACACGGGGTGGCCAAGCGTCGGCTGGCTGACATGCTGCCAGACGGTCGACTTCGACACTCGCCGCTGACCGCGAACAAATGGCGGGGGCAGGAGTGGTCGAACTCGGGGATCTCGCTCCCCGAAAAAACCCCAGTGGATTTCAAGGAGGTCCAAATTGTTTAACTTCAAATCGTTCGCTGCCCTGATGGTACTGTTGATCATCGTCGTGGCTGCCGGCTCGGCCATGGCTGGTGCCGAGATTGCGGTCAATGACCATTCCAGTATTAATCTGGGCTATCGGCTCCAGACGTACTGGCAGTCTTACGACACCAACCTCGATGAGGATTCCCCCGGCTACGAGACCATGACCAATTTCAAGCTCCGCCGGGCGCGTTTCCGCCTCAAGGGTAACGTGAACGAAAAGGTCTTCGTCTTCTTCCAGACCGATGTATCCGGTAAGGACATGAAGATGATCGACGCCTTTGTCACGTACAAGGCCAGCCCTTGGTTCAACTTCTACATGGGCCGCAACATGGCTCCCAGCAGCCGCCAGGCCACCACCACCTCCGGTGCTCTGATGGCTCTGGACCGTCCCCTGCAGACGGCCAACGCCCTGAACTGGGGTGCGGGTGGCGGCGTTCTCAACGGCATTCCGGCCACGCCCGATGCCGTGCGTGACAACGGCCTGACCCTGTTCGGCTCGGGCCCAGTCGGCGACAACAGCCTGAAGTACTACCTGGGCATTTACAACGGTGTGCAGGATGCGACCTCAGTGGACGACAAGGACCACTTCACGTTCCGCGCTCAGTACAACCTGTGGGACGCCGAGGCTGGCTACTACAACAGCTCGAACTACCTGGGCAAGAAGAAGACCCTGGGTATCGGCTTCTCCTATGACACCCAGAGCAGTGTCGGCAGCTCGGCTGCCGCGACGCCTGGCGACCCGAATGTCCTGGTCGATTACACTATGATGGCGGCAGACCTGTTCCTGGAACTGCCCAACAGCAAGGGCAACGCCCTCACGGCCGAGTTCGGCTGGAACAGCCTCGATTTCGGCGACACCGTCGACTTCATGGCCAATCAGGGTACGGGATACTACGGCCAGGCGGGCTACTATCTGGCCTCCGGCTTCCAGCCTTGGTTCCTGTATGAGGCCTTCAGCTCGGATGCCGCTGACAATGCTGATGGCAACACCCCGGGCAGCTACACTGCTTTCCGCGTCGGTGCGACCTACTACATCGATGGCCAGCACGCCAACGTCAAGCTTGCCTACCAAAGCCGGACGTCGGACGTGCCGATGGATGTCGGTGGTACTGAGGAAGACACGGTGAACACGATCACCCTGGGTTTCTTCACGACCTACTAGACCATTGCCAACACTGCAGTGATGCGGTACTGGAAAAGGGCCCCCTTCACGGGGGGCCCTTTTTTCGGCCTTTCACCATTTAATGGGTTGACATTCAGAATCGTTATTATTAGTTAACCATGAACACAGTGCCGGGGAACCGGTTCTCGCCCACCCCTATTGCGCCCTGGCCAGAAGCAAGGACCTATGATGTCGAACGCGAAACTGCGCCGCAACACACCGCAGCGAAAAATCATTCTGGAAGAGCTGCGTGCGGTGACGACCCATCCCACGGCCGCTGAACTCTATGATCTGGTCCGCCGCCGGCTGCCCCGGGTCAGCCTGGGCACGGTGTATCGCAATCTTGAGGTCCTGCATCAGGACGGCATGATCCGCAAGCTGGAATTCGCCGGTGCGGAAGCCCGTTTCGACGGCACAACCACCGAGCACTACCATGTGCGCTGCCGCCAATGCGGCCGCATCGAAGACATCCCTGAGTTGGGTCCGGACAGTGGTCCGGTCCAGCCCGCGCAATTGGCCGGTTTCCGGATCGAGGGCCACCGGCTCGAGTATGTCGGCCTGTGTCCGGCCTGCCAAACCACCGAGCCGGCTTTGCACTAGTTTTTCCCGGTGGGCCACCTGGGCCCCCATCAACAACAAACGTCCTTTTTAAGGAGACTGATTCAATGGACAACATGGACTTCGATTTCATCCCCGTGCCGCTGGTTTCGACCGAGGCCCCCGACTTCACCGCGACGGCCGTGATGCCGGACAACAGCTTCAAGGACGACTTCAGCCTCTCGGACTACCGCGGCAAGTACGTCGTCCTGTTCTTCTACCCCCTGGACTTCACCTTCGTGTGCCCGTCCGAGATCATTGCCTTCAACAAGCAGCTCGAGGCCTTCAAGAGCCGCAACGTTGAGGTCATCGGCGTCAGCACCGACAGCCACTTCAGCCACTGGGCCTGGAAGAACACCGACGTCAACGACGGTGGCATCGGCGACATCCAGTTCCCGCTGGTCGCGGACTTCCAGAAGACGATCAGCCAGGACTACGGTGTGCTGCTCGAGGGCGGCATGGCCCTGCGCGGCACCTTCCTGATCGACAAGGAAGGCATCATCCAGTCCGCGGTTGTCAACAACCTGGGCCTGGGCCGCAACATCGACGAGGCCCTGCGCACGGTCGATGCCCTGCAGCACCTCGAAGAGTTCGGTGAGGTTTGCCCCGCCAACTGGACCAAGGGCGATGACGCCATGGCCCCGACGGCTGAGGGTGTGGCCAAGTACCTCTCGGAGCACAAGTAGGGGCGGGGGTTTCCCCCATTGCCTAAACAACGAGCCCGGCGATGTCCTCGCCTGCGCCCTGCGGGCGTGGCGGGGGGCGTTCCACATGGGCACCGCAGCTCAGGTGGCAGAGGGGGACACAAAGAGAGCGCGGTGCGGGTAATCCGCAGCCGCGCCCGTTCAGGGCGCAGGCGAGGACATCCCGCACCGCGCTCTCTTTGTGTCCCCCGCCCCCTACTTCGTGACGGTGGCCTTTTCGATGATGGCTTCGTAGCGGTAGCCGGCCCCGAAGTCCTTGTTCGCGGCCAGGACACCTTCGACCACGACGACATCACCGGTGGCGACCTTGGCGTCGGTGGTGACCGTCAGATCACCGGGCGTGTTGTCCTGGATGTGAACCCAGTTGGTGCCCATGATGTTGGCGGTGAACTTGACGACCCGGCCGCGCACCTTCACCGTCTGGCCGTTCAGTTCGGCACCTTTGGCAAAGATCTCCTCGATGGTGTAGCCGCCGGCGGCCTTGGCGACATCTTCGACAGCCGCGTCCGCGACCTTGGTGTTCTCGTTCACGCCACCGCCGGCGTGGTTGGCATCCATGGGCATCTTGCCCATGGCGCCGGAAGCGGCTGACGGCAGACCGCCTTCGGGGTAGATCCCACCAACGAAGTAGATGGCATCAAAAACCCGATCAAGGGTCTTGCTGGAGAAATTCTCCATCAGCATACCCTTGGGTACGGTGACCTTCTGGCCAACGGCGGCCGGCGTCTCGGGCGCCGCCACCCAGACCTGCTCGGAGCCGGTATCAACCAGGGCGTACGTGTAGCCACCCGAGTTCATGGTCTCTGTGATCGTCCCGTTCCAGACATCGGCGGCGTCTGTCCGGGCTGCTTTGGCCGTCGTCGCGGGGGTCGTCGTCTCGGCCGATTCGCGCGTGGTGGTGGTGGCTTTCTCGCCACAACCGGCCAGGGCAACCAGCAGGACCAAAACGGTAATGAGGGCTGTCTTGTTCACTGGACTCTCCTCGATACCCCGCCGCTGCCGGCGGGTTGGACAAGGCAATCTGGGTGGGATTCGGTCTCTGGTCGAAAAGTACATCGTCACCTGCGGCGGAGCAAACCGGATCTCCTACTTACCCAGTCGCCTGAACATCTCTTTCTTGTACGTCTCCACTCCCGGCTGATCGAATGGATTGACTCCCAGCAGACGCCCGCTGACCGCCACGGCTTTCTCGAACATGTACAGCAGTCCGCCGATCACCGCCGGTGTCAAACGCCCGACCTCCAGGCTGAGGCACGGCACGCCTCCATCCAGGTGGGCCTGGCGCGTGCCTTCGTAGGCTTTCCAGTTGATCTCGTCCAGCGTGCGCCCGGACAGGTAGTTCAAGCCGTCAAGGTCCGCTTCGTCCCGGGGCACCACAATGCCGTCGACCGCGTGACGTACGCAGAGAAAGGTTTCCTGCAGCACGCGACGGCCATCCTGGATGTACTGGCCCAGGCTGTGCAGATCAGTGGTGAAGACGGTCGAAGCCGGGAAAATCCCCTGGCCGCCCTTGCCCTCGCTCTCGCCGAAGAGCTGCTTCCACCACTCCTGGATCAGCTGGAGATCGGCGTGGAAGGTGCTCATCACCTCGGTCGTGAAACCCTGCTCGTAGAGCAGATGGCGGGTGGCCGCGTACAGGTGGGCCGGATTCCGGCGCAGGTCGGGCCCGGCGCAAGCCTCGGCCATGGCGGCCGCGCCGCCGACCAGGGCCCGGATATCCAGGCCGGCGGCAGCCAGCGGCACCAGGCCGACGGGGGTCAGCACCGAGAAACGGCCACCCACGTCGTCCGGGATGACGAAGGTCTCATAGCCCTGACGATCCGCGAGCTGGCGCAGGGCGCCGCGGGACTTGTCCGTAACGGCGGTGATGTGCTCGGCCGCGCCCTGGCTGCCGTGACGCTTTTCGAGTTCGGCCCGCAGCAGGCGGAAGGCCACGGCCGGCTCCAGGGTCGTGCCCGACTTGGAGATCACACAGACGCGAAAATCACGGCCCTCGATCCGGTTCAGGACACGGTCCAGGGTGGCGGAGCACAGGCCTGTACCGGCAAAGAGAATCTCCGGGTGGCCAGCCGCCGGGCCGCCCAGGGATTCGAGGACGGCGCGGGTCCCCAGGTAGGAGCCGCCGATCCCCACGACCACATACACTTCGGCGTCCCGGGCCCGATCGCCACTGGCCTGCATGGCGGCCAGTTCGGCCTCGCAAATATTTCCCGGCAGATTCAGCCAACCCAGGAACTCGGCCCCGGGACCGTCGCCTGCCGCGAGCTCCGTAGCCACCGCGGCCACCTTGTCCGACAGCGCGTCAATCGCGCCAGCCGGCAGGAATTCTTCCGCCGCGCTCACATCCAGCCTGATACCCTGGGTCTCCAACATGATCATCTGCCCTTTCATGGGACCGGATTTGGCCCTTGCGCCAGTGGCGGCTCCTGCTAGATTCTTCCTGACGACCGCCGCTGCGGCCTCACCACATATTCGCCTTTCAGAATACCCCGCCCCCGGCAGGAATCAAGGCCGCGGAGAACCAGACATGGCATTCGCCACTCCCATCATCGCCTGCGCCTACGCGGAAATCGCCCTCAAGGGGCGCAACCGCAAGGTCTTCCTGCGCAAATTGATCAACAATATCCAGATCGCTTTGAAAGGAGAGGCGATTGCCTCGGTGAATCACGTGGAAAGCCGCCTGCTGGTGCATCTGGATGACCCGGCCCGGGCGGAGCAGATTGCCGCGAAACTTCAGCGGGTCTTTGGGTTGCAGTGGATCTCGCCGGTCATGGCCGTGCCCCGCTCGAAGGTCGACCCGGAACTGCGGGAAGATCTGGAAGCCGAGCGGGAGCCCCGACTGACCGCCGTGGGCAAAGCCGCCGTGGCCCTGGCTGCCGAGATGCGGAGCGACGCCCGCCATTTCAAGATCGAGACCCGCCGCAGCGACCGCAAGTTCGCCCTCAACTCGCCGGCCATCAGCCGCGCCGTGGGCTACACGGTGCACCACGAAACGGGCCTGCCCGGCCGGATGAGCCACCCCGACCTGCTGATCAACGTGTTGGTGCTCAAGGAGAACGTGCTGGTCTTCGCCGAAAAGATGCCGGCTCACGGCGGTCTGCCGTTCGCCTCGAGCGGGCGCACGATGGTGCTGCTGTCCGGAGGCATCGACTCGCCGGTCGCCGCCTGGCTGATGATGCGCCGGGGCAGCCGGCCCGAGTTTGTCCACTTCTACGCCGGACGCAGCATTGAAGAGGCCGACGTGGCCAAGATCAAGGATCTGGTCGGCGTGCTGGCCCGCTACGCGCCGGTGCCCCTGAAGCTGCACCTGGTGCCGGTCGTGCCCTACGAGATGCGGGCCATCGGGGTGATCGAGGATCGCTACGACATGGTCATGTTCCGCCGTTTCATGGTCAAGACGGCTGTCCGCCTGGCCAAACGAAACAGCTGCCTGGCCCTGGTGACTGGTGACAGCCTAGGCCAGGTCGCCAGCCAGACGTTGCGCAATCTGGGCGCGATCAGTTCGGATATTTCCCTGCCGATCCTGCGGCCGCTGGTGGGCATGGACAAAATGGAGATCACCGCCTGGTCCAAGAAGATAGGCGCCTTCGACCTGTCGATTCTGCCCTATCGCGACTGTTGCTCCATCCGCTCACCGCGCCCCATCCTGAACGCGCGCGCTCAGGATTTGCTGGGGTTCAGTGAGAAAATGGCCCTGCACGAGGCCGTGACCGAAGCGGTTAACAATACGGTTCGCCTTAAGATCGACCCCTGCTGATTCCCTTGTATTTCATAAAGATATTTCTTAACCAAGCCTGATTCCAACCGATCTAGGGATTACTGGAAGCGGCCAATGGGGCCGTGTCAGAGCCCTTGCGGGCCCCGGAGCAGGCATCGGATCGGGTCGGCCTCTGCGATCACGGACAGAACCGGTGGCGACAGCAACTTCAGGAGGAGTATTCATGAAAATCCTGGTCGTAGACGACTCGCGGGCCATGCGGCGCATAGTCTCGCGGACCATCCGTCAGGCCGGTTTCGAGGGCCACGACATTGTCGAGGCCGAGAACGGGAAAGAAGCCCTGGACGTGGTCAAGGCCGAGAATCCGGACCTGATCCTTTCGGACTGGCACATGCCCGAAATGACCGGCATCGAATTTCTGACCGCGCTGAACGCGGCCGGCTACGAGATTCCCTTCGGCTTCGTGACTTCCGAGTCGACCAAGGAAATGGTCGATCTGGCCACCGAAGGCGGCGCCATGTTCCTGCTGGCCAAGCCTTTCACCGCCGACGACATGGCGCAGGTTCTGGGAGCATTTGTTTCGTGACGGCTGTCATGTCACGCATTCGCCGTATCGAGGACCCCACGGACCTCATGTCCAAGATGGAGGCTCTGAAGGAAGCGGTCGACTCGGTCGTCCAGACCTTCGAGATCCAGTTCGACATGAAGCTCGTGCCCGAGGGTATGCCTGGCGCCCCTGATCCGAAGAACGTCCTGTACGGCAGCACCCTGGCCCTGACCAACGACGAAGTCAACTATCAGTTCGCCTGCGTGTTCAGCGACAGCGTCGCCCAGCAGTTGACCCGGACCCTGTTCGAGATGGATATCGATGAAGCAACGCCCATGGAGGATATGGGCGACGCCCTGAACGAGATTCCCAACGTGGCCGCCGGCGTGTGGAAGGCCAAGCGGGAAAAGTCCATGGGCGAACATTACCAGCTCGGTCTGCCCATCTTCCTGAAGGGCAACAGCTGGATCAAGTATTTTCCCAGAGGAGTGAACGCCATTGCCCAGAAACTGGTGGGGCCGGGGGACGTTTCCCTGCAGGTGATCCTGATCTGGCAATATGGCCTGAATGCTGGAGGCAAACAGCTGATGACGACGAAAACGGTGGAATCCGCCCAGGCGCAGGGCTCAAGCGTACCTTTGCAGGTACTTCAGGAGGCCGTCAAGGCCGTGGTCGACACGTGCAGCATCCAGATGGATCTGCAGCTTGAAGTTGACCCCAATCCCTCCGATCCCAGGGAAGCCGACGTCAAGTTCGGCAGCAGCATCGCCCTGACCTCGGAAACCGGCGGCTGGAATCTGGCCGTGATGGCCAACCAGTCAAGTTGCGAGGCCCTGACCCGTAACCTGTTCGCCATGGAAGACGACGAAACGCCCGAAATGGAAGACATGGCCGACGGCATCGGCGAGATCGCCAACGTCGCCGCCGGGGTGATGAAGGCCAGCCGCGCGGCGGCCGGCGAGCGCGTGCAACTGGGCCTGCCCCTGTTCATGGAAGGGCGCAGCTGCATCGAGTTCTTCGCCAGCGGCATCCAGGGCATGGCCCAGACCGTGCGTGGCGAGAACGACCTCGAAGTGCACGTCATCCTTATCTGGCAGGAGGGCTGACCGTGGCGCTTACTTTCCCCAAGACCAAGGAAGTCCTCGATCTGGTGGAACTCCTGATCGGGGAAAAACCCGTCTTCCGCAAGGGCCAGGGCTGGGACCTGACCCAGCCGGAAGAGGGCTGCTACATCACGTTCCTGCAGGGGCAGGACAAGACCGTCGAGGGGGCGATCATTACCGATCTGCCGGCGACCCTGTACATCGGTGGCAAGCTCATCCTGCTGCCCGAGGCTACGCTGCAGGACCAGTCGCAGAACGGCGAGGCCGACGAGCCCATCGTCGAGGCCGTGACCGAAGTGGTCAACAACCTGCGCACCCTGTTCAACAACATCGAGATGAACCCGCATGTGGCCCCGACCAAGACGTTCGCCTACCAGGTGCCGACTGACGACGACTATGTGGGCTGGCTGCTTGATCCGGGCAAGCGCATCGACTATACCGGTGAGACGGCCTACGGTTCGGCGACCCTGACGTTGCTCAGCCGCTAACGGCCAGTCCACCTGCAAAACGGCCCGCCGGGAACCTCCCGGCGGGCCGTTTTCTGGGCTGGTCAGGCGTGGACAGCGCCGTTCACGGCCTGGCAGATGCGCTCGGCCATTTGCTTGAGCGGGGCCGTCTCGTGGGTCGCGCCCCGCTCCACGGCCGCCCGTGGCATGCCGTACACGACGCACGACTCTTCGTCCTGGGCGATGTTGTAGGCGCCCTGCTCCTTCATCCTGGCCATACCTTCGGTGCCGTCCCGGCCCATGCCCGTCAGGATCACGCCGACGGCGTCACTGCCCGCCGCTTCGGCCACCGAGGTGAACAGCACATCAACCGATGGCTTGTGGCGGCCCACGCGGGGCCCATCCCGCAGGGCCACGACGTAGCTGTCGCCGTGGCGGCGAACCAGCAGGTGCCGGTCGCCGGGCGCGATCAACGCCACGCCGGTGGTGATCGAATCGCCGTCCCGGGCCTCGCGCACTTCCATGGCCGACAGCCGATTCAGGCGTTCGGCCATCTGGGCGGTAAAGCCCGGCGGCATGTGCTGAACCACGACGGTGCCGGGCGCGTTGGCCGGCAGGCGGCGAAAGACGGTGGCCAGGGCTTCGGTGCCGCCGGTACTGGACCCGATGGCGATCAGATGACCATCGGCCGTCGTGACCTCCGGCACGGCGCTGGTGGCCGGCCCCTGCTTCAGGCGATTGCGGGCCAGGGCCCGGGCGGTGACCGTGGAACCGGCCGCCGACCTGATCTTCTGCACCAGTTCCAACATCAGGGCCCGCGAGTTGCCGGCCGACATGTCCTTGTTGACCACATCGACCGCACCCGACTCCAGGGCCTCGACGGCCTTCTGGCTGCCATCGACAGTCAGGGTCGAGACCACGACCACCGGCAGCGGGAAATGCATCATCAGTTTGCGCAGGAAGGTCAGGCCGTCCATGCGCGGCATCTCGATGTCCAGGGTCACCACATCGGGCGGATCGTTGACGATCATGTCGCGGGCCACGAACGGATCGGGCGCCACGCCGACGACCTCGATACCGGGCACGCGGAAAAGTCCCTGCCGGAAGAACTGGCAGACGGTCGGCGAGTCATCGACGATCAGGACGCGAATATCGCCCACGTCAATCCTCCACGGTCAGGCCCAGCAGGACCGGACTGTCGTCGAGCTCATAGCCGAAGTAGTCGGCGCTGGCAAGCATTTCCACCAGCATCGTTTCGTCTACCTTGACGACTTCGGGCGAGTGCAGTTTGAAATTGGCGTCGTTGCCGGCCACGGCCATGATCACATGTCCGCAGACCACGTTCAGCATCTCGCCGAGGGCATCGTCCAGCATGACCTGGTCCGTAAGATCCTCCGGCTCGAGGCCGAGGATATTGGCCGCGATCTCGCCCGTAATCGCCGTTGGCACGGCCACCGCAAGGCTGCCCGCGATGTCACCGAGAAAACTCATCCGGGCCAGGGTGAAATCCACCTGCTCGGTGTCGAGATCGTCCTTGTCCACCGGTTCGCCGAACATGAAGGTCAGCTGTTCCACCACGCCCAGAAAAGTGGCGGTGACTGTTTCCTGTGAGTACTCAAGCATCGTTGGCCACTCCCATCACACTGTCGACGACTTCCCGGATGCGTTCCGGGGTGAACGGTTTCTGAATGTAGTCCCGCACGCCGCTGGCCTTGAGGCGAGCCACGCGCGGTTCACTGCCAGCCGAGGATACGATGACTACGGGAATGGTCTCGATCATCCCGGTGGCCTTCATTTCGGCCACGAACTCTTCGCCATCCATGACCGGCATACTGATGTCACAGAAGACCAGATCGACCCATTCCTGCTCAAGAACAGCCAGGGCCTCCTGGCCGTTGCCGGCCTGATACAGTTCGTTGATATCAACATTGGCCAGGGTCAGCGCCTTCTTGATGACGGCCCGCACGGTGGCCGAGTCATCAACCAGGAGAATGTTGAACGCCATCCGGCTTTCCTTTCTTTGCGGGAGCAAACATGTTCCCGAGCTCTTCCATGGCAATCATGATCTTGCTGCCGACGGCCTCGGCCTGGGACACTTTCAGGCCCAGACGATCGTTGGCTTGTTCGTTGAGGCGGTACTGCAGACCGTCGACGCCCTGGCCGAACCCGAAGCTCATGCACAGGAAGTCGGCGACATGGATCAGGTCGACCAGTTGCTGGTGTTCAGCAGCGGCATGCTGCGGCTGGTGGTGCCAACGGGCCCCCTCGACGACGACCTCGGGCAGGTTCCAGGCCCTAAGCAATTCGGCCGCCACCTCGGCGTGGTCGATGCCCAGCACCATTTGTTCGGCCTCGTTGAAACTCAGATTGTCGGTGCGGACGATCTCCTTGATCGCCTCGTCGTCGATCTCGACGAAGGTGCCGAGCACGCCCTTGCCCATGTCGTGCAGCAGACCCGCCGTGAAAGCTTCCTCGAGATCCGGCAGGCCCAGAACCTCAACCAGCTGCTCGGCGCAGATCGCCGTGGCGATCGAATGTTTCCACAGCCCCTCGCCGTCGGTGTCGTAGCCCTTGATGGGCTTGCGCACCAGCGGTGCCACCGACATGCAGAGCACCATCTGGAAAATACGGTTCGTGCCCAGACGCGTGATCGCTTCCTTGACCGTCTTGATGGTGCGGGTCCAGCCGAAGTAGGCCGAGTTGGCCAGCTGCAGCACGTTGGCTGTCAGGCCGGGATCGAATTCGATGACCCTGGCCAGCTGGTCGAAGCTGACCTCCGGGTCGTTAAGATACTTGCGCAGTTCCAGCACCACCGACGGCAACGACGGCACCGACCCCACCTGAGCCAGGATGGCTTTGCGTTCGGTCACAGCTCCACCTCCTGTCCTTCTGATTTCACGGTTGTGCGCCCATCGGCCAGATAGAGGTACAGAGTGCGCGCCTTGGAGCCGCCCACGTCTTCCTTGTCTATCAGTATGTTGTTTTTCCAAAGGAACTTGCGCAGGATCGTGTAGTTGCGCTGCCCGATGCGAAAGGTCTCCTCCTTGCCCAGGGGCGAGCCGGCACCCGCGACCTTGGCCACGATGTTCTGCCGCTGCGCCCCCATGCTGTAGAGCTCGCCGAGCATCGCGGCCACGCCCGTGTCGACGAACATGTAGGGTTTGAGACGGGCCTTCTCCGGGTCGATCTTCGACAGCGGCAGCATGCAGTGGATCATGCCACCCACCTGGGCCACCGGGTCGTAGAGGGTCACCCCCACGCAGGAGCCAAGCGAGTAGGTGACGATGACATCGGTGGGTGACCGGCTCAGCTTCATGTCGCTGATGTCGACCGTGATGTTCGCACGTACGCGCTTTACCCTGGTCGGTCTTTCCATGAGTTGGGTCAAGCGATCTCTCCATCATTCAGGCGTTGGTAGACTGACGGTTTGAGGCTCCGCAGGCCACCTTCGATGCCGATGAGCGTCTCCGCGTGGCCGATCAGCAGGTAGCCACCGGGACGTATCAATCTGGCAAACTCGGGGACCATCCGGCCACGCAGTCCGCGGTCAAAGTAGATCATGGCATTGCGGCAAAGGATCATGTCGAAGATGCCGTTGATCGGGTAGGGGAAGACCGTGAAATTCAGCCTTCTGAACATGATCAGATTCTTCAGTCGCTCGGACACCACGGCGACTTCCTGTCCGTCACTTTGGCGGCGCGTGAAGAACTTCTGTTGCAGGTCGTCCGGGACTCCGCTCAGCCGCGCCGGGTCATACCAGCCACGTTCGGCGTGGGCCAGCACCCGGGTGCTGATGTCGGTCGCCAGGATTTTCAGGTCGAGTCCGTACCGGGCCACCAGCGGGAACAACGTCATCGCCATCGTATAGGGCTCCTCGCCGGTGGAACAGGCCGCCGACCAGAAGCGCATCCGTTTGACACCGGCCTCGGCCCATTGCGCGACCACGCCGGCCATCAGGTCGAAGTGGTCCGACTCCCGGAAGAACTGGGTGATATTGGTGGAGATGACATCGATCAGCAGCACCAATTCCTCGCCGCCCGTGTCCTGCTCCAGGCGGGTCAGGTACTCTCCGAACGAGGCCAGGCCCAGCGATTGCAGACGCTGACTGACCCGGGACTCGACCAGGGCGCGCTTGTTGTCCTTGAGCACGATCCCCGACTTCTCATGGAGGATGCGCTGGAATGTCGCAAGTTCACGCGGGGTCATGCCCCCGTTGTGACCGGCCTCGGCCGCTTGCTGATTCCTGCTCGTTGAGGTCAAGGGCACAAGTCACTCCCGGCTAGTTGGTCGACTGCACGACAGCTTCGATTTCCTCGCCGTTGAGCACGGTGTCGATATCCAGCAGGATGACAACCTTGTCCTCGAGCTTACCCATGCCCGTGATGTGGGATGTCTCATCCATGCCGCCGCCGAAGGCCGGGGCGGGCTCGATCTGGTCGGCCCTGATGTTCAGCACTTCGGAGACTTCGTCGACGATGATGCCCATGGTCAGCTCCGTATCCTGGTAGCTGACCTGGACCACGATGATGCAGGTCTTCTCGGAATCAGCAACGGCCGGCATCTTGAATTTCTGCCGCAGGCTGACGATCGGGATGACCCGACCCCGGAGATTGATCACGCCACGCACATACTCGGGCGTCCGTGGCACGCGGGTGATCCCCATCATGCCGTTTATCTCCTGGACCTTGAGAATCTCGAGTCCGTACTCCTCGGCGCCAAGCACAAAGGACAGGAACTTGCCTTCCTGGGCTGTGCGGGCAACTGGGGTTTCCACGGCCATTGCAAACCTCCCAAACGGGTTAGACTTCCACGGCGTCCGGACTTGTTTCCGGGTCCACCGCAACGATGATTTCCTCGGTATCGGGTGTATCCTCCACGACGACGGCCTCGATCTCGTCATCAAGCGTGGCCGCTGATCGCTCCAGCCCCCTGCTCGGGGGCATATCGATGGTAGTGTCAGTGCTGTGGGCCACCCGCAGCAGGCCGGCCACATCCAGGATCAGGGCGACATTTCCGTCGGACATGATCGCGCCGCCGGCCACACCGTCGGTGCCCTGCACGGACTCGCCCAGGCTTTTGATGACAATGGACTGCTGGCCGATCAACTGGTCGGCCACCAATCCGAGGCGGCGCCCTTCTTCTTCCACGACGACCACCATGGCCTCGTGCGGCTCACAGGCAGCGCCTTCGACGTCGAACAGCTGCGAAAGACGGAACAGCGGCAGGTGCGTGCCTTCGAACGCCAGCATCTCGCCCTTGTCGAAGACGTGGGTGACATCTTCCCTGTTGGGCCGGATCAAGCGCACCACCGACAGGGTCGGAATGATGTAGTGTTCCTCGCCGACCATGATGACCATGCCCTCGATGATGGCCAGGGTCAGCGGCAGCTTGATGCTGAAGACCGAGCCCTTGCCCGGCTCCGAAGTGATGTCCACGGTGCCGCGCAACTCCTCGATGTTGCGACGGACCACATCCATGCCCACGCCCCGGCCCGAAATGTCGGTGACTTCCCTGGCCGTGGAGAACCCCGGCTCGAAGATCAGCATGAACAGGTCCCGATCACTGATCGCTTCGCCCTCGCGCAGCAGGCCACGGGAGATGGCTTTGGCCATGATGGCGTCCTTGTTCAGGCCGCGCCCGTCATCCTCGATCTCGATGCAGATGTTGCCGCCCTTGTGTAAGGCCCGCAATTCGACCCGGCCGCGCTCGGGCTTGCCCAGCTTCACGCGCTCGGCCGGATCCGGCTCGATACCGTGGTCCACCGAGTTGCGCACCATGTGCACCAGCGGATCACCGATCTTGTCGACGACGTTCTTGTCCAACTCCGTGTCCTCGCCCGACATCACGAACTCGACCTGCCGATTCTGTTTCTTGGCAAGGTCCCGCACCAGCCGCGCCATTTTCTGGAACACGGGCCGCACCGGCACCATCCGCAGGGACATGCCGATCTCCTGCAACTCGCGGCAGATCTTGTCCAGATGATCCAGATCCTTGGCCAGTTTGACCGACAGCGTAGCGGTCTGGATCTCCGGCGACTGGCTGACCATCGACTCGGCAATGACCAGTTCGCCAATCGTTTCGATCAGGTGGTCCAGGCGCTCGGCGTCGACTCGCATGGCCTCTTTCATCTTGGCCGGCGCATTGGCCTTGGCGGTGGCTTTCTGCTCGGGTGCCGGCTTGGGCGGTACCGCTGCGGCCGGTGCCTTCTTCTTCGTTTGCATGTTGCCCAGCGGGATAAAGCCGCTCGTGGGCGCGGGCCCTGCGGGCACAACCGGTTCCGGCTCCGGTGCTGGTGCAGCGGCGGCGACCGGCGCTTCAGTTGATGTCGCGCCGACCAGCCGGGCCATCAGCGAGGGCAATCCGGCCTCTGTGACGAGCTTACCGTCGCCCCCCATGGCTCCGGCCAGACCCTCGACCAGCCGCTTCATCATGTCCACCGACTCGAAGACCAGATCCATGTTGTTGCCGACGAGTTCAAGCTCGTCCCGGCGGGCCATGTCCAGCAGGTTCTCCGCCTTGTGGGCCAGGTCCTTGATGTGCTCCATCTCGATGAAGCCAGCCAGACCCTTGATCGTGTGGAAGCCCCGGAACACGGCGTTGAGAGCCTCGGTTTCCTTGGGGTCCGACTCGATGGCCAGCAGGTGCGCCTCCGAAGCGTCCAGATGCTCGACGGCCTCTTCGATGAAATCCTGGACCAGATCCAGATCCCCTTCCAGCACGTTGGTGCCGGCGTAGTCGACCACCGGATAATCCTCGGGCACGGCCTCGTTTACGGCGGCCGCCGCCGGCTCGGCCGGCTCGACCGGCGCCACCGAAGCCTCAACCAGGGCAATCATCTCGGCCAGTGGCGCGGGCGCCGGTCCCTCGTCCCGCAGATGACGGAAGGTCGCGATGAACCAGTCTTTCACGTCCAGCAGACAATCGATCTGGGCCGGGATGCCGTCGGCCTGGATCATGTCTTCCACGGCATGGCACAAATCCGCCACATCGCTCAGGTCCAGCAGAGCCGACTCACCCTTGAGCGTGTGGAGGAATCGTTTGATGCCCTCGCTGTCGCCGGTTGACTCTCCCGATTCGATCGCCAGCAGTTCCTTTTCGATATCGTCCATCACGTCGGCCTGGCGCGCCAGGAATTCGGCCATGATACCATCGTCCACCAGGCTGGCCGGTTCGGCCTCGGCCTCGGCTTCGGCGGTCAGCGCCTCAGGTTCTGTACCGCTCGGCTCAGGTGCCGCCGCCTCCGGCCAGCCCGCATCCTCGCAGGCACAATCGCCGCTCAAGCAGGCCTGCAGCGCGTCCAGGGTGCGGGTCAGGAATTCCTGACCTGCCGACGACGAGACGGCTTCGGCCAGCAACTGACCCGCCACGGCAGCCGCCCGTCCACAATGCTCGGCCTCGGACTCGTGCCCCGCTTCGCGCAACATGGCCGCCAGATCGCCGAATTTCGTCGGCACATCCTCCAGGGCGTCCAAATCGGTCCAATCGACAAAAACCAGCGCCTGCGCCAGGTCAGCTACCTGTTTTTCGATCTCGGAATGGCTCATCCGCACTCGCCTTCTTACGGGGTATCCGTCCAGTTCTCCGGCTGGTCGCCACGATGTTGGCCACTGCGAAGAAAATCGAAACTCAACTCGACGGGCTGCCCCCAACCACGTCTTCAGCTTGCAAGCGTGGGCAGGTCGGTTGTCGCTGAAAAGCAACCTGTTGTCCGGTAACTAATTAGGGCCTAGCAGCAGATCGATTGAGCGCTTGGCCCCAGACTTATTTTCGCTTGAACAAAGGGCTCCTTGAGGGAAATCCTTATTCAAAACACAGGGAATACGGCAACAAATATGCCAATGTGACGAGTCGGAGGATTTTCAGAGGCAGGAGGGGATCAGCCGTCGGGGTTCAGCTTGCGGTGCCGCTGGCCGATGGCAAGCGCCAACCAGCACCACAACGCCGCCAGGCCCACGTTGACCAGAATGAAACCGCTGGGGCCCAGGTGGAGCAGCCTGGTGCCGCCCAGGACAAGCAAGGCCGCCAACACGTCGCCCATCCGGACGAAGAATGTGTCAATGGCCTGCTTGGCCTTGTACTTCTCCGCGCGCGTCGTGGGCAGAAAGAGCATGTTGCGGACGGTATTCTGCAGAGAGTAGTCGGTCGCGTTCTCCGCCGTCTTGGCCCAGCGAGCCATGCCCAGCACCGGGAAGACAGCCATCATGGCGTAGCCGCCGATGGCGATCAGCGGCAGGATCAGCAGAGCCGGTCCGACGCCGATCCAGGCCACCAGGCGCGCCACCAGGAAGAGTTGGGCCAGCAATCCGACGAGGTTGACCACCGAAAAGAAGTCGGCGTAGAACTCGCCGATAGCCACTCCGACTTGCGCAGTGCGGTCGATAACCGCCGCTTCATACTGAGCCTGGCTCATGTCAGCGGTCCGGACCACTTCCGGCACGGACTGCTGGCTGGCGGCCTGGACCCGCGCCCCAAGCACATATTCACCCGTGGTGTTGACCAGATTGGCCAGGATCATCATCAGTGCGATCAGCGTGAGGTACCGGTTGGCAAAAACCAGGGCGAACCCGCTCCGGCCCGCCAGGGGCTCGTCGGCCATCTTCGACACCACGCCCGCCGCGGTCGCCGTGCGCCCGGCACCACGGACGGTCGCCAGGGTCAGGGCCAGGCTCACCAGCAACAGCATTGCCGAGAGCAGCATCAACGAATACACACCCACCGACTTGATCAGCAGGTGGGTCACCACGCTGCCCAACACCGCGCCCGCCGACATGCCGAATCCGACCAGCGCAAACAGGCGCTTGCCCTGCTCGGGCGTGTAGAAATCGTTGGCGAAGGACCAGAACTGGGCGACCACCATGACGTTGAATATGCCGACCCACAGGTAGAACGGTATGCCCAGGGGTACCCGCATCTGCGCCAGGAAGTAGAAACCCACCAGACAGCCGGCGAAGAACAGCAACACCGCGGTGATCAGGCGCCGCGAGTTCAGCATCCGGGCCAGATGGCTGTACAGGGGCACGACACCGAGCAGCAGCACAGCCTGGCCGGCGGAGGCATAGATTTTTGCTTCGGCACCCCAGTTGGCCAGAATCAGGGACTCGCGCACCGGCTTGATGATGTAGTAGGCCGTCATCAACAGGAAGATGTTCAGGGCCATGAGCAGGATGGTGCCGCCCTCGCCCCTCTTGACCGGCGCAAACAGCCGCAGGGCGCGATCCAGAAGGCTCGGCTGCTGGTCCGGTGTGTTCATCGATCAACCGCCAGGGTTCGGCCGTCGGCCAGACTGAAATAGGCTGTGGTCGCGTCAGACCAGCCGCGGCCACGGTCAACCTGCACCGTGACCGCCAGGTAGCGGAAACGTTCGTCGGGAGCAGGCACGCCCGGCAGATACTCGCGGTCAGGGCCCAGCACCGGCACCAGACTTTCCTTCGTCTCCCGCCACGCGGCCCGTTCCCGCGCCTGTCGGTCCTCGTCCACGACGGACAGCCGGTAACGATAGCGGGTGGTCGCCCGCTCCGCATAGCCCCGCTCGACCGCCAGGTCCACGAAATCCGCGCCGCCGTCGGCCGCCCGGAAGAAGTCCAGCGGCGGCACCTTGTCAAACCAGTAGCGGACGATCTTGTCACGCCTGGCACTCAGGGTCCGGACCATGAATTCGGCCGCCGCCGGATCTTCGTACCGTCCCTGCTCGACAATCAGCCGCAAGTCGGCATCGGTGAAGGCCGAGATGATCTTGGCCGCCCAGTAGCCATCCCGATCGGTCAGGTTGGCCATGCCGCTGTGCGGCAGATCAGGCTTCCACTTGCCGGGGTCGAAGGTGGCTGCATCGAAAAGCCCCACTTCGTCCAGCCCCGCCGGCCGCTCAAGCTGCACCCACCTGTCCTCGACGAGCCCGAGCGTCGCGGTGCGACCGACGATCGGCCACACGTCGAAACCGTACTCGTAGCCGAAACGCGGCACGGGCTGGTCGGCGTAGCCGCCCAGGGTCGAGGCAAAATCCAGCAGGTAGTGGCGCACATGCCCCTGGCCCGGCTGACCCAGGTACATATCCAGGGAGTTGTGCATCTTGGTGTCGAAATGGTTCAGCCAGGCGCCGAAGACCCGTACGGCCCGCAGCTCGCGCCGATTCTCGTGCTTGATCAGATCGTTGGGATCGTCACTGCGCGTATCCTGGTCGTCAAACGGCCCGAGCGGAATACCGTCGAGGTAACGGCTGGCCAGGGCATGGTAGGCCCCGCCGAAGATCGAACCGGTCGCCGTCAGGATCGAGTCCAGGTTGGCCTCGGTCATGGGCACCTTGCCCTCGCGGCCCAGCTTCATCTGGGCATTGGGCCCGACGACCAGTTGGTCCCGCGAAAACACGACCAGGCGGTCCACCGGCGTGTTGAAGCCGATGGCGTGGAAGATCAGGTTGGAAATCACGCCGGCCCGGATCGTCATGCCCGGATGGACCGGCGGATCGAACTTCAACAGCCAGGTATCGCCCCGGGCGTCCTTGACCTTGAAGCCCGGTGTCACCCCTGCCGTCTTGGCCCCGATGATGGTCCAGGGTGCGCTGCGGTCCGGCCCGTCGGCAAAGGGCTGCCCCAGCCCGGCTCCGTAGCGCAGCTCATCATCGCCGAGTTCGCGCAAGCCGATCCGGTTGGTGAACCAGGTCGAGTTGACGACCTCGTCCAGGGCGTTGACGTCACCGGCCGGCCGGGCCGCCTCGCCACTGCCGAGCCGCCGCAGAAAACGCCCCGGATTAAAGAACCGGCTGAAAGGGCGGCCGACAAAGCTGTTCACCGAGTACGGAACCAGGGCCGGTTCGTCGAACTCGGGCACCTCGACCGGCCCATCGTCCCGGGCATACCATACGACCGGATGCTCACCCAGCGGCGCCCGGGCCAGGCCTGTTCCGGGTGCCAGCAGGGCAAAGACCGGCCACAGCCACAGCCAACCGGCCGGGCGCCGCAAACGGTTCCGACAACCGCCGTCAGTAGACTTTTGTCGGATTCTTGCCATACAGAAATCCTCTCGGGTTGTACTGGAAGGTCTGGCTGAAGGTCAGCCGGACCACGGTCGTCTCATCGCTGAAGCCCAGTTCGAATCGCGCGGCCATGCCGCGCGCCGCGTCGATCAGGCGCAGCCCACCGCCCGCTGTCCACTGGAAATTCGTCAGGTTGATCTCGGCGGTGTGGTCGAAGACCTGCCCGGAGTCCGAAAAGAGATAGGCGTCGACCCCCATGTCATCGCGACCGCGCACGACCCAGACCGGCCACCGATACTCGACACTGACCCCGACCGAGCCCAGGCCGTATAACCGCAGCGAATGGAAACCGCGCAATTCATCCGGCCGTTGGAAGGTGACCAGACGCGAAAAAGGCACGTCCTGACTCCCCACCTTGGTGATCCGGTTGGCGAAACCCCGCACGGCCAGACTGCGATCGGTGTGCCACAGCTTGAAATACTCTTCCAGGTTGGCGTGCCAGGTCAGGTAGCTCAGATCGCTGCCGTCGGTGGCGCCGAACCAGGAAAGCCCCAGTGACTGGTAACCACCCTGACTGGGACGCCCCCGCTGCGTGGTGTTGTTGCGGTTCAGCCCCCAGCGCAACGTCCAGCCGTTGGACTGGCCCGGATATCCCGGCGGTATATTGTCCGGATGCACCGCATCCAGCGATTGGTCCTGGTTGAATGCCGCCTGACGAACCTGGATCTGGGAGAAGTACGCCCGCAACCCCAGCCGCACATCCGGCACGATTTCCCGGTCCAGATCGAAGCCGCTCCAGGCCGTACTGCGGTAATAGTAGCTCAGGTCACCGTTCTGCGAAGTCGGCCCCAGACCGTGGAAGCGAGCCTGGTTTCTGGATTCGAAACCGCCACCGAGCTCGAGCCGCCACGCCTCGCCCAGATGGAACAGCGTGCCGCCGCCGTAGGCCCCCCCGCGGTTGACCGAGCGATTCGCCCGCAGAAACAGCATGCCATCCGGACTCAGGAAGTGGGGTTTGGTCACCTGCAAGCCAAGGGTCAGACCTTCGAGGCTGTGAATGGCCAGGGTCGGCATGATAAAACTGCCGCCCGGACCCTGGATACCCGGATACTCGGCGGCCGCCCCGAACATGCCCAGCTTGTCCATGCCCTTGATCGTCTGGTCCCCGGCCAGAAACGCGATCCGGAACGGCACGCCCACAATCCAGTAGGGCACCATGACCGCCGTTTCCCAGGCCGGACGGGGTTGCTCACGGAATTCGGCGGTGACCGAGTCGGCCCGGGCCGGAATCGGCCCCCAATAGAACTCGTGGTCCGCCGCCAGAGTATCCGGCCCTACGGCACGGACGCCCCAGAAGTCTCGTTCAGCAGGGGCCTGGGCCAGCGCCGACCCGGAACCGAAGGACAGCCCGAGCATGACCACAAGAACAGGCCCCCAGACCGGGGACCGCCAACAAGAAATCAGGGAGTGGATTCGCGCGGACATGGCCAGAACTATACGACCTAACCGACCCTTCTGCCTCCCTTAAATCGCTGCCGCCACCAGGAGTTGTTGAGGGAGTCGGTGCGCACGGGGCTGTAGCGCCGCGGCGCGTGGATGAACTGGCCGTGGCCCAGATAGATTCCCACATGGTCGATGCGCGAACCAGAGAGCACGAAGAAAACCAGATCGCCCGGCTGGAGATCCGCGCGGTCCACGTGCACGCCGGCCGAGGCCTGCTGGCGTGACACCCGCGGCAGGGAGACGCCCAGGTTGGAATACACGTACTGCACCAGGCCGCTGCAGTCGAACTTGTCGGGTCCGGCCGCCCCCCACTGGTAGGGCTTGCCCAATTGGGCCTCGGCCAGGGAGGCCGCCCGCGGGCCGAGAGCCGTTGGCGTCGGTTGCGACCCCGGGATCGTGCCGGTACCGGATCGGCTGAGGGGCTCGGGAGCGGGCAGACTCCCCGGCGGCGGGGTCGGGGAACCTTTGGTGGCCGGCGCCGTCTCCGGCGGCCTGGCGGCGATGACTCCCGCCGGACCAACCCGCTTGGGAGCACACCCGGCAGCGACCACAGCCGACAGGCAAATCACTATTCCCACCAATCTGACCAACGCCCACTTCCTTGTCTGCGGTCACCCGATCCGGATTCACATTTGGCGGCGACCGGCCTCCATGCTAGTTTAGCGGCACCATGAATGACAAGCTTCCAGATCAAGACATTACGGCCCTGGACCTGCGCATTGAAAAGCTGGTCACCGGCGGCGCCGGTCTGGGCCGCCAGGACGGCCAGGCCGTCTTTGTGCCGTTGACCGCGCCCGGCGACCAGATCAAGGCCGAGATCGTCGAACGGCGCAAGGGTTTCGTGCGCGCCCGGCTGACCGAGATCATCACGCCCGGCCCCGGACGCCAGGACGCTCCATGCCCACATTATGGCGATTGCGGCGGCTGCGACCTGCAGCATCTGGATACGGCCACCCAGCAGCAGGCCAAGCGCGACATCGTCGTCGACTGCTGCCAACGCCTGGGTAAACTGGATGTTTCCAATATTGTGTCCGGCCCGGATGCGCCCGAAGTATGGGGCTACCGCAACCGGATCCGCGTCTTCGCTTCGCCCACCGGACCGTACGGCATGATGCGCCGCGGCACCCACGACGTGGTGCCCCTGGAGAGCTGCGCCCTGATGCCCGAGCAGTTCAACCGGGATATTCTGCCCTGGCTGCGCTTCCTGCCGCCGGTCGAGCAGGTCATCGTGCGCCTGGACGGAGCCGGCAGCTGGCTGCTGTCCATCTTTGGACCGCCGGCGCGCATGAAGGTGATGAAGAAGATCCTGGCCGCCACACCCGAAGGGGAAGCCCCGGCCCCCGGCTGCGTTGGGCTGCTGTTCAACAACCTGCCCCTGTGGGGCCGTGACCATCTGGTCTACGAGGTGGCCGGGCACAAGTTCAGGGTCAGCGCCCAGAGCTTCTTCCAGGGCAATCTGGCGGCCACCGAAGAGGCGGTAGCCACGGTGCGCCAGTGGCTCGGTGAGCTGGCCAACGACGGCAAACTGGGTGACCGGCTGGCCGACCTCTACTGCGGCGTCGGGTTGTTCAGTCTTACGTTGGCTGATTTGTTCCAGGAGATCGTGGCGGTTGATACGGACAAGAGCAGTTGCCGGGACGCGGGCAACAACTTCAAGCGCGCCGCCCGCGCCATCACCCTGCGCCGCGGACCCGTAGCCAGGACGCTCGGTGACGCCAAGCTCTTCCCGGTGAACAAGTGGGCTGACGGCGTGTGCATCGTCGATCCGCCGCGGGCCGGCTTGGGCAAGGATGGCGTCAAGGCCCTGATCGCCCTCAAACCCCGCCAGATCGTTTCGATGAGCTGCGACCCGGCCACTCTGGCCCGGGACACGGCCGCCCTGGTGGCCGCCGGCTATGCCGTGCGCAAGCTCCGGGTGATGGACTTCTTCCCCCAGACGGCCCACATCGAGTGCCTGCTGCTGCTCGAGCGGGAAGATTGAAGCGCCCCGCCGACACCATTGCCGCCAGCTGTGGCCCGGTCAATCCGGACAACGTGATCGTCGTGCTCAGCCGCACCACCGAACCGATGAACATCGGCGCCGCCTGCCGGGCCATGAAGACCATGGGCCTGAAGAATCTGCGGTTGATCGATCCGCTGAACCCGAAGGGGCGCAGCGCGCGGGCCCTGGCCCACGGCGCCGAGGACATTCTGGAGAACGCCCTGGTGGTCCCGGATGTCATGGCCGCCGTCAGCGATGCCCTGGTCGTCTCGGGCACGACCGCCCGCACGCGCAAGCTGCGCAAGCGGGCTCTGCTGACCCCACGGGATCTGGCCGACCACATCGCCGACCACTCCCGCTCCGGCAAGATCGTGATCATGTTCGGCACCGAGCGCACGGGCCTGACCAACGACGAGGCCGACCTGTGCCGCTATCTGTAGACGGTCGACACCGCGCCGGAGCAGCCATCGCTGAATCTGGCCCAGGCGGTGATGCTGTACGGCTGGGAGATCCGGCAGGCCCTGCAAAGAGCCGCGGCAGGGACTGTGGACCATTCGCCGGCCAATGGCGGCCGCCGGCCGGAAATGCACGTCAGCCACCCCCACCGCACAACGAAGCTGCCCACGCAAGGCGACCTGGACAACATGTACGCCCATCTGGCCCACGCCATGACGGCGGTCGGCTATTCGGACGTCGAGCGGATGAAGTTTCTGACCTATCTGCGGCAGTTGCACATGCGGGCGGGTATCGTGAACTGGGAGACCCACATCTACCACATCCTGGCCCGCAAGATCTGCAAAGCCACCGGGACGCCGAAATTCATGGGCCTGGATGAGATGCCGGAACTGGACGACCCGCCGGAAAGCGAATGACCCGGCCGGTGCCGGGTCGATTCGAAGCAGTTGACTGGTCGGGGATCAGCAGGCGCTCAGATTGCCGATGGCCTCGAACACCTTTTCGTACTCGTCGCTGAAGAGCTGCCGCTGGGCGTCGATCGTTTCCCAGTCGCCGGCCTTGGCCGCCATTTCAATCACCTTGCAGACCATCGCCAGCCGGGGCGCTCCGTAGGTCGCACAAGCCCCCTTGAGGCTGTGACCATCGCGGGCGATGACCGCCAGGTCCTGGTCGCCCAGGGCCTGCTTGATGGCTTCGTACAGCGGCGGTGCGTGCTCCAGGAACAGGTCGCGCAATTCGGCCAGGATTTCCTTGTCGCCGCCGAATTCGGCCATGAGCCGCGATTCGTCGATTACCGGCATTTCAGGTCCGGGCAGGGCAAGATCGGCGCTCACATTTCTTCCTCCGGGTGGGGTGAACTGTCTCCCGATTGCTTCAATATTTCGGACGCAGTTGGCCCGACTTGAGAACAAATGCCGATTGCCCAGGATTTCTCGTCGTATCCCCGCGCAAAAACCCCTTTATAAATCCCCCTTCCCGGCCGATGATACTCTTCAGCAAGTGCAAATTTCCCCGGCACATGGGAGAAAAGCCGGCGGGAGCAATTCGGGCGGTGGCGCCCCACAAGGAGAAGTGATGAACAAGCTGAAGATTATGATCCTCGCCGGTGTCGTCCTGTTGACTGCGGTCGCCCCGGCGCTGGCCTTCGGCCCCCTGGACGTGGATGCGGGGCTGGCCCTCAAGGGCAAGTACGTCTGGCGTGGCCAGGTCTATTCGCCCGACACGGTGCTGCAGCCGGAAGTCGGCATCGGAATACTGGGCTTCAGCGCCGGCTTCTGGGGCAATATGGATACCAGTGACGCCAACGGGACGGAAATGCAGTTCCAGGAGGTCGACTACACGCTGGGCTACGAATTCAAGCTGCCCAAGCTGAGCTTTGGTGCCGGCTTCACCCACTACAGCTATCCCAATCTTGAACTCGACAGCACGACCGAGTTCTTCCTGAGCGCAGAACTGGGTATCCTCCTGTCGCCGAGCCTGACGTTCTATCAGGATATCGATGCCGTCAAGGGGGCCTACTGGGCCGCGAGTATCAGTCATGGCGTGGCCCTGAGTCCGTCCATGGATCTGGACCTGACGGCCGGCGTCGGCCTAGGCTCCCAAGGCTATATCGAAGGCTACTTCGGGCCTGCGACCCTGCTGCCGGCCGTGCCCGAGGTGCCGGGCAACGCCGCCATGACCGACTACTACCTGACGGCAGGCATACCCTTCCATCCGGTGCCGATGTTCACCGTCACGCCCAGTGTGACGTACAGCTCACTGACCGGCGACGTCAAGGATATCGTCGATGCGGCCGAGGGAGCGGCTTACCACGGCGATTCCGACGCCTTTGTCTGGGCCCTGAGCGCGACCTTCTCTTTCTAGTCCCTCAAGGCTGCTGATTTGGCCCCGGTTCCGTGCGGAACCGGGGCTTTTTCTTGCGCACCAGACGCTGATCGCTCAGGATGCGGAGCAAGCAGCCATTGCACGAATCTCGTGCCCATGGTGCCCCGAACAGGAGATTCCCGCATGAAACTGGTTCAAGCCCTGGTCCTGATTGCCACCTGGAGCACCGCCACCCTGGCCGCAGCCGTCCAGACCATTGACCTGCCGGTAGACCCGCCGTCACGGCGCACTGAAACCCTCAGCGAAATCTGGCGTCTGGGCGAGGAAGAGGAAGCGGCGCCGCTGGAAGTCATTTTCCTGACGTTGCCTTGACCGGAATCACCTGCCTTCATCCAGGGTCTGGCGCACCTTGGCCCCGAGGCTGTTGATCGTGAACGGTTTCTGGATGAACTGGATGCCTTCAGCCAGGATCCCCCGGTGGCTGATGACATTCGCGGTATAGCCGGACATGAACAACCGGCGGGCGCCCGGACACACCTCGTCAAGCCGCTCAGCGAGTTCCAGACCGCTCATCTCCGGCATCACGACATCAGTGCACAACAGGGCGATCTGGTCGGCGTTGGCCGCAGCCAGCTTCAGCGCCTCACCCGGCGTGGCCGCCGCCAGCACGGTGTAGCCCAGGCGCCTGAGAATCCGTGTGGTCAGGGACAGGATCGCCGGCTCGTCCTCCACCAGCAGAATCACTTCGTCACCACCGGGGGAACCGGCTTCCGCAGCACGGACGGGCGGCGCCACGGGGCAAGACCCCTCTCGCGGCAGAAAGACCTTGAAACATGTCCCCTGACCCGGCTCGCTGTAGACGTTGACGAACCCCTGATTCTGTTTGGCGATCCCATAGACCGTGGCCAGTCCCAGGCCCGTGCCCTGCCCCAGTTTCTTGGTCGTGAAGAATGGTTCATAGACCCGGGCCAGAGTCTCCTTGTCCATGCCCCGCCCCGTATCACTGACCGAAAGCTGTACGTAGTCGCCGGGCAGAAATCCGATGTGGTCCTCGCAGTAGGCCTTGTCAAAGGAGACGTTGGCCGTTTCGATCATGATGCGGCCGACGCCATCAATGGCGTCCCTGGCGTTCACACACAGATTCACCAACACCTGATCGATCTGGGAGGGGTCGACCTTGACCGGCCACACATCCGGCCCGGGCTGCCAGGCAAGCTCGAGATCCTCACCGATGATGCGCCGCACCATCTTGAGCAGGCCCGCCACGGTCCGGTTCAGATCAAGCGCCTGCGGGGCGATCGTCTGTTTGCGGGCAAAGGCCAGCAGTTGCCGGGTCAGGTCGGCCGAGCGCTCGGTGGTGATGCGGATCTGCTGCAGATCATCATGTACCGGTTGCGACGGGTCCACCTGTTCGAGCGCCATCTCGACGTGGCCCAGAACCACGCCCAGCATGTTGTTGAAGTCATGAGCCACACCGCCGGCCAGACGGCCGATCGACTCCATTTTCTGGGCCTGCCGCAGCTGTTCCTCGCTGTCCCGCAGTGCGCGTTCGGCCTCGATCCGCTCGGTGATGTCCCGGACGATCCCCAGGACGCGCTGCTCACCGTTGATCTCGATGACCTTGCCCAGGACCTCGGACATGAACTCGGAACCGTCCTTGCGTTGCAGCCTGACCTCGAACGGCACGCCCTCGTTGCCGGTTTTCGACTGATCGAACGAGTGCCGGTCCTGGCCCGGTGCCTTGACGTCAAACACGGTCATCTGCAGCAGTTCAGCCGCGGTACGACCCGTCATGTCACAGAAGGCCTGATTGACATAGGTGTAGTTGCCGTCGTTGTCGGCAATGGTGATCCCCTCGTTGGACTGGCTCGTGATCGTTTCGAACATGTCACGGGTCTCGGCCAGCGCCACGGTCTGTCGACCCACCAGTTCTTCCAGGCGGTCACGGTGCTCGCGCAACGTGTTGCGCGTATTGCGCAGACGACGATTCACAACCACCAGCCGGGTCGCGAGAACGATCAGGGCGAAGGCCAGCAGCGCAATCGCCAACGTCGGCCGCCAATGCTGTCGCATGGCCTGCATCACCGACACTTCACCATAGCCCGCGTAGGGTCCGACGCGCAGTTCCTGCAGAAGGTCGCGCACCATGCGGTAGTCCTCCGGCGTATCCCAGCCGGTGTAGCCGCCCTTGACCGCCGCCGGATCGTCTGCCTGCATGGACAGCAGGGCGATAGCCACCCGTTTGGCCAGGCCGCGATCCACCTCGGTCGTGGCCGCGAACGGCCACTCCGGGTAGAGCCGGGTGCTGTGAGGCAGGGCAAACCCGTCGTCACGGCGACCGAGAACCTTCATCGCACCGGCGGCCAACTTCCCCTTGGCCACCAGCCCCTCGATAATGCCGGTGCGGACGGTGCCGATATCCACCGTGCCGTTCAGCACGGCCTCGACTACGGGCACCTGCGTGACATCCGGCGAGAAAACCAGTGAGCTGCAATCCGAGCGGGGTTCGATCCCGAGGTCGCGCAACTCCCGCAGGGCCATCCACCAGCCACCGAACGCTTCCGGGGAAACGCCCATCAGGCTGTGGCCGCGCACGTCGGCCAGCGACCGGATATCGGACCGGTTCCGGCGGCAGAAAACGACACCCGCAAACTGGGTCGTGCCACCGTCGGTTCTTCCGTTGCGCAGGGTGGCTATCCGCTGGACACCATAGAGCATCCTCAGTTCCGCATAGGCCGCGGGGTTGGTCAGTACGAATTCGAACTGGCCGTTGCGCACTTCGGTCCGCATGCTATCGAATCCCACAACCGGTACGATGGTGAAGTCATGGGCGGGCAGAGCTCTACTCAGCGCTTCCGCCATCGGCGTCCACTTGGTCAAGGCAGCCTGTTCACCCTTGAGAGCTCGTACCGCAATGCGGACCGTGGTGGTGGCGGAAACCTGGCCGGCAACCACAAGAAAGGAGAGAGCCAGGCCAAGAGCTGCGGCAAGCGGACGTGAGAAGGCCCGGCGACTGCCGGTATTGGTCGAATAACTCAATATGCACCGTGCCTTGCCGGTTTGGACCCGCAGCCGAATCCGGTCCGTGGTCATCCCGCCCCAGTATAGTGGCAGCCGGGCCCCGATTTGAATTGATTCTTTCGGCGGACACCTGGCGGCAAGCGCAACCGGGCCCCGCTCGCAGCAACCGGTCCTGTGCTATACTGGCCACGGTTCGAATCATTCCGGGAGGGAGACCCATGAGATCGCGCCTTATTTTGCTCTGCCTGCTGGCTCCGCGGCTGCTGGCTGCCGCGCCCCTGCCGGAGTCCACACCCAACGGCATCCTGGTCGACAGGGTGTTGCCGTTGGCGCATCTCGGCGAACTGGATGGGACGGTCACCGCACCAGCCGTCGGCCGGGCTCGCTGGCGCCAGACCGTGCATGAACTGCGCCATTCCGCGGCCACGGATCTCGGCTGGCCTGAGCCCCGCGCCATCCAGGCCGGCGCGCTGGCCCGGGCCACGGACAACGTCGTGCCGCTGGCTCTGGTCCATGCCCGGTACGATCAATTGAATGACGACGGCAGCACGAGAACCCGCGAAGTTTTCACTCTCGGCGCCCTGCGCGACGCCATATACACTGGCGCCGATGTCCAGTTCAGGCTGGATCCGCACCGGATGTTCACACACCGAACCGCCCCTGTGGAGTCGATGACCCTCGATGCCGGCGACGGCCGCGGACCACGCGCACTACAGCCGGGCCAGGCCCTTTCCGTCTCATACACCGAGACGGGCTCCAGGACCCTGACCCTGAAGGCCACGCTCGACGACGGCCGCGATCTGACGGCGAGCACGCTGGTTGTGGTCAAACGTCTGGCAACGCCGGCTCCCACGGAAACCTGGCCCATCACAGCGACCGAACCGTTTGGCGGCGCTTACGCGAGCGGCCAGGCCTACGTGTATCTCGCTGCCAGTCACACGGTCCTGACCAATCCCGTGATTGTGGTCGAAGGTTTCGACCTGGACAACACCATGGACTGGCCGGTACTGTACGACTTGCTGAACCAACAGAACCTGCTGGAGGATCTGCGCGCGACCGGCTTTGACGCGGTGGTCCTGGACTTCACCGAAGCCACCGAACCGATCGAACGCAATGCCTTCGTGCTGACCGAACTGTTGACCCGGGTCAACGCCACGATCCCGGCCGGCAGGACTTCGGTCGTGATCGGCGCCAGCATGGGCGGCCTGGTCACGCGCTATGCTCTGTCCTGGCTGGAACAGGGCGGCACAAACCACCGCGTACGCACCTATCTCAGCTTCGATTCCCCCCACGGCGGCGCCAATATTCCACTCGGTCTGCAGCACTGGCTGCGCTTCTTCAAGGACGAGTCGACGGATGCGGACTTCCTGCTGTCACGCCTGAACACCCCGGCAGCCCGCCAGATGCTGCTGTACCACCAATCCGCCACCAGCGGCACCTCGGCGGCACCCGCGTCCGACCGCGCCGCCTGGCTGGCCAGCCTCGCCACTGTTGGCGACTGGCCCGGGCAGCCACGCAAGGTGGCCATCGCCAACGGCAGCGGCAGCGGGCAGGGTCAGGGCTTCACCACCGGCGACCAGCTTGTTCTCTATGAGTACCGCAGCCTGCTGGTGGACATCGACGGCAACGTGTGGCCAGTCCCGAACGAAGGCAGCGGCGTGCACACGATCTTCGACGGCATGATCAACCTGCTCTGGCCCCTGCCCGACACCTACGAGACGATCAGTGTCGGCGGCACTCAGCCCTGGGACGATGCCCCCGGCGGCTACCGCGACTCCATGGCCCAGATGGACGCCACCACCCCCACCTACGGCGACATCATCGCCCTGCATGACAACCACTGCTTCGTGCCCACGGTCAGCGCCCTGGCCATCGACGGTGCGGCGCCCTTCCATGACATCGTCGGGGATCCGGATCTGCTGGGCCGAACGGCCTTCGACCAGGTCTACTGGCCCAGTGGGAATCAGGAGCACATCGCGATCACGGCGGAAAACAAGCTGTGGTTCCTGAGTGAGATCGAGGCGGGTATTTCGACCGTTGGCCCGGTGCCCGGCGTCGGCGCGGCAACGCTCTATCCGGCCGCACCGAACCCGTTCAATCCGCGGACGACGATCCGGTTCAGGCTGGCCACATCCGCGAACGTTTCCCTGGTCGTGTATGACCTGGCCGGCCGCGTGGTGCGGCGGCTGCTTGACCGTGAGGATCTTGGCACCGGCCAGCACACATCTAGTTGGGACGGTTTGAACGAGGCGGGCTTGGCCCAGGCATCGGGTCTGTATCTGGTTCAACTGAGGACGGACGCTGCGGTGAGGACCGGCCGGCTGGTCCTGTTGCGCTAGGAGTTTCGCCGGGTGGCCCGGCCGGAACCCAGGAAATCCAGCAGCACCGAAAAACCCCGGTCCACATCGCCGCGTTCCATCACCAGGGTCAGTTCGCTATAGGTCGAAACCACCTCGACCAGATTGATGTCGTGCCAGGCGAATTGCTTCAGAAGCATGTAGTGCACACCAGGCGTTTGCACGGTCTCGGCGGGCAGGCGGATCACTATCGCCGCCAGACCGTCCAGCCGGGCGACAAGCTTCTCACCGACAAAGGCTTCAGTGATCCGAGTGGCCAGACTGGCGCTCGTGATGATTGTCATCTCGAACACACCCTGGGTGAAGGTGATGAACTGGTCGCCGAGATCCTGCAGGTATTCCAGCAGGGCATGCTGTTTGGCCAGCGTGTCGGGAGACTTGCGGTAGGTGAACTCAACCAGATTAGAGCGCACGGTCAGATCGCCCATCAGGGCCAGAATCGGTTTGATGCCCTGCTGACGCGCAACGATGCCCGGCAGAGACCGCTTCAGGGCCATCATGACCGCCGACTCGCTGACCGGCCGCTGCATGCGGGCAGCCAGATCCGGCAGTAACTCCCGGGCCAGCGCCGAGACGTTGATGATCCCCCGCGCCAGCCCTTCTTCCAGAAAAGGCGACTCGGCAACGAGTTGTTCTATTTCGGCGGCCACTGTACGCATGTACGATTTTTAACACAACGTGCTAAATTTGTCAATGTTTGTGAATTTTTGGGCAATCTCCGAGCCGGGCCTTTTCGTTACGACCACTACCGGAGTTGCGGCGACGCGTCTCCCGAACCCATGGCCCCTGCAAGGAGCGACTCATGCAAACTCTCACTACTGCCTGCCTCGTCTGCGGCGCCGACCTGACCGCCGCACCGGATACCCTGGTCAGCGAACTGCTCGAATGCGGCGACTGCGGCTCCGAGTTCGAGGTCACCGGGGTCCAGCCCCTGGTTCTGGTCGAAGCGCCGATCGAGGCCGAGGATTGGGGCCAGTAGCGATGGTCCGCATACTCGACACCACCCTGCGCGAGGGCGAGCAATGCCCCGGCGTCTGTTTTCCGCCGCACATCAAGCACGCCGTCGCAGCCAGGCTCGACGCTCTGGGCGTGGACATCATCGAAGCCGGGCATCCAGCCGTCACGCCGCACATAGCCGCCGCCGTGGGGGACCTCGCCGGCGCCGGCCTGCGCGCGACAGTGGGTGCCCACGCCCGCAGCCTGCCCCGGGACGTCGACCAGGCCCTGGACTGCGGGGTCGGCTTCATCGGCGTCTTCTACTGTGTGGCGGAAGAGAGGCTACGGCTGCACACGACGACCCTCGGCAGCGCGATCAAACGGGTCCAGCGGGTGATCCGGCGCATCAAGGAGCGCTCGCCGCAAACCGTGGTTCGCTATACGCCCGAAGATACCGTGCGTTCCTCGTTCGCCAACGTCGTGACCACCGCGCTGGCGGCCGTTGCCGCCGGGGCGGACGTGATCAGCATTGCCGACACGACGGGTCACCTGGTCCCCGGGACCTCCCGCAACATGTACAACTACGTGCTGCGTCTGCGCGATGCGTTGCGGCAGGGCGGCCACAACCCCCAGTTGGCCGTCCACTGCCACAACGACCGCGGCCTGGCCCTGGCCAACGCCCTGGACGCCATCCGGGCCGGGGCCGACATCATCGACTGTTCGGTTCTTGGCCTGGGCGAGCTGGCCGGTATCGTGGATCTGGCCACGCTGCTGGCGGTTCTGGCGGCCGACTTCGGGCACGATCCCTATGACCTGACGGTCCTGCCGGAACTGTACGCCCTGGTCAGCGCCCACGCGGGCGTGCCGGTCCCGGTACACCAACCGGTTACCGGCGCCAACGCGTTCCGCCACTGCGCCGGTGTGCACACCCAGGCGGCACTGGCCAATCCCCTGCACTACCAAAGCCTGGATCCACAACTGGTCGGACGGCGGCCGAACATCTGCCTCGATCACATGTCCGGCCTGTCGGCCCTGCGCCACGCCCTGGCCGACGCCGGGCACGAGATCGACGAGCCGGCGCTGCTGGACAGCATCCTGGCCACGGTCAAGTCCACCGGACAGGCCGGACGTACCGTGGCGGCGGCCGAGCTGGGATACATCGTGCACTACTGCCGCGCGCGGCAAACCGTTCCTGCAACCCGGGAGTGTGAATCATGCTGAGAGTAGGCGTGCTGCATTCGATCATCCGGCCGGACGAGAAGCTGCTCCTGGCGGCGCTGATCCGGCACCCCGCAACCCGTGCCGTGCCCCTGGACGAGCGGCGTCTCTGCTTCGCCCCCGCCCCGACCGGCGCCCCGGAAATCGATGTCGCCCTGGATCGCGGCCTGAGCCAGTACCGCTCGCTGCAGACGGTCCGGCTGCTGGAAGCCGTGGGAATTCCCTGTGTCAACACCAGTGCGGTGATGGCCGTGTGCGGCGACAAGATCCAGACGGCGGCCGCGCTGCACCGGGCCGGCGTCCGCCAACCCCGGTGGCGCGTGGCCCACGAACCGGCGGCCGCCCTGGACGCCATGGCCGAACTGGGGTATCCGGTGGTGCTGAAGCCGCCGATCGGCTCCTGGGGGCGTCTCCTGGCCAGGGTGAACGACCCCGACGCGGCCGAAGCCCTGCTGGAACACAAGGCGACCCTCGGCGGCTTCCACCATGGCGTCTTCTTCATGCAGCAGTACATCCCCAAGGGCGGGCGCGATATCCGGGTCTTCGTCGTGGGCGGGCAGTGCATAGCCGCGATCTATCGCACCAGCAGGCACTGGATCACCAACACCGCCCGCGGCGCCGAAGCGAGCAACTGCCCGCTCACACCCGATCTCGTGGACCTGAGCGTCAGGGCGGCCGCCGCCGTCAGTGTCGGCGCGCCCGAGCGGGCGGTCGTGGCCATCGACCTGCTCGAAGGCCCGGACGGGCTGCAGGTCAACGAGGTCAATCACGCCATGGAGTTCAAGAACAGCATCGCCGTGACCGGCGTGGATATTCCCGGCACGATCGTGCGCCATCTCGTGGCGACCAATTCCGAGGCGGCGCGGGAAAGAGAGGCCTGTCATGCGTGAGT
>JAJRWA010000239.1 GCA_024277025.1 Candidatus Krumholzibacteriota bacterium | reverse complement strand
TAGGCCGGGTCGGCGCTGCTCGCACGCAGGAGCATGGTCTCCTCCTGGCCGCCGTTGGGGTCGGCGTTGTCCGGGACCGAGACGGTCAGGGTCTGGGGCTGATTCCAGGTGGCCGCAGTGAAGATCATGTTTTCAGTGCCATTGGTCACCGTCACGTCCGCGGCCGGTTGGCTGCCGAGGACCACCTCCACATTGGCCGACTGGCCTTCCACCAGGTTGAGCGTCGCCGGACTCACCTGCACGACTGCGGCGTCGTCATCCCGCACCAGGGCGTCGATGGTCGCCTGGTTCTCATCCGTGTCCGGGCCGTTGGTGTTGTAGAAACCCACCCCCGGCTTGCCGTACTGCGGATCGCTGGTGCTGATGGTGTGATTGATGCTGCCTTTGTGGTCGCCGCAGCGCTGGTTGCCGGCCACAGGCTGGCCGAAGAGCGAATCGCTCATGTCATCGCAGTACTGGCCCGTGGCGTCGGCGATCTGGTCATCCACCGCCGAGACGCACACCTTGTTGCTCGTGTTCGCCAGCGTCAGCGAATCCCAGTTGCTCGCGTCCAGGACCACCGAACTCTTGTCCGTCGCCACCTGCGCATCGGGGAAGATGTTGATGGTCACCGGCTGCTGGGGTTGGCTTTCCAGCCGCAGCCAGTAGCAGGCGATGGGATGGGGCGTTCTATCCTCATCCACGTCGGTGATGGCGTAGGATTCGGTGATCAGCACCCGCACGTGGGGTTCCTCACCGCCGCCGCCTTTGGCGCCGTCGTCATTGCGCACCAAGGCGTCGATGGTCGACTGGTCGTTGTCGAAGTCCGGCCCGTTGGTGTTATAGAACGGAATATCCGGCTGGTCATAGGGGGCCGCCGACCCAGCGGAGATGGTGTGGCTGATGAAGCCCATGTGGTCTCCACAGCGTTCATTGCCGGCCACAGGCTGGCCGAAGAGCGAATCGCTCATGTCGCTACAGTACTGGCCTGTGGCGTCGGCGATCTGGTCATCCACGGCCGAGACGCAGACCATATTGGATCGGTTGTCCAGACTTAACGAATTCCAGTTGCTCGTATCCAGGGTCACCGAACTCTTGCTTGTCGCCACCTGGGCGTCAGGCGAGATGTCGATGATCACTGGACCGCTGGGCTGACTTTCCAGCCGCAGCCAGTAGCAGGCGATGGGGTTCGGCGTCCCGTCTTCGTCCACGTCGGTGATGGCGTAGGATTCGGTGATCAGCACCCGCACTTTCTGGAAACCGAAGTCATTATCATCCCGGTCCGGCTGACTCGTGTTCAGATCCGGCGTGTAGCTGGTGGGCGTGATGGGCTGCTTGCAGGTCCCCAGATCGGCGTCAGTCTCGTCCACCACGGTTACGTAGCAGGCGCTTTGGCCGGAGCCGGCCAGGGCCACGTCCAGTCCGGTGAACTGGTAGTAGCCGGCGTCGCCGCTCCCATCCACGGTGTCCATGGAGGCGATGGCAGCGCCGTCCGCCACGCCGTCGCAGTTCACATCCTCATAGAGGGTGACCTTGACGCCGTTGACGCCTTCGCCCGCATCATAATCCATTTCGCTGTCTGCATCACACCAGACCCGGTCGCCGATGGAGCCGGTGGCGTAGATCCCCATGTCTTCATCGAGATCGTCGGCCGTCAGATCGATATTTTCGATGCAGCCGTTGGCGTTGGCGTCCGAGTCGAGGGCGTCACTGGCGCCCTGGTCGGCTGGGCTGATGCTCCACCCCGCGGGGATGTCGCTGAAGCCCACTGCATAGGTTCCGGCCGGCAGATCGGTGAACGTGTAGAAACCCGTGTTGCTGGTTGTCTGAGGCGTTCCTATTTCGTTGCCGGCGGTGCAACTTCCGCCCTGGTAGAGCGTGGCTGTGACGCCTGCCACACCCGGCTCGCTCCCATCCTGGATGCCGTTCTGATTCTGGTCATACCAGACCAAATCGCCCAGTTCGAGAAGGTCAGCCTGAGTGTCCGGTTCCGGCGTGAAGCCGAAGTCAGCGGTTTCATCCACCGGGTTGTCGGTGTCCAGGTTCGGGTTGTAGCTGTCGGGGGTCACGGGCTGGTTACAGGTTCCCAGATCGGCGTCGTTTGTATCGACCTCAGTCACGTAGCAGGTCTGGTTATTACCGCCTGCCAGGGCCACATCCAATCCGGTGAACTGATAGTAGCCGTCCTGGGCCGGGGAGCCGCCATTGACAGTGTCCATGGTGGCGATGGCCGCGCCGTCAGCCGCGCCGTCGCAGTCGAAGTCCTCGTAGAGGGTGACGGTGACGCCATTGGTTCCGGTGTCGCCATCGGCCGGATCGAAGGTGGCGTTGACGTTGGTCGAGCTTTCGCACCAAACCGTGTCGCCGATGGAGCCGGTCATGTAGAGGCCTATATCCTCGTCGGCGTCGTCCGGGCCCAGGGTGATGTTCTGGATGCAGCCGTTGGTGTCGGCGTCCGAGTCCTTGGCGTCATCGCCGCCCAGGTCTGGCGTGCTGATGGACCAACCAGCCGGAATATCGGTGAACTTGACCGAGTAGGTCCCGGCCTGCAAGCCAGTGAAGCCATAGTCGCCGTTGGCGTCCGTGACATCGGCCTGGCCCATGGGGGTGGTGCAGGTCCCGTCGCTGTACAGGGCCGCTATCACGTCAGAGACGCCCGGCTCGCCCGCGTCCTGAACGCCGTCCTGGTCCTGGTCATACCATACCAGGTCGCCCAGGCTGTAGGTGGGCCGTTCGCTGAAGCCGAAGTCGTTGTCATCCGCGCTCGGGTTCTCCGTGTCCAGGTCCGGATTGTAGCTGGTGGGGGTGGCCGGCTGGTCGCAGGTTCCCAGGTCGGGGTCGTTTGCATCGACCTCGGTCACATAGCAAGTCTGGCTGTTGGCGTCACTCGCCAAGGCCACCTGGAGACCGGTGAACTGGTAGAAACCGTCCTGGGCGGGGGCGCCGCCGTTAACG
>JAJRWA010000238.1 GCA_024277025.1 Candidatus Krumholzibacteriota bacterium | reverse complement strand
GCTGGCGCACAGGCCTGCCCGCGGTCTATAGCTGCAGTGTGGCGGCCAACGGTCCGGACAGCTTCCAGCTGATGACCCTGGAATCCGAAAACAGTCTGCCGCTGCAGGTGTTCCTGCGGGCAGGCGATGGCGATGTGTTCTACCCCCGCCGCCGCCTGAACAGCACGGGAGACGTGGACTTCCCCTACTTGTGCGCGGACTACGGCACGATGAGCGTGGCGGCCATCTGGGATGAGTACGGCGATCCGGCTTCTCCGCTCTACCGTTTCATTTGCCGCAACAGCGGCGGGGTTTCGGCAGTTGAGCTGCCGGCGGCGGCGGTATCGGCGGCGGCGTTCCCCAACCCGTTCAACCCCAGCACGACAATACGCTTCAGCCAGCGCCGTGAGGGTTGGACCCGGTTGGCGATCCATGACGTGGCCGGGCGGCGGGTGCGCACCCTGGTCGACGGCATCGAGGGTGCCGGCAACCACGCCGTGGCCTGGGATGGTCGCGACACGGAGGGTCGCGGTCTGCCGTCAGGTGTGTACTTCGGTCGCTTGCAGCTGCCGGGCGGACAGGCTCCGGCGGTGATCAAGCTGACCATGCTCAAGTAGAAGTCAGCCCAGTGCCTTGTCGATAGTCCTGGCCAGGTCGGTCAACAGAACCGGCTTGGCCAGGGCCCCGACAAAACCGTAGTCCCGATAGTTGGCCATGATCTCGTCATTGGAGTAGCCGCTGGAAACCAGGATGCGGGCGGCCGGATCCAGGGCGATGATTTCCTGCGCCGCTTCCTGCCCGCCCATGCCACCGGGGATCGTCAGATCCATGATCACCAGATCAAACGAGTTGTCGGTTTCGCGGACCGCGGTGTACCGCTCCACGGCTTCCCGGCCACTGGCCGCGGTCTCCACCGTGAAGCCGAGGTGGGCGAGCATACGGGCAAAGACATCCCGCAAACCCGGCTCGTCGTCCATGACCAGGATCCGGCCCGAGCGCGGGGCCGCCAGCAGATCCGGTGCGGATTCGGGCGCCTGGTCTCCCTTGATCGCCGCCGGCAGGTGGATCGTGAAGCGTGTGCCGTGACCGGCCTTCGAGGTGACGGCGATGTGGCCGCCGTGCTTGGCGATGATCGAGTGGGTGATGGCCAGACCCAGGCCGCTGCCGTCCTGCTTGGTCGAAAAGAACGGGTCGAATATGCGGTCAATGATATTGGCCGGGATGCCGATGCCCTGGTCGCTGATCGTCAGCACGACGTAGTCGCCCGGCGTCAGGCCCAGCACCGGGTCGACGGTGTCCGCGGGGCAATTGGCGCAGGCGATCTGCAGTTCGCCGCCATCGGGCATGGCGTGGCGGGCGTTGATGACCAGGTTCTGCACGACCTGGCTGATCTGGCCCGCGTCCGAGTGGACGAGCCACAGTTCGGCGGGCAGATCGTAGCGGCAGGCCACGGCGCTGCCGCGCAGCACGAAGTCGGCCGATTCACGAATGATCTCGCCCAGCCTGGCGGCCTGCTTGACCGGGGCGCCGCCGCGCGAGAAGGTCAGCAGCTGTTTGGTCAGTTCGGCCGCGCGGCTGACGGCACCTTCGGCGGCCGTCAGCAAGGGCAGCGCGCCGTGGCCGGAACCGACTTCCTGGGCCGCCAGTTCCAGGTTGCCCATGATCGCGGACAGGATGTTGTTGAAATCGTGGGCGATGCCGCCGGCCAGGACGCCGACCGATTCCAGCTTCTTGACCTTCAGGACCTCCTGTTCCATGCGGGTCTGGTCGGTCACGTCACGGAAGACCAGCACCGCACCCACCAGTTCGCTCTGGGCGTCGCGAATGGGGGCGACGCTGTCGGCGATCAGGCGGCGGCGCCCATCGCGACCGATCAGGACCGTGTTGTGCGGCAGTCCTGATATCCGGCCCGAGGCCAGGACCGATTCCACGGGGTTGGCGAGGTCGCCGCCGGTGTCCTGGTCCTTGATGCGGAGGATTTCCGGCAGCGGCTTGCCGATGGCCTCGGCCGCGGGCCAGCCGGTCAGCTCTTCGGCGACCTTGTTCAGCAGAACCACGGTGCTGTCGATGTCCGTGGTGATGACGGCGTCCCCGATGCTGCGCAGGGTGACGGACAGTCGTTCGCGCTCGGCGGCCAGTTCGGCCACGGCTTGTTTGCGTTCATTGATGTCCCGGACCACGGCGATGATCCGGTCCTGGCCGGTGATGCTGGTCCGCTGCAGGGCGACCTCGACCCAAAAAAGCTCGCCGCTCGTCTTGCGGGCGTGCCATTCGAAGACCTGGGGGCCTTCGGTGATGGCCTTGCGAAGGTGCTCGACCGCGCGTTCCTGCGTGTATGGCTCCACGTCGCTGCTGAGTTCCCGTGGTCCGTAGACCAGGGCATCTTCGTAGGATATTTCATACATCTCCAGGACAGCGCGGTTGACATCCAGTACGCGGCCGGTCCGCAGTTCATGGATGAAGATCGCGTCGGCGGGGGCGTTGAAAATTTCGCGGTAGCGGCGTTCGCCCTCAGCGAGTTCTTCGTTGCGTTGTTCCAGTTCCCGTGTCTTGCGGGCCACTTCGCGCCGGGAAATGACCAGCACCGTGAAGACCATGACCAGCAGCAAGCCCGTACCCTGCAGCAAGCGCGCGAGCCAAGAGGGCCACACTTCGACCGGCTTCTCGGCCATTTCCGCCTCGAAGTAGTGGGCCAGCAACTGGTAGTAGACGGAATTGTTGTCCTGCTGCAGCAACGCCAACTGGTGGTCGATCCGGGCCTTCAGGTCCGGCGTGCGAGGCGCATCCGGGGGAAAGGCGAATTTCAGATTCGCGGGCTGGAAAATCAGCGGGGTCTTGCGCAGTCCGTACCTGGCCGCGTTGCGATTGCCGAAGTTGCGGTTGGTGATGCCGGCGGCGGCCGAACCATCCTGCACGGCGGCAAAGACGGCATCGTAGTCCGGAAGTTCCAGGAACGTGACTGAGATGTTGAAGCTATTGACCATCGCGCGAAAGCCGCCCGGCCCTTCGAGATTCACGCTGCGCTTCAGGGCGGCCACCGTCCGGCCCTCCAGATCGCGAATCGAATGGAACTCCGGGCTGTCCCCACGGATATACAGTCGGCTCCAACTCATCAATACGGTATAGTCGGAGAAGACAAGCCGCTGGGCCCGGGCCTCGGTGTAGGCTACATCCGGCATCAGGTCGATCTCGCCGGCGATCAACTGTTCGACGTTCTCCTGCCAGGAACCCGGCACGTACTGGATCTCCCAGTCTTCCTGCTGGGCAATCCAGGTCAACAGGTCGGGCCAGAAACCGGCGACGTGGCCGTGGTCGTCAATATAGATCTTGGGGCTGTTCTGGTAGGCGCCGACCCGAACGACCTTGCCGGCGTAGGTCGGGCTGTGGAAGCCGGTTACCAGCAGGATGACGGCGGCCGCGATCCAGGCGGATCGAATCGGGGCCGAAGCACAGGCTGCCCGGAATTGCTGATGGTCATGCATGGCCGATATCCTTGCCGCTGAATCCCCCAGCAAATATCTGTGCCCGTTTGTCTTGATTCTAGCATGCCCCAGTACGCCGACAAAGAACTCGCTGGAGCACATCTTGCAAGCGCAGTTGCAGTTTGCGTGCCCAGAGCCTATACTTTGGGCAGAAAAAAAGAAAGACACGCGCGGCCCGTTGTTGTGGCCGCCAGAAAAGCTGCCGCGATTTTTTGCACGCCCCTCGGTCCTCCTGCCAATTCCGAGAAAGAGCTGCCGTAGATCCGGATAACGAGACAGGAACCCATGTCCACCATGAAATTCAGCGATCTGGGGCTCAGCGAGCCCGTTCTGCGCGCCCTGGCCGATTGCGGCTACACGACGCCCACCCCCATCCAGGAAGCCGCCATTCCCATCGTCAACGAGGGGCACGATCTGATCGCCTGTGCCCAGACGGGGACCGGCAAGACGGCGGCCTTCATGCTGCCGGTGATTGATGATATCGCGACCCGCGGGTCGAATCCCGGCGACGACCCGCTGGCGCTGGTCCTGACGCCGACCCGCGAACTGGCCCTGCAGATCGAGGAGAATGTGCGCGCCTACGGCAAGCATGTGGGCACGCGTTCCTGCGTGATTCTCGGCGGCGTTTCATCTGGACCGCAGATCAACGCCCTGCGCCGGGGCGTCGATGTCGTGATCGCCACGCCGGGCCGCCTGATCGACCTGCTGGAGCAGGGCGAGGTGAATCTGGGGGACGTCGATTTTCTGATCCTGGATGAGGCCGACCGGATGCTTGATCTGGGTTTCGTGCACGACGTGCGCTGGATCTCGGATCAGGTGCCGCGGCCGCGCCAGACGCTGCTGTTCTCGGCCACCATGTCGCCGGCTGTGCGCAGTCTGGCTTCGACGGTGCAGACCGATGCGCAGAGTGTCTCGGTGGCGCCGCCGGCCACCGTTGCGGACAACATCGACCAGCAGGTGATGTTCGTGAAGAAAGAGCACAAGCCGGATCTGCTGGTGGATCTGCTGCAGGTCGACGCGACCGAGCGGGCGCTGGTCTTCACCGGCACCAAGATGGCCGCCACCCTGGTGGCCCGGCATCTGGAGCAGGCGGGCATCAAGGCTGAAGCCATCCACTCGAACAAGTCCCAGAGCCAGCGGCAGCGCGCCCTGGATAAATTCACCGAGGGCAAGGCGCGGGTGCTGGTGGCCACCGATATCGTGGCCCGCGGCATCGACGTGGACGACATCACCCACGTGATCAACTACGAACTGCCCCATGATGCCGAGAACTACGTGCATCGCATCGGGCGGACGGCGCGGGCCGGCAAGGCCGGGGTCGCCGTGTCGCTATGCTGCGTGGAAGATGTTTCGAACCTGCGCGGGGTCGAAAGCCTGGTCAAGCAGCCGTTGCGGGTGGTCGACGACCACCGCTGGCACTCCGAAACGGTGGCCGCCTGCCTGGTGGCCTCGGGCCGGGCGGCGCGGCAACGGGCGCGGGCCGGACGGGGACGCGGTTCGGGTTCGAAGTGGGCGCGCTAGGCGCCCTTCGCTGAGCGTGAGATCAGATCCGGCTCGCCTGAGTCCGTGACCGGCAGGGCGTCGGCCAGATCGATCCGGTACCGGCGCCACGCGATTTTCGCCTGGATGAGATCAGCGACGTTTTCGTAGTCGTAGACGACGTCGACGGCAGGCGTGGTTGCGGCCAGGTCGATCGTCAGGGAGTGGTAGCTGTTGTCCAGACCCACGCCCTCTTCCGCGATCGAAAGCCCCCGGATCAAGCTTTCCTGCCCCCGCTGAATCTTGAACCCCGCAGTCCAACACGGCTGTACCCGGAAACCCACGAATTTTGCCTGTCCGTTGCTGGGGCAATCTGACATCATTGGCGGTGGTCTCCAGTGAGACCCGTTGCGGAGCGCCTGCGAACGGGCCGCAACAAACCGGGAAACCCAGCCAAAGGACCTTAGTCCCGATGAAAGCCACACTTTGGATCACCTGTCTGGTTGCCGTCTGTGTGCTGGCCCTGCCTCCGGCCGCCCAGGCCGCAGACATCACTTTCACCGAGGCCTGGCGTTTGCTCCTGCGCGACAACGACGGCCTGGCCGCCGAGCGGGCCGCGGTCGAACGGGCCGGACATCTGGTGCAGGCCAACAAGGGGCGCCGTCTGCCGACCCTGGACCTGTCCGGTTCGTACACGCGGCTGGACAAGCCGGTGACGCTTTCGCCGTCCCAGCTTCTGGCCAGCATGCCGGCCGGCGGCAATCTGGACCAGGTCTTCACCGACATCGGCAACCTGTTCGGCATCCCGGCCGG
>JAJRWA010000237.1 GCA_024277025.1 Candidatus Krumholzibacteriota bacterium | reverse complement strand
GAGATGGTCATGCCCGGCGACAACGTGAAGATGCAGGTTGAGCTGATCACGCCGATCGCGATGGAGGAGGGCCTGCGCTTCGCCATTCGCGAGGGCGGCCGTACCGTCGGCGCCGGCGTGGTGGCCAAGATTCACGAGTAGTCCGTTCGGCAAGATATTCGTGGCGCCGGCCCGAGCGGCCGGCCCACGGGAATTCAGAGGAGATCTGGTCTCATGCGAGACATCATTACGCTCTCTTGCCCCGAGTGCAAGATGAGGAACTACACGACGAAGAAGAACAAGCGTCTCCATCCGGACCGGGTCGCTTTCAAGAAGTATTGCCCGCGCTGCAACAAGCACACGGAGCACAAGGAGACGCGGTAGGGCTGTCGACGAGGCAGCGGTGCCGCTTTGGTTCGGGGGAGCCGCTCGAGTTCAGGCGTCCCCGGATGACGGTTTGCAGGGGTGTAGCTCAGTTGGTAGAGCATCGGTCTCCAAAACCGAGGGTCGCGGGTTCGAGCCCTGCCGCCCCTGCCATTCAGAAACCAATAGTTGCCCGGAGCCATGGCTGCGGGACAGAGGAAGGACCTGGGTAAATGGTAAGCAAGTTTTCCAGTTACCTGCGGGAAACTTCCCAGGAATTGAAGAGGGTGTCCTGGCCCAGCATTGCTGAGCTGAAGGAATCCACACTGGTTGTGCTGGTGACCGTGACCGTGATCACGGTGCTGCTGTACGCTGTGGATTGGATCCTCAACCTGGGGATGCAGACGATCACCAAAGCCCTGGCTTGAGCCGGGCGGCGACGAATATCTTTCGGAGACGGCTCCGGAACAACCCCTTGAGATGGGACAGTAGTCCTGTTTTTGGGGTGTGTCTGTGTCTGTAGTTAGGGCCGAGATTTTTGTGATCGATGTGAATGGAGCCGGCTGTGTTTGATGCTGACGAAAAACGCGAAGACGACGCCAAGGGCGAAGAGTTGAAGGCCGAGGCCGCGGCCGACGGCGGCAACGACGAGTCTGCCGATGCCCTGTTCTTCGACCTGCCGGACGAGGAGTTCGTCGCCGACGATGAAGCGGCCGCGGCGGAGACCCCGGCCGAGGCCGACGCCGGCCCGGTGAGCGAGGAAGACGAACTGCTGGCCGCCCTGGAAATCGAACTCACGCCCGAAGAGCAGGCTGAGATCGAACGCCGGGGCCGCATGAAGTGGTTCGTGATCCACGCCAATACCGGTCACGAGAACAAGGTCAAGCGCAACATCGAAATGGCCATCAAGAGCCAGCACATGGAAGAGAATTTCGGCGAGGTGCTGGTGGCGACGCAGGAAGTCACCGAAATGAAGAACGGCAAGCGTTCCACCGTGAAGCGCAAGTTCTTCCCCTCCTATATTCTGGTCGAGATGATCATGAACAAGGAGACCCAGCACTTCATCAACGGCATTCCCGGTGTGACCCGCTTTGTCGGCGGCACGCCGCTCAAGCCCGAGCCCATCACCAAGGAAGAGGTGGACCGTATCCTCGGCCGCATTTCCGAACCCGATGAGGCCAGGGAGACCCTGGAGATCCCCTACAACGTGGGCGACAGCGTTCAGGTAATGGACGGACCGTTCACCGAGTGGATCGGCGTGATCAACGAGATCAATCACGACAAGGGCAAGCTGAAGGTAATGATCTCGATTTTCGGTTCGGAGACCCCGGTGGAACTGGATTTCCTGCAGGTCAAGCCTGTCTGATTTTCGGTTTCCCGTTGTCTGGCAGTCGTCGGTTTGTCTGGACCAATGGCGGCTGTCCCCGACCCCGTTCCTCTCAATGGCGGTCGGATACACAAATAGATAGGCCGAAACAGCGGCCGGACCCCAGCCCGGGATGTGGACCCCGGACCGGGACGAACGCTGCTGCGGAAGCCGGATCCTGAATTGAAGGAGAGCAGGTCAATGGCTAAGAAAGTCATGACATCAATCAAGTTGCAGATCAAGGCCGGGCAGGCCAATCCCGCCCCTCCGGTGGGTCCCGCCCTCGGCCAGCATGGTCTGAACATCATGGAGTTCTGCAACGCCTTCAATGAGAGGACAAAGGAGCAGATGGGTCTGGTGATCCCGGTAGTCATAACCGTCTTCCAGGATAGAAGCTTCAGCTTCATCACCAAGACACCGCCCGCTTCGGTTCTTATCAAGAAGGCCATCGGCCTGGACAAGGGCAGCACCGAACCCGGCAGGGAATCCGCCGGCTCCATCTCGCGCGCCAAGCTGCGTGAGATCGCCGAGCAGAAGAAGGAAGACCTGAATGCCGGTTCCGACGAGGCCGCGATGATCTTCATCGCGGCACCGCGCGGAGCATGGGGCTGGACATCGTCTAGGACGACGACTGGGAAACACGGGGCCGGGCCGGGGCGCAAGCACCGACCGACAGGCACCGGAGAAGCGGCTGCCGGGGGGCGACCCGACGACAGCCAATCGACAATCACAGTCATGTGGAGAGTCATCAAATGAAACACGGAAAATCCTACAACAAGGCCACGGAGCTTTACGACCGGACCCGAAGCTACGCCATCGGCGAAGCCATCGAATTCCTGGCGCAGATGCCCAAGGCCAAATTCGACGAGACGGTGGAAATGGCCATTCGTCTGGGCGTCGATCCCCGTCATGCCGACCAGATGGTTCGGGGCACCGTGGTGCTGCCGAACGGGACCGGCAAGACCGTGCGGGTGCTCGTGATCACGCGCGGTCCCAAGGAGCAGGAGGCTGTTGACGCCGGCGCCGACATGGTCGGAGCCGACGAGTACCTGCCGAAGATCAAGGACGGTTGGACCGACGTCGACGTGATCATCGCCACGCCCGACATGATGGGTGAGCTGGGCCGGCTGGGCCGGATTCTCGGTCCGCGCGGCCTGATGCCCAACCCGAAGGTCGGCACCGTGACGATGGACATCGGCAAGGCGGTCAAGGAGGCCAAGGCCGGCCGGATCGAGTACCGGGTCGACAAGGCCGGTATCATCAATGTTCCGGTGGGCAAGCGTTCCTTTGCCGCGGCCGATCTGGTGGAAAACGTGGTCACGCTCTACAAGGAGCTGATCCGGGTGAAGCCGGCCGCCGTGAAGGGCACTTACGTCCGATCGATGTTTGTCTCCGGCACCATGACACCGTCCGTTCGCGTCGACAGCACCAGCTGCGCCTGATCACCGATCAGCGCCGCGACCGGGTTGTAGGTCCGGTTCATAGATCTGAAGGAGTTGCCTCATGGCACGTCCAGAAAAAATTGCCGAGGTGGAAGCCATCGCTGAGCGGATGCAGAAGGCCCAGAGCATGATCCTGGCGGATTTCTCGGGCTGCACCGTTGAGCAGATGACGGCCTTTCGGGTGAATTGTCGCGCCAATGCGGTGGACTGCCGGGTTGTCAAAAACCGGCTGGCCCGCATCGCGGCCGACAATTCGGAGCTGGAGGTGATGAAGGACCATCTCAAGGGTCCTACCGCCATCATCTTCGGTCTCGAAAGCCAGGTCGATGCCGCCAAGATCACTGCCGAGTTCGTCAAGGCGAACGAGCAGATGCAGATCAAGGGCGGCGTCCTCGATGGCGCCTTTCTCGATGTTGAAGAAGTCATGGCCCTGAGCAAGACCCCGAGCATGGACGAGTTGATTGCCAAGATGATGGGCAGTATCAATTCGCCGGCCAGCGGTCTGGTGGGCACGATCAACGGTGTGGCGGGCAAGTTGTGCCGCGCCATCGACGCGGTTGCCAAGCAGAAAGCCGAAACGGCTGCCTGACAACCCTGCCGTGATCGCAGACCTGGAATCCCAAAGAGAGGCGGCCAGCCCGAGGGTGGGGCCGCGAGCAGAAACCAGACAAACCGCCGGTGACGAGCCGGCACCAAAGGAGAGATAGAACAATGAGTGACATCAATCTGACCGAAAACGCCGCCAAGTGCCTGGAGCTGATCGAGGGCATGAGCATTCTGGAAGCCGCCGACCTGGTCAAGGCCATGGAAGACAAGTTCGGTGTCAGCGCTGCCGCGCCCGTGGCTGTTGCCGCTGCCGCCGGTGGCGACGCCGCCGGCGCTGCCGAGGAGCAGACCGAGTTCGACCTGATGCTGACCGGCGTGGGTGACAAGAAGATCCAGGTCATCAAGGTCGTTCGCGCCCTGACCGGCCTGGGCCTCAAGGAAGCCAAGGACCTGGTCGAGAGCGCCCCCTGCGCCGTCAAGGAAGGCGTCTCCAAGGACGAGGCGGAAGAGATGAAGACCAAGCTGGAAGAAGTCGGTGCGATCATCGACGTCAAGTAGGCGTCTTCGGTATCGCGAGGCGGGGCCCTGGACGGGGTCCCGCCGCGCGCGTCTCCGGCAGTTGCCGGGCCCGGGGTGTGGTTCCACCCGGTCATACTGGTTCCGGGCGGTTCCGGAACAGTCCTGTTCGTAAAAATCGGCGGCCGGATCCGGCAGCCAACTCTTCTTCCGAGGAAGTGGTCCTGTGAAGAATATCCCAGTCGACAAGTTCACCGGACGTATCAACTACTCCAAGATCCTGCGCGATGAGGCTATGCCCAACCTCCTGGCGGTGCAGTTGGATTCCTACAACGAATTCCTGCAGACGGGGATCAAGCCCGACGACCGGACGATGCAGGGAATCGAGACCGTCTTCCAGACGATCTTCCCCATCGAGTCGTCACGCGGCAACCTGATCATGGAGTATATGAGTTACAAGACGGGCGAGCCCAAGTACGGCATCGAGGAATGCCAGGAACGTGGGCTCACCTACAGCGTGCCGCTGAAGGTGCGGTTGCGCCTGGTGGTCAAGGAACAGCCCGAAGGATCCTCCGACGAGGAAATGATGATCCGGGACATCCAGGAGCAGGAGGTCTACCTGGGTGAATTGCCGATGATCACGGACAAGGGGACTTTCCTGATCAACGGCGCCGAACGCGTCATTGTCTCGCAGTTGCATCGTTCGCCCGGCGTGTTCTTCAGTGACGAGATCCATCCCAACGGCCGCCGGCTGTTCCGTTCGCGGATCATCCCGTATCGCGGTTCGTGGGTCGAGTTCACCACCGACATCAACAACATCCTGTACGTGCATATCGACCGCAAGCGCAAACAGCCGGCGACGATGCTGCTGCGGGCGCTCGGTTTTCAGAGCAACGAGGAGATCATCGAACTCTTCCACAAGGTGGAGACCGTCAAGATCACCAAGCCCGGCACCAAGAAATTCAAGGAACTGGAAGACACCCTGGAGGGCCGCATCCTGGCTGCGGATGTTTTCCGCGCCGACGAGGAAGAGCCTTTCGCCAAGGCCGGGGCCATCATCGATGCCCTGACCCGCGAGAGCCTGCTGTCCAGTGGGCTGAAGGAGATCAAGCTGGTGGCCGACGGGGAAGTGACCCTGAACGAGCCCAGCCTGATCCTCAACACGATCCGCAAGGATCCGACCAGCAACCAGGACGAGGGCCTGCGCCGGCTGTACAGCCTGCTGCGCCCGGGCGATCCGCCGAACGAGGAAGTCGCCCGCGCCCTGTTCGAGCGTCTGTTCTTCAACGAGAAGCGCTACGATCTGGCCGAGGTGGGCCGCTACAAGATGAATCGCCGGCTGGGCCTGGACGTGGATCCCAAGATCACGACCCTGACCCCGGCGGACTTCCTGGCCATCATCCACGAGATGATCACCCTGTTTCTGGGGCACACCGACATCGACGATATCGACCATTTCGGCAACCGTCGCATTCGTTCGGTGGGCGAGCTGCTGGCCAATCAATTCTCCGTCGGTCTGAGCCGCATGGCCCGGATCATCAAGGAGCGCATGAACCTGGCTGACAAGGAGAAGCCGATCAGTCCGGCCGACCTGGTCAACGCCAGGACGGTGTCGGCCGTGATCCAGAGCTTCTTCGGCAGCAGCCAGTTGAGCCAGTTCATGGACCAGACCAACCCGCTCAGCGAGCTGACCCACAAGCGGCGCCTGAGTGCGCTCGGGCCCGGCGGCCTGCATCGGGACCGCGCCGGCTTCGAGGTCCGCGATGTCCACTACACGCACTACGGCCGCATGTGCCCGATCGAGACGCCGGAAGGGCCGAACATCGGCCTGATCGCCAGCCTGGCGACCCACGCGCGGATCAACAGCTTCGGCTTCATCGAATCACCCTACCGGCGGGTCGAGGGCGGCGTCGTCAGCGGCAAGACGGATTACCTGACGGCCGACCAGGAAGACACCGTAACCATCGCCCAGGCCAACGCGCGTCTGGACGCCAAGAGCCACTTCGTGGATCCCAAGGTGCTGGCCCGGTTCAAGGGTGAATACCCCATGGCCAAGCCGACGGAGATCCAGTACATGGATGTGTCGCCGAAACAGATCGTTTCGGCGGCGGCTTCGCTGATTCCGTTCCTGGAGCACGACGATGCCAACCGGGCCCTGATGGGCTGTAACATGCAGCGCCAGGCCGTGCCCCTGCTGCGGTCCGATTCCCCGGTGGTGGGCACGGGCATGGAGAAGAAGGTGGCCGTCGATTCCGGTGCGGTCATCGTCGCCGAAGCCAACGGCGAGGTTACCAGCGCGACCGCCGACGCGATCGTGATCCGGTATGACGATCCCGATACGGTCAGCAGCGGCAGTTTCTTCGACGACAACGGCATCGTCGAGTACCGCCTGCGCAAGTTCAAGCGTTCCAATCAGGACACCTGCTACAACCAGAAGCCGCTGGTCGTGCCGGGTCAGAAGGTCAAGAAGGGTGAGCCCATCGCCGATGGTCCCTGCACCCAGGACGGCGAGTTGGCCCTGGGCCAGAACCTGTTGGTGGCCTTCATGCCGTGGGGCGGCTACAACTACGAGGATGCCATCCTCATCTCGCAGAAGATGGTCAAGGAGGACACCTTCACCTCCCTGCACATCGAGGAATTCGACCTGCAGGTGCGCGACACCAAGCGCGGGGTCGAGGAAGTCACGCGGGAAATCCCCAACGTGGGCGAGGATGCGCTGACCTACCTGGACGAGGACGGGGTCATCTTCCCGGGCGCCCGGGTCCGGGCCGGCGACATCATGGTCGGCAAGGTCACCCCCAAGGGTGAGACCGAGCTGAGCCCCGAGGAGAAGCTGTTGCGGGCCATCTTCGGCGAGAAGGCCGGCGATGTGAAGGATGCCTCGCTGAAGGCGCCGCCGGGCATGGACGGCATCGTGGTCGACGTCCGGGTGTTCAGTCGCCAGGACCGCACTTCCCGCTCGAAGAAGGAAGAGAAGCGGCAACTGGACGCATTGCGCCGGCGCCGCGATCGCGACCGCAACAAGATCAACAAGATTGCCGAAGAGCGTCTGGGCGAGATGTTCCTGGGCCAGACCGCCCACCACATCATCGACGCCAACACCGGTGAGGTGCTGCTCAAGTCGGGCCGCAAGTTCACCAAGGCCGCCCTGGAGGACCTGGAGTTCAACTCCATCCACTGGGGGCTGCCGTTGGTCAAGGACGACAAGCAGGACGCCCGCATCCGTTCGGTCTTCGAGGCCGCGGCCCGCGAGCGTGAGCGCATCGATGTCGAGTACGAGAAGAACTGCGAGCGTGCCCTGCGCGGCGACGAACTGCCGCCGGGCGTGGTCAAGCTGGTCAAGGTCTATGTGGCCCGTCGGCGCAAGCTGAGCGTGGGTGACAAGATGGCCGGCCGTCACGGCAACAAGGGCGTCGTATCGAAGATCATGGCCGAAGAGGACATGCCTTACCTGGCGGACGGCACGGCGGTCGATATCGTGCTCAACCCCCTCGGTGTGCCGAGTCGTATGAATCT
>JAJRWA010000236.1 GCA_024277025.1 Candidatus Krumholzibacteriota bacterium | reverse complement strand
GAACCAACACCGCCACGACAAGATCGCGGTCGTCGATTTCGGTGGCCAATACGCCCACCTGATCGCCACCAAGGTGCGTCGCGCCGAGGTTCTGGCGGAGATCCGCCAGCCCGAGGACAGCACCGAGGCCTTCGCCGGCTAGGGTGTCGCGGAATCTACCGCAAAATCACGCCTGCAAGAAAGCCGGGGCATAGAGCAGGCAGCCAGGAGGTGACATTCAACCGTGCCGCAATGCGATACTCTTCCGCAACTAGTACAATAATCTCGAATGGAGGACAAGATGGTCAAGAATATAACCACAACGACTATGCTTATGCTCTTATCGGGTAGTATCATTGGAGGAATCGGGTGTAGTGAGGACCCGGCTGAGCCGAGTCCGAACAATCCTACGGCTCCACCAATGGTGTTGAGTAAGACGCTTGTTGCACCGACCTATACCTTTAAGGGAGGCACAGTTACACCGGGAAGCCTTCACAACGCGCTTGTCGAAGACTACTATGACACATATGGCGGATCGAAGAGCGCCCTGACCAAAGCGGAGTTGGCCGCTAGGTATGCCGTTATCAGTGCGCCATATGACGACGAATTAACCGCAGAGCACTTTGAAACGATATTGGATCAATTTGATTTCGGATCGATGTCCGCTCAAGGGGGCGGCGTTGTCGGAAACACGACCTGGCCGGCAATGGACAGCTTTACTTTCGCCTATTGGGCCGACCTCCTGGCAACAGTTGAGCAATGCGGCTGAGATTCGTGCTCTTATTCGAAAGGTCTCGTCCGATACTCGACTCTGGGGTGCACCTCGTATCCGCGGCGAGTTGATGAAGCTCGGCTACGATATCTGCGAAACCACGATAGCGAAATACATGGTTCGGCATCCTAGCCCATCGGTACAGACCTGGCAGACGTTCATCCGGAATCACATATCAGCAACCGCCCCGGCATTCATTCCCCACCGACCGATTCAGGATCAACGGAGCAAAGCCATTTTGCCTCCCAGCGCGCGGCCTGCGGTCTCCACCCGGTACAGATAGACCCCCGAAGACTGGGCCTGGCCCGCATCGTCGCGGCCGTCCCAGACCAACTCGTGTCGCCCAGCCGGGAACGACCCACCGCTGACCAGGTGCCGCACCAAACGCCCGGAGACGTCGTAGATCCGCAGGACAACCAGGCCCGGCGCCGGCAGTTCGAACGCGATGCGGGTGATCGGATTGAATGGGTTCGGTGTGTTGCCCAGGAGCGCGAACACACGTGGCAGTTCGGGCTCCGTCACCGAACTGACCGTGGTGCAGCCAGTGTCCAGGGCGCCTACCGGCAGACCGCAGAAGTTGTTCACGCCCGCGCAAGGCGAAGCGTCGGCCAGATGGTAGTTGTCCGTGCCAGGATCGCAGAACTCTGGATCGAGGCTGAAGTTGCATGAGGTCCCGTTCAAGCCGGCCAGTGGCCCGACCCAATCCCCACCGGCGTTGCCGAAGACGTCGCTGGTCTCGATCTGGATGGTGCCCGCCGTGTCAAGTACCGCCACGGCCGGGCCGTCAGCCGCGAACGCCGTGATGCAGGCGCTGAGGGTCGCGTGGCTGTTCTCGTCGCAGACCACCTGCCCCTGTGAGCCGACCCCGCCGTTGCCGGCGAGCGTGGACTGCAGGAAGGTTGCCGTGGTGCTGTTGATGAGTGAAACACCACTGCCCCGCAGCGTCGAGGTGTTGTCCGTGACCAGGCTGCCGCTCACGACGGCCGTGCTGTTGTTGTAGATGTACATGCCCCCGTACTGCTCGGCATCGTTGCCGCTGATCTGGCAGTCGGTCAGCGTGATGTCGCTGACGAACGCAGCCAGACCACCGCCGTAGGTGCCGGTATTGCCGCTGATTCGCAGGCCGTTGTACTGCGCCACAAGGTTGGAGGTGGAGATACCGCCGCCCAGCTGTGCCTGATTGCCTTCAATGAGGCCGCCGTTGTACTGGACGGTGCCTCGCAAGTGGTAGGCGCCGCCGCCAATCTGGCCGCTGGTGCCGCCATGGAAGGTGCAGGTGTCGACGGTGGCCTGCCCCTCCATGGTGTACAATCCCGCGCCGGTGGTGTCGGCCAGGTTGGCAGTAAAAGTGCAATGGGCCAAGCCGAGGGCCGCCCGTATGCCGGCCACGGCACCGCCGCTGTTGCCCACGCTATTGCCGGTGAATCCACAGGCAGTGAAGCCGGCGGATCCGTACTCGACCATGACCGCCCCGCCCCTCTCCACGGCAAGGTTGTCAGTGAAGACGCAATCCCGCAGGTCGACGTCCGAGTTCAGCAGATACGCGCCGCCACCCTGGTCGGCGGCCGAGTTGCGCGCGAAGGTGCAGGTGTCGACGGCGCCCGCGGAGTTCTCGATCTCCATGCCGCGGACGCCGGCGTTGTCGCTGAATTCGCTGTTGGCTATTCGGAAAACCGGAACCTGCTCCAGCCGTAAGCCCTGCGGCCCGCCACTGAATGTGCAACGGTCGATGACCACCGGCCGGACCAACATGCTGTCGATCTCGGCAGCCCACCCGGCGGTGTGGTTGGCGAAGGTGGTGCCGGTGATGGTGACGCCGCCAATGGATGACCCGTGAGAGCGCAGGCCGTTGCTGTTGCCGTCGAAGGTGCAGCCGTCAACCGTGAGGTTGCAGCGGTCGGCGTAGATGCCGCCGCCCTCGTTGGCGGTGTTGCCGGTGAAACCGGTGGCCCGCACCGTCACGGTCGAGGCGGTGAAGCGGGCGCCCGCGCCCCGGCCATTTGCGTGGTTGCCCGTGAATTGACATTGGTCGAAGGAAATCGTGGTGGCGTCGGCAAACACGGCGCCTCCACCGGTGGGCATATTGTCCGCGAAGGTGCAGAGCGAGAAATCCACCGCACCGCCCAGGACCTTGACGACGGCCTGTGCCACCAATTGCCCACCGTTGCCGGTAAAGGTGCAATTGTCGACAATCCAATCCGAGTTGCTGATGCTGAGGGTCTCGCCGCCGCCGTTGCCGGCGAACGTGCAATCCCGGATGGAGCCATTGGCGCTGCCAACAGACACGACCGGCTGACCGACAGTCAACCAGTCCGTGGCGATAAGTTCGGTGACCTGGCATTGTTCGATCACTGCACTCTGGCACTCTGAAATGCCGATGGCGCCTTCGACCAGGGCCCCGGGGGCGGTGAAGGAGCAGGAGTAGAGGCGGACATTGTCGACGCTTTCGATGCAGACAACGCCCCACTCGGTGAAGGCCTCGAATACGCAACCGGCGATGTTGGTACTACCTACGGGCCGAATGACTCTAATGCCGCCGGAATCACCCACGAACGTGCAGTTCAAAGCCACGAGTTGGCAGTCATTGGCCAGGACTGACTGACTGCCTGTGTTGCCGGCGAAGGAGCAGTCCTCAAGCCACAGCACGCCGCCGCCGTCGCTGTGGATCGCCGCGCCTCGGCCCAGATCCGCTCCTATCAGTTGGTACTTGTAGGAGGTGTTGTCCTCGAACCGGCAGGAGAGCACCTTGAGCGATGCGCCGGCAGACAACTTGATGCCCGCGCCGGTGCGGCCCGTGGTCGTGTTCGGGTCGTCGTTGCAGAAGCCGCCCCGGATGGTCAGGTGCTGCAGGATGGTTCCCTCCGGTTCGCCGTTGATCAGGTTGAACCCGCGGGCGGGCATCGCCAGCGTCCCCCCGGCGTCGATGATGACGCTCGCCGCAGAGCCGCCGCGGCCCTCGATCCGCAGCAGCTTTCCGCGCAGGTAGATGTTCCGGTTGCCCGTCCCGGCGTAGGTTCCGTCCTCCAGCGAGATCACAGCCTCCTGGGGCGCTGTGTCGACAGCTGCCTGGATGGTCGACAGCATCCCCGTCCCGTCGGCCCGGACTACGTAGGTGGGTATCGCGGCCACGGCGAAACCCGCGCCGATCCGCCCGCAGGCGGGATTGACGTAGGTTCCGCAGGGCGAGGCGGTGGCGATGTTGAAGTTGCCGGTCCAGGGATCAATGAGCTGGGGATCGGCGCTGATGTTGCCGTCCAGCCCGAACTGGCCGGCGATGGAGCCGGTCCAGTCGCCGCCCTGGTTGCCGTAGATGTCGCAACAGGTCAGCACGGCGGTTCCGGAGCCGGCCAAGGCAGCCGCCGCGCCACGGTTATAGGCCAGAAGGGACGTTCCCATGTCCAACGCGCAGCCCGCACCCAAGTGAAAGGCGCCGGGCTGGTTGCCGAAAAACGTGCTGGCAGAAACGGTCGGCGAACCGGCGTCGAAGTAGACCGCGCCACCCTCTTCGGCCGTGTTCCCTGCGAACGTGCATCCGTTCAGAGCCGGGGCTCCGGCCATTTCGAAGTAGAGCGCGCCGCCCTGGCCATAGTAGACAGCACTGTTGTCGCGGAAGACGCAGTTTTGGAAGGTGGGCGCTGAGCCCTGCAGGGCGGCCACGGCCCCGCCGAAATTGTAGGCGGTGTTTCCCGTGAACACGCAGTTGTCCACGGTGATGTAGGCGTCGTCCAGGATCAGCGCGCCTCCGGACGGATTGGCCCAGCCATTTTTGATGGTGATACCGCGCAGCAGCGCGGATGCGGCGTTTGTCACGTAAGCGATGCCGTAGTGGGGGTCGGCGGCCGAGCCCTGGCAATCGATCACGCAAAGCGCCGGGTTGCCGCTGACCGAGACCAGGGAGAAGTTCGTCTCGTTGGTATCCAAATCGCGGTTGCCCGGGCCGGTGAAGACGCCGTCGCCAAGCTGGATGACGTCGCCGTCGCCTGCGGCGTACATGGCAGCCTGGATGGTGGAAAAATCCCCGGACCCGTCCGGCAGGACAGTATAGGTTGTGGCCATTACCGGGGCGGCGGCGGCCAGCATCACGATGACGATGATGTTTCTCAATTGCATGTCGTCCCCCATCGGGTCGGAAGTGGTTTTCTGGCATCCGCCGAGCGATTGCGCTCACGGTGGTGCCGCCCAAGCGGAGCAACTAGGGATCTCCGGAAAAACGGTCTCAACTCTCTCCTGGAAGAACGGATTGACGGGCGCGAAAAGTTGCAGGAGAAATCAATGCGGAATCAGGTGTCCCTACCGCTTGGGTTGTGCCCCAAAGAATGTCGCTGGCCCCGGTGATGCTCTGCCGAGGCCATGAACCTCACGTCAAGAACACCCAAAGGCTGGCATCCACCCCACTGCCCAAACGAGAACTGCAAGCACCACTTGCCGTTACACTCCGGTTTCCGCTACAAGGAAGACGGATCCTACCGGCGCAAGACGGACAACCGCAGGGTACAACGATACCTCTGCCTGTCATGCAAACAGTCCTTCAGTACCCAGACCTTCAGTGTCACCTACTGGATGAAGAACCCCAAACTGATCCAGGACGTCTTCATGAAGACCGTCGGCGGCATGGCTAACCGACAAATTGCCAGGGACTTGAAGATCAATCCCGGCACCGTCGACAACGTTCTCTCGCGCATCGCCAGGCACTGCTTCCTGTACCACACGACCCAGATGCAGCACGCCAGGCCACCGTCTGAGATCGTCGTGGACGGCTTTGTCACCTTCGAGCTCAGCCAGTACTTCCCCTTTCACCACCACAACGCGGTGGAGAAGCACACGGACTTCTTCATCTACTTCACCGACAGCGAGGTACGGCGGTCCGGAACCATGACCGAGACACAGAAGATTCGCCGCCGTGAGTTGGAAGACAAGCATGGCCGGCCTGATCCCCAGGCCGTACGCAAGGACATGACCCACCTGTTACAGGTGACGCTGACGGGTCAGGTGTCAGCCGTGGTTCACAGTGACGCCCACCAGTCATATCCGCCCGCAATCCGGGACGTGGATTGCGTCATCCGGCAGATTGTAACGCCGGGCACTCAGCACCGGGACCGGCACAACAAGCTGTGGCCCATTAACTTGCTTGACAACCTGATCAGGCACAGTGGCGCGAATCACAAGCGGGAGACGATTGCCTGGTCGAAGCGTCGGCAGTCGAGCGCTGAGCGCCTTGTGATCTTTCTGGTTTGGCGGAACTATATGAAGGGCCGAAGCGAGAAGCGCCCGCGCGGTCCGACGCCGGCGATGGAGCGTGGGATGTTTAACCACCGGTTGGAACTGGCGGAGATCTTTTCGGAGCGGTTGTTTCGCAGTTACATTGAGTTACCGGATCGTTGGTCAGAGTACTATGGACGGAAGGTTGTGACCCGGGGGTTGCCGGTGAACCGGGTTCATGAACTGAGGTACGCCCGGTAGGGCGCGCGGAAAAACTGGCGGTCCGAACTTTGGGAGAGGGGTAGCGACATTCTTTGGGGCACAACCCAGATCCTCAACTTCGCCGATTTGGCCCGGGATGCCCATGTGGCTCCCAACACGGCGAAGAGCTGCTATCTATTCTGGAGACATCGGGCATCGTTTATCTGCTCCAGCCTTACCATACGAATGTGACATAACGTCTGATCAAGACACCGAAGTTGTACTTCCTGGACACGGGACTCTGTTCCTGGCTGACCGGGTGGAGAAGCCCGGGAAGCCTGGAAGCCGGAGCAGCTGCCGGGACCATACTGGAGACTTGGATCCTGGTGGAGTTGCTGAAGACCTGGTGGCACAACGGGAAGCGTGCGCCTTTCTATTTTTATCGCGACAAGGACAAGAAGACAAGGGAGGCCGCAATGGCCTCCCCTGTCTCGTTGTCCGTCTGCGGCCGCGGATCAGTCGACGCGGGCGAACTCTTCCTCGAACAGAGCCCAGCCCTCTTCGTCCAGGCTGCAGGCCGCGCCGATCACCGGGTGGGCGCCGTCGGCGGCCAGGGCGCCAACCATCTCGGGGCTCGTGCGGGCGGTCAGGAAGTCGGTGAAGCGTTGGGTTTCGCGGCTGAGCCAGGCGGCAGCCCGGTCACCGACGCGCATGGCGTGCAGGGCTTCGTTGTGCTCGACGGGCCAGACAGTCGCCAGCCAGCCGCGGCCGTAGGGGTCGTTGCTGACGGACTGGGGGTTCTCTTCGGCGTTCTCGTTGGCGGCGACCACGGTGCCGTCCACCGGCGAGGTGACCTGGAACTTGTGGCCCAGGCGGGTGATGATGGCCAGGGGATCACCCTTGTGCAGGTGCGTGCCGACGGGCATGACGTCGACCTGGTCGACATCGCCGAGGGCCTGGGTCAGCAGCTCGTCCATGCCTACTTTCAATTCGCCCAGCTCGGTCAGGCGGGCCCAGCTGTGGTTGTCGGCCAGGAACAGGCCCTTGGGGAACTGGATCGAGGAGAAGGTGGCCAGAGGCTGGGCTTCGGGCTCGATGCCGCGCCGGCGCTTGATGTACAGTTTGAGGGCGTCGACGGCGAAGAACAGGACGACCATGAGGATAACGAGAATGGCTGACATGGCTTTTTCCTTTCAAGGTGTTTCCGAAGAAACTGGGTTTTGACTCTTCCGACGTACACAAGACCTATTGCATGGAGGGTGCCAAAAATTAAACACTTATAACACGTTGCAAATACGTCATTTAAAAAAGCGCGGGTTACCACAGACCCGCTTTGGCGTTGAAGTTGTCAGCGGCAAAAACAGAGAAAAAGGGGGTAAATGAGGTAACTATCAGCCATCAAGCAATTTACATGTGTTGAGATTCTCAATATCGCTTTGTTGAGTTCCTCTACATGTCCGGGCGTTGCCGATCGCGCCAGTGGGCACCGCATATCCGCACCGCTATTGTCCTTTAACCCGGAATATGGTATGAGTGTATCAACGCAGGCTCCCGATCCTGTTTGTCCACCCGCTGAGGCTCTCCCAATGTCGTGAGGAGGATTTTTCCATGGCTGATAAGAAAAAAGATGAGGTCTACGGGCCCAATTCCGATGTCGCCGCCACATCCCATGTGGGCAGCATGGAGGAGTACCAGCGCCTGTACCGCCTGTCGATAGATGACCCGGAGACGTTCTGGGGCAAGCAGGCCGAGACCCTGACCTGGTTCAACCAGCCGCGCATGGTTTTCGATCACGACTACGAGAACGTGGACTTCAGCTGGTTCAACGGCGGACGCCTGAACGCCTGCTTCAATTGTGTGGACCGGCATCTGGAGGAGAAGGGCGACCAGGATGCGATCATCTGGGTCAAGGACGAGCCCGGCGAATACGAACACATCAGCTACCGGCAACTGAAGCACAACGTCGCGCGCGTGGCCAACGTGCTGAAGGCCCATGGCGTGCGCAAGGGCGACCGCATCGCGATCTACATGCCGATGATTCCCGAACTGGCCTACACCATGCTGGCCTGCGCGCGCATCGGGGCCATCCATTCGATCATTTTCGGTGGGTTCAGTGCCGATGCGATCCGGGACCGGGTGCTTGATGCCGAGTGCAAGGTCGTGATCACCGCCAACGAGGGCCTGCGCGGGGGCAAGAAGATCAAGCTGAAGGAGACGGTGGATCGGGCGGTCGACGGCCTGGATCTGGTCGAGACCGTGCTGGTGGCGCGGCGCACCGACACCAAGACCAAGATGAAAGCCGGCCGGGACTACTGGCTGGACGAGGAGATGGCCAAGCG
>JAJRWA010000235.1 GCA_024277025.1 Candidatus Krumholzibacteriota bacterium | reverse complement strand
GGCGTAGATGCCGTTGTTGGTCCGGGCGTAGCGCGAGAACAGGTAGCGCACCTGGTTGCTGTCCTGCAGCAGGTTGCCAATGCGCTTCTGTAGCTGCGCGTTGGTGATCACCGGCTGGCGGGTGACCCGGTCGCCGGGGTTGTACACGCTCACGCCCTCGCCCAGGCGCCGGTTCATCACGTAGGGCCGGGCGTGGACCATGCGGAAGACCTGGGCCGGATCGTCCAGCTTGTGCAGCAGCGCCTGGTACAGGCTGGTGCAGATGGTGCAGGGCTGGTCGCGGAAGACCCAGTCGTATTCCTTGCCGTAGCTCAGGTTCCACTTGAACTCGTCGCTCTCGAACAGGTTGTCGAAGAAGGCCGAGCGCTGGCTTTTGGGCACCATCAGCAGCGGGTTGTCGTGGCTGGGGCAGGGCACCTGCAGGAAGCCCTTGTGCAGGCGCGGCTGGTGGGCTTCCGCCGCGTCGGCCAGGGTGCCGGGTATCTCGCTGCTGTCCAACAGATGGGCCAGCTTCTCCAGCATGGGCGTGTCGCCGTGCAGGCCGTGCTGCTCCAGCAGGTGGCTGTCCAGATGCCAGACGATCTCGTAGCGCATGCCGTCGCGGCTGTTGGCGTACTCGGCGAACTTGCGCAGCAGGTTGTTCAGAAAGATGGACTTGCCGCAGCCGGGCGGGCCGTCGAAGATGAAGATCTTGTTCTGCTGGGCGCCGCCGCGGAAGCTGTCGATCATGCCCATCAGTCGGTTGGCGAAGATGCGGTCGGCGAAGAAGGGCTGGTCCGTACCCTCGACGAACAGTTCGTGGCAATCGTAGGAAATGAAGTTGATGGACTCGGGGTCCTCGGGGTACTCGTCGTGCCCGCTGCCGACAAACGTGCGCACCATGTCGTGGAAAACCTGATGCACGTTGCGGATCATCTTCTCGGGGTCCTGCCGCAGTTGGACCAGGAACTCCTCGAACGTGATCGTCCGCGAACGGTCCTGACCGCGCTGGCTATCTTCCAATGCCTCCATGGCCTTGCGGACGTGTTCCATGTCTAGACCAGTCCCTTGCTCAGCTTGCGGTCCTTCATGGTGTACCGGACGCGTTGCCATTCGATCTCCGGTTCGGCTTCGTGGTCGGGGATCGGCCCCATGCCCGGCAGGACCGGCTGCTGGGCGTCCGGCTTCTTGATCGATTTCACCTCGGTGGTCTCGAGCATGACCTTGCGGCCCCAAAGGAACTCGGTGCCCAGCAACGTGTTGTGGATGAACTCCTTGACCAGCGGCTTGCCCTCGAAATGGTGGACCAGGAAGAGGGCGTCGTTGCCGGTCTGGTCCAGGTCAATCGTGATATGGGGCGGGTGGTAGAGCTGTTCCTTGACCATGGCCTTGTAGTCGTCGGCACTGCGGCTCTTGACGTACCACTGCCAGACCATGCGTTGCTCGTCGAGCACTTTGTCGGCCACAAAGAGCTTGTTGCGCGTGACGAAGTCCTGCTCGATGAAGTTGTTCACGAACAGGAAGTCGTTCAGGTTCTCGCGCACGGCGAAGATGAAATCCTGGCCCGTGCCGGTGCCCTGGTCGAACTTGCGCCGCTGATCGCGGTCCAGCAGGGACAGGAACTGCTGGCTGTAGCGTCCCTTGTCGGCCGCTTCCTCGATGAAGTAGAACAGCCGCATGCCGAGGGCGTAGGGGTTCAGGCCCACGCGCGGCATTGACGTGACGGCCGAGTTGACCCGCGCGAAATCGACTTCGTGGCCACCGATACGGTCGTCGCGCATGAACAGGGTCTCGTGCCAGTAGCTGGCCCAGCCCTCGTTCATGATCTTGGTGCGGATCTGGGGCTGGAAGTACAGTGAGGTCTTGCGCACGATCTGCAGGATGGTCTTCATCCACTTGTTCTCGTCACGGTCCAGGAAATCCGAGTGGTCGATCAGGAACTGCAGCAGGTCGCGTCCGCGTTCGCGGCGGCCGCCGCCTTCCTTCTCGAACATGGCCGCAAACTCGGGGTGCTGGTTGAGGATCGGCTGGAAGAATTCGTCCTCGCCGCCCTGCGGGTTCTCGCGCACACACTTGTTGTAGCGCTCGATCTCCTGCACGTATTCGTTGACCCGAACCTGTTGCTCGTCCTGCAGGAAGACGTCGAAGTAGTAGTCGACGCGGGCCGGCAGGCTGTTGCGGGCCGGACGGTGCTGGTCGGCCAGCACGCCGTGGTAGTCCACCTGGTTGTCCAGCGAGCGGGCGAACTCGATAACGTAGTCGACCCAGCGCCCCTTTTCCGAGCGCAGACGGGCGATGGTCCTTTTGTCGGCCAGCGCCTGGCCCGCGAAGTCGTCGTCCCAGGTGTGCTTGAAGTACAGGTTGTTCTGAAAGAAGTCGATGTGCCCGATGACGTGATAGAAGATCATCACGTTCAACCAGTCGGGATTGTTGTCGTTGTAGAAGCTGATCGCTGGCCGGGTGTTGATCACGGTCTCGAACGGATTGCTGGGGTACAGTTCGTACTTGCCCTTGCCCTGCAGCACCTCGACGTCGTGCACCCAGTAGTCGTACATGGTGGGGATCATCACCTTGGGCGACAATTCGAGCATATCCCGGTTGGTGACCACGTACTCCAGGGACTCGTCGTCGAAACTCAGGCCGACGTCGCGGGCGCGCTCCTTGCACCCTTCCATGATCGCCTTCGTGTGCTGATCGATCAGCTGCATTGCGTGTCCCCTATTCGCTGATCAGGTTCTTGATGCCCTGGATGATGCGCGGCTCCTCGGCGCTCTCGCTCATGACATCCAACCGGATCAGGTTCTTTTTCTTTTCCAGCAACCCCGAACCCTTGAGGTACTTCTCGACCTCGGTTTCGCCCGGCGTGCCGTAGCTGTTCTCGGCGATGGTCACGCCGATGCGCGCGGCGTAGGTCATCATCTGTTCGATCTCGGGGATCGATTCCTTGCCTTCGGTGTCCCAGTCGTCGCCATCGGTGCCGTGGAAGACGTAGATGTTGTAGTCCCGGGCCAGGTTCTCCTGCTGGACGATCTCGTTGACCAGCCGGAAGGCCGTGGCGACCTTGGTGCCACCGGCGACGCGGCTGTTGTAGTAGGTGTAGAAGTCGTCGACTTCCTTGGCCTCGGTGTCGTGCAGGATGAAGCGCGACTCGACCTGCCCCGCGTATTGATACAGGATCCAGCTGTAGATCATCACGTGCTGGCTGACGACCACCTCGGTCGGCTTGCCGCTCATCGAGCCCGAATAATCGCGCAGGAAGAAGACCACCGCCTGGGATTCGAAGTCCTTCTCCCGCGACAGGATGCGGTAGATGCGGTCCCGCGGCGCCACCAGGAATTCGCTGGTGTCGATGTCCCTGGCCGGGTCGATCCGGCCCAGGTTGATGTTCGTCTCGACGACCTGGCGCAGCGTCGCCTTCTTGTCCAACAACTGGCCAAAGCCGCGGTTGCGGTCGGTCAGGTCGTAGGTGTACTTGGTCAGCGAGCGCTTCTTGCCCTTGTCCCTGAGGTTGGGCAGGCTGAACTGCTCGGTCAGGATCTTGCCCAGATCGTAGGCGTTGGATTCCATCTCGTGGGGTCCGCCCTCGCCCTGGCCCGGTCCGGTGCCTTCGCCCTCGCCCTCCTGGGGCCGGACGGGCTGCTCGCCGATCACTTCGCCTTCGGCGCCGTCACCGCTGCCACCGGCGCCGCCGCCCTCCTCGTCCTGTTTGAAGTTGGGGTCGTGCACGAACTTCTCTTCGACAGTCGTCGGCACCACGATGACTTTCTGGTGTCCGCCGCGTCCGGGCTTGACCAGTTTGCCGATACGGATCTTGCGGGGAAAGCCGTCCTCTTCGCGCTTCTTGTCCAGCTCCATAAGTTCGTCCAGCGAGCCGATGCGCGCGGTGTATGCACCGCGCGGCGTGCCCATGGCCTGGATGAAGGTCAGGTCGCCGTACACGTAGGGCGTGTTCCACACCTGGTGGATGATGTCCACGCCGGGCGTGTAGTCGGGCGCAGCCGGCGCTTCGGGGACCTTGTGGTCACCGGGCCGGGCCGGTTTCTCGTGATCGCGCGCGGACATGATCAGCTCTCATCTTCCTGGGTACAGAAGTACTCGATCGTCTTTTGCGCGCAGGTCCGGCAGTACCCCAGCTTGTTCAGCATGATGTCGATCATCCGGTCGTACAGCTTCTGGTTCTCCTCGTTGGTGCGGTTGGCCAAAGCGCCGATCAGGCTGCCCGCACCGGCGATGTCGCTCTTCAGCCGCACATCGGTCACGGCCTTGACCAGCTCCAGGTTGTCCATGAAGTCGTAGTTCGGATCCAGGCTGATCTTCTGCCCGTAGATCTTGCGGATCGAAGTGCGGAAAGTCTCGCGCTGCTCGTCGGTCTTCAGCTGCAGGCGGCTCTCGATGCTCTTGATGAAGCGCTCGTCCACCTTCAGGGCGCGCAGTTCGCCGGTCTGGGGATCCTTGTATTTCCACATCTTGTCCGGGCCCAGCTGCTCGGCGTCGATACCGATGATCATGTTGACGTAGCTCATGACATCCTTGCGGATGGCCTGGGGCTCGTCCATGTAGGCGTTGAACATTTCGGTCATGATGCGCTCGCGGTAGAGGCCGCGCGCGGTCTTCAGGTCCTCGAGGTACTTGGCGCGGTCGTTGTTGTCGTTAACGTAGTCCAGGATCACCCGTTCGATGGTCTTGAACACGTCGTAGGCGAACATGCATTCGCCCTCGTTGGTCTCGCTGCTTTCGACCATCAGTTGGACGGCCCGGCCCAGGTTGCGCTGGCCCAGCCCCTTCTGGCCGAAGCGGTTGGTGATGTCCGTATCCTGGCTCAGGGTGTCGATGACCTCGGCCAGGGCCTTGATGCTTTTCTCGCCCGCCACTTCACCCGCCGCCAGTTTCATGGTCTCGATGGGCGTCAGCTTCTCGCTGTGGGGCAGGCGCGTGAGCACCGCGGCCACCGAAGCGGCGTAGTTCAGGTTCGGGTCCTGGTGCAGCTTCTCGCGGGTCAGGGTGGTCTTGGACTCGCTGCCGATGGCGTACTGGGTCAGCTCCTTCTGTAGCAGGTAGTTCGTGTTGTGCGAGATGTAGCTGATCCGGCAGCGGTCCACGATGGGCGCCTCTTCCTTCTCGGCCAGGAAGCGGTTGAACTCGCTGTTGTTGCTGGTGGCCACGATCAGGGTGTCGATGGGCCACTTGAAGCCGTCGATCTCGATGGTGCGGTTCTGGATCACGCCCAGATAGACCTGCACCAGATCCTTCTTGTTCTTGAACATCTCGTCCGAGAAGTGGATGCCGCCGCCGGCCACGCGCGCCAGGGCGCCGCGCCGCAGGTCAAAGCGGTAGGGATTGTTGGTGTCGGTGATGTGCAGCAGCCGCTGGATGGATTCCTCGCCGAGCAGGTCGACCGCGCTGCTGGTGATCTTGTCCTTGGCGGGGTACTTGCCGGTGATCGTGCCCAGGCTCTCGGTCAGCGGGACGGGGAAGATCTCGATGTGCTTGAGCATGTCGACGATCCTGCCGTTGCACTTCTCGCGAATCTCCTGCCAGATGTAGCCGCTGCAGGCGCCCAGGGGGCGGTAGTTCTCGTACATCTCCTGGAGCTGGGCCTCGCTGAAACCCACCTTGCGTTCCAGATAGCCGCGGCTTTCGTCGACGGATTCGAGGAGGTTCATGCCCAGGACGGCCGGGTCCTCGTAAGTCTGGCTTTCGATGGATGTTATCTTGCCGTATGACCCGATTTTGTCCAGGCCCACGAAGCGGAAGCTGTACTTGCGGTTGCGATCATTCGTCAAAAATTCACGATACAGGCGGCTGACGTATTCCACGAAGAAGGTCTTGCCGTTGCCGGGTTCGCCGACCAGCACGTAGGCCATTTCCTTGGACGATCCGCCCTCTGCGGCGTCCTTCACGTAGGACACGAAGCTGTTGATCTCATCGTACATGCCGATGATGTGTTTCTTGCCGGAGCGGAAGATCTTGAAGTCGTAGGTGGTCTTGCCGTTGACGACGACCTTCTCGATCTCGCTGTCGAGGATCATGCGGCTGACGCCCTGGAAGGCGTTTTCGAAGACGCGTTCGTCGTTCTTGAGCGCCAACAAGTGGTTGTGCAGGGTTTTCTTGATCTCTTCGGCCATTGGTGGACCCCCGTTTGATCCGTCGTTCAGGTGGTCGCCGCACCTGCGCCATCATCAAAAACGACGGCCGGTTGCGGTGACTGGCAACAATCCTTGCGACTGCTCTTCGCAAACGCCGTGCCGTCCGAACACAGGGGCAGATGGGTGGGATATCGTCAGATGCGGAGCCGGCCCCTGGTCGCGCGAGTCGCGGAGCAGCCTGTACCTGAAGGAAACGAATATTGCGGGATTTGGCCACTGTTATTGTGGTACGCCGCAGCAAGGAGAAAACTGTTGACCAGCAATCAACTGTATGTGCTATAATGGATGTCTCTCGCCCAGGGAAGAGGTCGTGCTCGCTGCGGTCTCTTCCCATTTTCCCCTTTGGAACCGCAATGCCGCCTCTTCCCGCCCGCCGCGTGTTAGCCGTCGATGCGGATTGGTATGCCTACGATCTCAACACTCAGCAGCTCGTGGCCGTTGCGCCGCCGCTGGCTGCCTTGTTGAGGGGAGAGAAGCCGATCGTTCCCGCGGCAAGGCGCGCCTTGCGCCGGGCTCGGCAGCGGGCGGGGCTGTTTCTGGCGCCACGAACCCGGCTTGTGTCCCGGACTGAAGTCGACCAACTGGTGGACCGGGATCTCCAGCACCTGGTGTTGACGGTGACCGAAGCCTGCAACCTGCGCTGCGCATATTGTCTGCACGGCGCAAAGCTGGGCTGGGTGCGGCCCCACGGTTCTGGTGCCATGACCATGGCGACGGCTCTGGCGGCGACGGAGTACTTCCTGGATCGACGGGATGGCGCCCGTACGCCGGTGATTTCGTTCTATGGGGGCGAGGCTCTGTTGAACAGGGAGGTGATCACTGGTGTGATCGCCGCAGCCAGGGCCCATGCGCGGGGCGTCGACACGATCTTCATTGTCGATACCAATGGTGTGCTGCTGGATGCTGGCGTTGCCGACTGGGTCCTGCAGTCGGGGGTCCACCTGCAGATCAGCATAGATGGAGCGGCGGCACAGCACGATCGTTACCGGGTCGACCAAACCGGCAAGTCCACCTTTGACCGGATCATGGCCAATATCAGTTACCTGCTGGATCGCGATCCGGGCGTTGCCGACCGACTGAGCTACATCGTGACTCTGGCTCCGCCAGTGGACTTGTTCGCTGTGGCCGAGTTCTTCAGGTGCTTCCCGCCCTATCTTGCCCAAGGCGTGGCCACGCCGCCCAGGTTGACCGTCAATTTCGCCAATCTCCAGGGCCAGGACTGGCCCCGGAACCTGGAGTCGGCAGTGGGTCTGCCGGCGATTTCCGTCCAAGTGGAACAGGCACGGCGGGAGTACCTGCGGTCCTTGGCAGTTGGACGCCGCAATGACTTGAGCCCTGTGATCAGGGCCCTGTTTGAGCCTGAGCTCATACGGCTGCACCACCGGTCCCGGTCGCCACTGGGGGCAACTTTTGCGCCTGGCGCCAACTGCCGGCCCGGTCGACGCAAGCTGCACGTGACGGCGGCCGGCCGACTGCAGCCGTGCGAACGGACAGGGGAGGTGATGTCGCTGGGCACGATCAAGACTGGAATCGAAGGTCCGGCCGTGGCCCGATTGTACGGGGACTTCCACCAGGCCGTGCGGGACCGGTGCGGTCGGTGCTGGGCCCTGCGCCTGTGCAGCGTATGTTTCGCCGCGCAGGCGGAGAACGCGGATCTTACGACGGGCCAGATGTCGGTACCGTCGGCGGTTTGCCGGCGCGTGCGGTCCGGAAAGGAGCAGTCCCTGAAGATGCTGGTGCAGGTGTTGGCCATGTCGCCTGCTTCACGACGTTGGCTGGACGATACGAGTTTGTCGTGATATCGTGACTTGGAATTCTGCCGCAATCGAGGAGAGTTGTATCAATGTTCAGAAAACTGGAAGAAGACAAGATACCTGTGACCACCGCCGCGGAAACTCCCGACGGGGAGTGCGTCTGTGCCTGCAAACTGGAAAAAGCCGATGCGGAGCCGGAGGTACCGGCTGTGGACCAAGTTGCCGTGGCGGCGGCCATCTACTTCGAAATCAACGGCTAGACCCGGCTAGTCGACAGGATGGCCTCGGTAGTAGGTCACCAAACCGACCTCCGGATAGTGTCGTTGCCATTGTTTGACCTTGAAGTTGATACCGCAGGCCGAAACCGTGGCGAAGTCCGTGGCCGGGATCCGGCCCCCGTTCACCTCGGCCATGAACCCGGCGGCCAAATTGCTGAAGAACGGGATGGCGCTGCGTGGCAGGCGCCCGTTCTCAACGCTCAGATCCACGGGATCGCCGGTGACCGTATGGGAAGTGCCATTGGTCACGACCAGGCGCGTGACCTGCCAGTACGGCGTGCTGCCGTCGAAGGAAAACCCGTGCAGGTCGACGATTATCCCTTCGTCCAGCAGGATTTGCTGCTGGAATTCCTGGATATCCTCTGCGGTCATGTCTGGCAGCGTATTGACGACGATTCCTCTGGTCTTGCTGACGGCCACGGGAACAGATCGGCCGCCGCTGTCGGTGAAGGACTTGAGTTCCAACTCGAAACTGTCACTGCCCAACTGGCCGATCTGGCCGCCAATGACCCAGAGGAAGGCCAGTCCTGCGGCCAGTGACACGCCCCAACGGCCCCGCCGGTTGCGTTGATGCGCGTGTCTTCGCATGCGCTCATGCAACAGCGCCCGGGCCACACGTCGGCTCGGCCCGCTGTCCGGCACGACCGGTGCGGCTTTGGTGATGAGTCTGTCGAAATCCCGTGTCATGTTCTCACCATGGCGATGGTTCACTTCTCGTCCGGGGTCACGATATTCAGCCCCGATTCCTCGATGTCGGCTCGTTTCACGATCCGCAGGGCCTCGGCCGACAGACCGCCGGCCTCGCCGTGCTCGCTCAGGTGGCGCCGCAACTCGCGCTTGCCCCGCCGCAGATGACTGTTCACCGTGCCCAGGGGCAGGGTCGTGACCACGGCGATCTCCCGGGTTGTCAGGCCCAGGAAGTGGTTCAGGACGATGACCTCGTGCTGGGCGGCGTTGAGCTGCGCCAGGCACCGTCGCATCACTTCCTGATCCGTCCGCCGGGCCAGATCATCGTCCGGCGTCAGCGTGTCGGCGCGGTCATGCTGTTCGGGTACATAGGCGGTTTCCCGCCGCGTCTGCTGTCGCCGCTGTTCGTGGCTCAGCACGCTGCGCGCGATCTGGAACAACCAGGCCCCGAAGCTGTAGCCCTGCCAGCGGAACTGCCGGCGGCGGTCCCAGGCCACGGCGAAGGTTTCGCCGGCCACATCGGCCGCCAGGTCGTGGTCTCCCGTGCGCCAGAAGGCGAACTTGAAGATCTGGTCGTAGTACTTCTCAAAGAAGTAGTCGAACTTCTCGGGATCCAACCCGACGAGTTGCAGCCGCTTCTTCTCGATCACCAGGTCTGCGGCCCGCGTGGGCGCAGAGGCGGGGGCCGACCCGGAGCGGTCCTCGACCGGAGCCGGGCTGTCGGCGACATCCCCATCCATTGTCCACTTGTAAAAGCTGCGGAGGGCCATTTTGCATGCACCTCAAGTAAGAAGAGAAGTTGCGCGGCCGTGGGTGCGGCCGGCACGTCAAGTCATCGTCTCAATTATAGCCTTAATTCGCGGCTCTGTGCGGACAAAAGGCGGGAAATGCCATAGACTTGGCCCTTCAAGCAAAGGATGGACAGACTTGAGGAGCCACCGGATGTGTCGCAAGTGCCTGATTGTCGCCGGATTGTTGCTGGTCGTCCTGCCGGGCGGGGCCTTGGCCCGGGATCTGGCTCCTGCCGAGTACGCCGAACTGCTGACCCGCATTTATGACGGGCGTCCCCGGGCGGCGGCAGCTCTGCTGGATTCGCTGGCCAATGAATGCGCAGGTGAGCCTTTCTATCTCATCGCCCGCGCCCGTTTGGATCTCGAGGCGGTGTCCGAAGATGATCTGGACAAGTCCCTGGCAAAGGCGCAATCCCAACCGGTGCTGACTGACTTGCAGCAGGCCATCGATATCTGTGACGAGCGCCTGGCCGCAGGTGGTGACGAGCTGGCTTTGCGGCGCCTGCGCGGCTGGGCCTGGCTGGTCCGCTCGCAGACCCATGCCCAGGGCGGCAGCTTCTATGCGGCCGGACGCGAGGCCGGGCGCGGCAAGAAGGACCTGGAGTTCTACCTGGCCAGTCATCCGGACGATCCGGTCGCCAACGGCTTGCTGGGGGCCTTCCTGTACTTTTCGGATGCGGTGCCGGCAGTGTATCAGTTCCTGTCGAAGCTGGTCTTCCTGCCGACGGGCGACCGGGCCCGCGGCCTGGCGATGATCGAGGTCGCCGCCGCCGGGGCCAGCGCCAAAGCGGTGGATTTTCACACCCTGGCCATGGTGGTCAACGTGCTGTTCGAGGGGCGCTGGGAGGAAGGCTTGCCCCAGGCCGTCAGCCTGCAGGCCGACTATCCGTTGTATGCGCGCCTGACCTTGCCCCTGGAAGCCATGCGCCTGTTGGCGCCGGGGCTGGCGGCGAATCTGGCCGAGCGCAGCGACGCTGCGGTGGCTCGGGCAGTCGCCAGTTCGGTGGCGCCGGTTGACTCGGTCTCCCTGTGGATGATCCGCACCTACCGCGCCTGGACCGACCGCCTGCTGCAGGGACCGGCGGTGGCGGAGCCGGAGTTTGCGGCCATCGTGGCGGCGGCGCCCGCCCAGCCGGACTGGGTGACCGAGTTCGCGCGCCGGCAACTGGCGGAATTGAAGGCTGACCGCGGCGACGGCGTGCCCGATGCCCTGGTGGCGGCGGTCTGGCAGTCGCCGCCCGCTGCGCTGCCACGGGTGGTTGCTGAACTGGAAGCGCGCGCTGAATTCTCGCTGCGGGCGGCTTTTTATGCCGGCGAGGGCCGGCTGCGACTGGGCGATATCGCCGCGGCCGAGCGCCAGTATCGGGCAGCCGCGACGGCCGGGGGCGGCGATCACCTGGAGCCATACCGCCTGGTGGCCGCCGCGCGCGTGGGCGAGATCAAGGCGCGCGAGGGGCGCTACCGGGCGGCTTCGCGCTGGTACGAGCGGGCGGTCGATCATCACCGCGACGTCTACCGGGTGGACTGGATGCTGCAGGGCCGCGCCCGGCACTTTGACGAGCTGAAACGGGACGGTGGGCAGTTGGCTGGTGAGCCGGTCCTGTTCGCGGCGCCGTAGTCGGCGGAAAAAACTTCAGAAAAATTCAACCAACGTGCATGCAAAACATCGGGTTGCGGCTTTTATAAGTGTCCGGGGGACTACGGACGGGTGATATCGGAGTCGGCAACTCCCAGTAACACGTTGCTCTTGTTGCAGTTGTATATTTTTACTGTTAAACGGACCGTTTTGGGAGTTGCCGATTGATTTTTGGAAAGACCGGTTCAGGCGACGCGCGGGCTGGGCGAGACTGCGTGGAATCTATCCGGTCTTTCCTAATATGCGGCCAAACGCTACCATATTTTCCTGTGAGATCATTTTTGCCAACCTGAAGCGGGAGGACCATCCATGGTGCGCCGTCTGTTGCTGTTTGTCTGTCTCCTGTCGGCGATTGCCGGCGTGGCCCTGGCCGACGAGGCCCCTGACTTCACCCTGGAGAAGTTCCTGGCAGTGCCGGTGCTGATGTCGCCGTCCGTGTCACCGGATGGCCGTCTGGTGGCCTGGCGACAGACCCACCGCGATCTGGCCGACGACAAGCGGGTCACGCGCCTGTATCTGGGCGACGTGAAATCCGGTGACGTCAGGCAACTGAGTTTCACCGACGCGGGCACCGGTGGTCTGGCCTGGCGTCCGGACGGCAGCCTCAGTTTCCTGCGCACCGAAGACGATGCTGCCCAGGTGTGGGTCAACCCCCTGGATGGCAGCGAGCCACGGCCCGTGACCGCGGTCGAGGGCGGCGTGGGGGCGTACTGGTGGTCGCCCGACGGCGAGTTTCTGGTGGTGCTGGCGGATCCGGCACCGGCCGCAGAGGACACCACCGAGAGCGAGATGCCGGCCGATCGCCAGGACTGGCAGGTGTACGACCGCATCGAACATCCGGACGAGTACCAGCAGCTGTGGCTGGTGGCTGCGACCGACGTCGATGCCGATTTCGAGCCGCGCCAGCTGACCTTTGCGCCCAGGCATCCCTACGAAGCGGCCTGGTCGCCGGACGGCAAGACTTTGGCCGTGACCTACAACGCGCGTTTTTCCAGCCTCATCGACGAGGAGCAGCAGATCGGCCTGCTGGACCTGGCTTCCGGTGAAATGGAGACGATCACCGGCCCGGAGCGGCACAGCTCGGCGGCTTCGTTCTCGCCTGATGGCACCCGGTTGGCCTACTTCACCGACCGCGATGAAGAGTATCGCGCCTACCTGAACCTGAAGGACGTCGTGGTGCGCGATCTGGGCACGGGCGAGGTGCGCGTCCTGACCGGTGATGTGGACTACACGCTGGGCGGCTACGGCAGCACGCCCGGCGCGGCTCCCAAGTGGGGGCCGAAGGGCCGCTACCTGTATGTGGCCGGCGCCCAGGGCACGGACCTGGATCTGTACCGGATCGATGCGCGCCGGGGCGGCGTGAAGCAGATGACGGACCTGGACGGCTCGCTGTTCGGGCTGAGCGTGGGCGGTGATCGGTACGCCTATCTGGAGACGGCACTGGACAAGCCGGGGGCGTTGTTCGTCGGCAAGCTGGGTGCGGCCGCGCGGGAGATGGTCTCGGTCAACGATTCGGTAGCGGAGTACGACCTGTTCGCGGCGCACAAACTGACCCTGCCGGGATACGACGGCGTGATGGTGGACGGCTTCCTGTTCCTGCCGCCGGGCGCGTCCGAAACCGACCGTCTGCCGGCGATCATCGAGATGCACGGCGGCCCCTACTCGCGCTACGGCAACGCCTGGACCACGCGCTACCCGTGGCAGGTGCTGGCCAAGAGCGGCTTCGCTGTGTTCATCCTGAATCCGCGCGGCGGTACGGGCTATGGCGCCGAATTCCTGCGCGGCGTGTATCGTAACTTCGGGACCAATGACTTCAAGGACATCATGGCGGCGGTCGACGCCCTGGTCGAGCGCGGCACCGTGGATCCGGACCGGCTGGGCTTCACCGGCTACAGCTACGGCGGCCTGATGACCGACGTGGTGGTCTCGCGCACCGACCGGTTCCGGTCCGCGGTCTCGATCGCCGGGATCTGGAACTACACTTCGGCCATGGGGCAGAACAACTCGCAGCTGTTCATCGACAGCTACGATCAGCCCTGGGACAAGGACCTGCAGCTGATGTGGGAGCACAGTCCCGCTTCACGCGCGGGACAGATCGTCACGCCGACGCTGGTGATGCACGGGCTGGACGACGAGCCGGTCGATCCGCGCCAGTCGATCGAGATGTTCCACTACCTGCAGTTGAATGGCGTGGACAGCCGGCTCGTGCTCTATCCGGGCGAGGGGCATGGGATCAACCGGCCGAGTCACATGCTGGACTACGAATCGCGCGAGTTGGCGTGGTTCCGGCACTACCTGCTGGGCGATGAAGAGGCGGCCGGCGCGGAGCCGGCGGTGCCGGTGGAGGAGTAGGTCCCGGGGCCCGGGGCCGCAGTCACCCTACTCGTACGACTTCGGCACCGCGCAAATAAACACGAACGGCTCGTCACCCGTATTGCGGAACTGATGCTTTTCGCCGGGCGGCACAAAGGCGAATTCGCCCGGACCGATCGGGTTCAGCGCGCCCTCGCCGTCGACCAGGGCGCCGCTGCCCGAGAGCACGAAGTTCAGGTGCTCGACCTGCTCATGGCTGTGGTGGGGGGAGTGGCCGCCGGGTTCCAGGGTGAAGACCCGAAACGAGAAATTCGGCACGCCGTCGGCGCTGCCGAGCACCAGTTGTTTGGTGATGCCGCGTACGCCCTCCATGGCGACAGGTGTTTTTTCGACTTCGCTGAGCTTGCGGATGATCACGGGCAGCCCCTTTGCACGGTTGAATTCAGGCGACACTGCGGCCTATGATAAACACAACCGCAGGAAGTGACAAAGCCATGGCCGACGATCTGATCATCAACGACAGCGTGACCATTGCGGCCGCCGAGCTCAGCTATACAGCCAGCCGGTCGTCCGGTCCGGGCGGGCAGCACGTCAACACGTCCGATACGCGGATTCAGGTGAGATGGAATCTGGAGACGTCGGCGGCGTTGACCGAGACCCAGCGGAACCGCCTGCGCCGGGCCCTGCAGGCGCGGCTGACCATGGATGGCGACCTGATCCTGGCCAGCGACAGCTACCGCAGCCAGCGGCGCAATCGCGAGGACGTGACCCAGCGTCTGGCCGCGCTGATCCGGGAGAATCTCATACCGCCCAAGCAGCGCCGGAAGACCAGACCGACCCGGGCCAGCAAAGAGCGGCGTCTCGATGAGAAGAAACGCCGCTCCCAGCTCAAGAAGAACCGCGGCGGCCACGGCGACTACTGATCAGTGGTGATGGTCCCCGGCGCTCTTCTTCATGG
>JAJRWA010000234.1 GCA_024277025.1 Candidatus Krumholzibacteriota bacterium | reverse complement strand
TCCTCGACGTCGATGCCCTTGATCGTGACTGAGCCGTCCGCAGAATTCCCCATGACCTGGCCCTGCGCGATGGGCTTGTTCTGCGCGTTGTAGAGCGTCACGTTCAGGTCGCGCCCCCCGCCCACGGCCATGGTGATCGAGAAGTCGCCGCCCGTCTGCCACTGGAAGGTGACGCGCTGTTCGGGCAGGTCGCCCAGCGGTTCCGTAAAGCCCCGGTCAATCAGCCCCGGATCGCCGGGGAAGACCCACGGGAAGTCGCCGAGTACGGGCACGATGCGGTTGAGCAGCGGCGGGTCATAGAGCAGCGGGGGCACGTTCTTCACCATAATCCACCGGTTGTATGTGAACGACAGGCTGTATTTGGCGCGGCAGCCGGTCAGGTCGCGGATGCGCAGAATGAACTCGCCATCGGTGAAAATGTCGTAAGGACGCTCTATGCCAAGATTCAGGGCGGATTGGGTAGTAGGTTGCAGATAGGGCGTGCCGTCGGAACGGTAGATCGCGATCTCGAATAGGTCGGGCGTGTCCGGCGCGGTGATGGAAATGCCCAGCAGGCATTGGAACACGTCGGGCTGATCAAGCAAGGGGTCGTTGGCATCCAGACAGTCCTTGGAGTTATAGGGCGGCATCTTCACCTTGAAGTAGTCCACATCGTCGCCGCGGTCCAGGGTCAGGTTATCCACGTAGAGGGCCGAAGAAAACGGCGAGGACGGCAACACCATATCGGGCAGCCTGGCCGCGGTGGCGAGGGTATCGTTGCGCTGGGGCGTGTCGTATTTGTCCGGCGTGCGGATGGTGGCGCCGGCGCCGCGCGCGTAGACGCCGCGGCCATAGGTGGCGGCCGCGATCCACAGACCGGAACTGTGCGGCACGAGGTCGGAGATGTAGGTGCGCGGCATGCCGCACGAGTCCAGCGCCCAGGTCCAGGCCGTGGAGTTGGCCTCGCGGCGGCCATAGTAGACGCCGCGCTCGGTTCCCAGGTAGAGCACGGTGGCGCTGCCCGAATTGGGTTCCAGGGCAAGGCCGCGTACAGCGCCGTTAGGCCCGCCCCAACTGGTGATACCGGGCAGCCCGCCGGCGATGGGCGTGGCCTGCCAGTCGGCGGTGGCGCCCGGCCATGCGCCCGTGCCGGTGCGCTTCAGCTCAATCACGCGTTTGGCCCCTCCCCAACCCGTGAAGCTCACGTACAGCGTATTAGCGTCGTCCGGGTCCATGATGATTTCATGCGCCCAGCCCTGGGTCTTGTCGTCATAGATGAGCTTCCACTTGTTCGCGCTCGCGTCGCTGCCCTTGACCGCCCATATCTGGCCGCCGGTCGATCCCGCATAGTAGCGGTCATTGGCCCCATCGATCAGGATGCGCACGATGCTGCCGCGCATGGACGCCGGCGCGGGGCCGATGGGAGACCAGTTCTTGCCGCCGTCCGTGGTGCGGAAAACCTGCCCCGAACTCCCCTTGGTCGCGGCCGTGATCAACACCGTGTCTTTCCGGTTGGGGTCCAGCGCCAGATAGGGCATGCCTGTGAAGTCTTTAGCTGGAGGCAGGCCCTTGTTGACGTTATACCAAGTCCAGCTTGTGCCCCCGTCCGCGCTTCGCTGGGTGGAGTCGGCATGTTGATGCTGGGAATACATGATGTCGTTGTTGTCGGGGTGGATGAGACAGTACCTGCCGTCGCCCCCGCGGATGTATTTCCATTCCAGGTTGCCGTCGTAGCGGAGCGTGCCGTTGTCCTGCGTGCCGCCGATGATCAAGGGTTGCTTGCCAGTGCCCAGCGCGATGTCGAAGAACATACCCGTTTCCAGGTCCCTGCCCAGCGTGTCGCAACTGGCCCCGTCGTTGATGCAGCGGAAGACGCCGCCGTCGCTGCTGAAGAAGACCACTGACGGGTCAGACGGGTCGAACATTGCCCACTTGTAGTCGTCGTGCACGTAGGGGATTTTGTTGCTCTTGGACCAGGTCTTGCCGCCGTCGGTGGATCGGTAGCCCGGCACGCCGCCCACATAGAGGATGTCCGGCTTGGCCGGATTTACTTTCAAGAACGCGGCATACGTGATGCCGCAGATATTGTCCGTTTTGGACGTGTCGGTCGGGTCGCTGACATGGGTCCACTGGGTGGCGACGTTGTCCAGCCGATAGAGCGACAGGGACGCGCCCGCGTCTTTGGCGCACTCCGGCCCACGGGTAATCATCAGGAATACCCGGCTCGGCTTGGCCTTGGAATTGCCGAGGAAGAAGCCGGCCGGCGTCGTGGTGGTGATGCCCGACTTGAGGGCCGTCCATGTGGGAGCCTTTTTCTGAGAGACCGCCTTCAGCAGATCGGACAGCGACACCCGATAGACCCCGTCTTTGTACACGCCCAGATAGACCTGCGGCGCGGATTCCGCCGTGATGAGCAGGTCTGTCATGTTGCCTGTGGACCCGGGCTTGTGCTGCCATACGTGATGCCAGGCGCTGACCGGCGCGGAGGTCGCCTTGCGGTCGCCCTGCCACACCCAAAGCCCGCTGCTGTCCGCCACATAGAGGGCGACCGTGTTGCCGCCGCCCTCATAGCGGACGAGTATGGCTGTGAAGACTGTGCTGCCCGCGCCGGACAGTCTGCTTGTGAACAGGGACCAGGACTTGCCGCCGTCCAGCGATTTGTAGATGGAGTACGAAGCCCCGGAGAGCGCGTAGATGATGTCCGGGTCCTTGGGGTCCAGGGCGACGCTCGTGAACTCCGGCTGGTTGAGCGGGTCGGTGATGGGGTCCCAGGTAGCGCCGTAGTCCTCGGAGCGCCACACGCCGCCGCCCACAGAGCCGGCAACGATTATCTTGGCGTCGCTGGACATGTCGAAGCCGTCCATGCGGCCGTTGTGGTAATAGACGGCGCCATTGTATTCGTCCTTCATGGGCTGCGGGCCGATGAACCCCCAGAGACCCGAAAGCTGGGCCGCAGAGGGGGGAATGTAGAGCATGGGCTTGTAGTCCGGCGTGGGGAAAGTGAAGCCCTGCGCCCAGTCCTGTTGCAACAGATCCAGGTTCAGGCTGTTGTCCGGGTCCAGCCGCGCGGTGATGATATGGTGGCCCAGGCCCGGATCCGGGAGAGGGACCGACAGGGGGTACACCTGGTCGGGATCAAGCCGGCTAACGTTGACAGTGGTGGCGTGATTGCCGTCCACCAGGATTTCTACGGGCAGGTTGTTGACGCCCGCGTAGCCGGCATTGTGCAGTTCGATCTTGATGGGCAGAATGCCGGCGCGCTCCGCAACGCTGGCCTGGGCCGCGTCCTCGGCAATATAGATGGCGCTGACCTCGATGTCGGGCTTGGGGTTGGCCTGGCCGGAGACGCGCAGCCACGCGCCGTATTCGTTGTTGCCCTTGCTGCGCTCGTCCAGCGTCTGCTCCGGGTCGATCACCAGATTCACCCAGTGACGGCCCGCCTCCGCCGACGGCCAGGCCAACTCCACCGGTCTGCTGCCGCCGGCCGGAATGTCGTTGACCAGAACCTCGTCCACGGCCTCGCCGTCCACGAACAGCGCCACCGCCACCGCGGCAATGTCCGGCCGCCCCACGTTGCGTATCTCGGCGGAAACCTGCACCAGTTCCCCGGAG
>JAJRWA010000233.1 GCA_024277025.1 Candidatus Krumholzibacteriota bacterium | reverse complement strand
CGAAGGGGCCGTTGGCATAGGCTCCGGTGAAGGTGAGCGTGTCGCCCTCAACGAGGGTCTGCATCTGCGGGGTGACCGGCGTGTCCCAATAGGGTATCGCCTCCCAGTCCACGGTGTAGGTGCCGACCGAGAAGACGCCCAAGGTCAGGTCGCCGTTGCGGGAGAGCGTGGTGCCGGGGCCGGTGAGGGTCCAGCCGGCGTCCACGCCGTCGGGGTCGCAGTCGATGACGATGGTGCCCGCGTAGTTGGGGATGGCCTGGGCGGCCTGGTAGATCTGCTTGGTCACCGTGTCCTGCACCAGCACGATGATGTTCAGGTCCGGCTCGTTCCAGGCGGCGCTCATGGGAAAGGAGCGCAGGACCGAGACCGACTCGCCGGGCGCAGTCAGGCTGAAGGGCTCATCCGGCAGCATGGCGACGACCATGTTCAGATTGCCGTGCAGGTCCATCTGGGTCACGAAGAACATGACCTGACGGTTGGCGCCACTGGTGGCCAGATCAACGGCGATATCGGCCTGCAGGTTGACCTGTCCGTTGAGCAGGACGTACTGGGCGCTGATGGTCAGGGGGCTGGTGGTGGCCAGCTCGCTGGTCACGATTGGCTCGTAGGTCGGATACATGGTAGTGGTCGACCCGCCGACGACCAGTTCGGTACCGTCGAACACTGCCGACGGTGTGCCGGAGATGCCGTAGCCCGAAGCGCGGGTGTTGCCCTCGGGCAAGACATATGGCGGGCTGAAATAGAAGGTCATGCCCAGGAACTCAGACCGGTCATGATTGGCGTACAATTCGTAGAACCCCGCGACCGCGGAGGGACAATAAGGTCAGCCGTCCTGGGACCAGAGCTCCCCGACCACTGTGCGGTCAGCCGCGTAGATGAATCCCGACTGGCCCAGCAGGCCAATCGCTCCGATGAAAACAATCAGGCAGGAAAGTACGAATCTGGTCGTGCGTGAATGCAGCATGGGCAGGAACTCCCGGTCGGCGGATGGGGGTTGGCTCTCTAATTGATAATTTTAGCGCAATATGGAAACAAATACAGGGAAAAAAGGGCCTAAACCCAAATATATCAATAAATCCCGAACTTGTGACAATTTGCATTCACAAAGTCAAGGAACCTGAACAATGATCTCCGCTGCCAGCAATTCATTCACAAAGACCAGCAGGTCCGCCTCCGCGACATCCCGTTCGACACTGTAGGCTTCTGTTATCGCGTCCAACACCGAATCCAGCGACTTCTGCCCGTCCAGCTGATGCCAGACAAACGCACCGATATCCTCGAGGCTGTGAGTCACGTTGCCGGTCGGGGCCATGATCACCAGGCCATCACCGATCTCCCGTACAGGGCAATTCTCGTTGCGGGCATAGGTTGATGTCATCTCGATAACCATGGTCTGCCTCCCTTACACATCATGTTCAGCATTGCGGATCTCAAGTCCATATTCAGCGGCAATGACCTGCCAGAAACCATCATCGGGCAGAAACTCCAGATACTTGAGGTCTGTCTTGCCGGCCAGGGTCTCGGCCAGGGCCACCATCCCGGGCAGAGTGTCCCGGGTCGGGACCTCGTCCAGCCCCACCGGCGGCACGATTTCAGCCGCCAGTGCCGTGACGGCCTCCAGCAGGGGGGCCTCCGTCAGGGCGTGCCGCGGGGCTTGCTTCAGCAGGAAGACCCCGGCCAACGGCGCGCTGCCGGGCTGCTTGCCCTTGAACAGCCCGTTGAACACAGTACCGACAACTGCCAGGCTTTCGCCAGTGTTCAGCACCAGATTCATCTCGTCGCCCAATACGTGGTGGCCTGCACTCAGGCGCGCGACCGTCGACTTGCCGGCCTCGGACGGCCCAACGAACAGAAAACCGCGGCCATCGACAATCACGGCCGAAGAATGGATCAGGAACGCGTCGAGCCCTGCGGCGCGCCTGGCGGACCAGAACGCCTGGTAGAAGATCTGTTCGAGGATCCGCATCAGGGGACCGCGGATCAGGGTCCCCTTGGCCCGGATGTTTCCCCGTCCGTCAGCCGCGTTGAAGCGGCCGGTGATCAGGCCGCCGGCAATGTCAAAACTGCCGTCTTCAGCCAGGACCTTGGTCGTCACCAACGAGTTCGGCAGGTCGGGCACATCCGGGTGAGGCACCAGTTCCAGGTCCACCCGAATGTGGGGCTCTGCGCCCGCGGAAGGCCGGCCGAACCAGTTGGCCAGGCCGATGGCGAACTCGGCGGGCTCGCAATGGACCGCGATCACGGCGCCACCCAGGTCCAGGCGGTATTCGTTGGCGGCTGGTTGGTCAGACATTTTCCTGCCCTTGGGAAGCGGCAGCCCGCAGGCCGCCCAGGGTGACAAGCCACTGGCGCAGGTGGCGTCTCAGGCCGCGCCGGGCCAGATTCGAATCGGCCGGATCGGTCGTGGTGGACCCCGCCGCGGTCGTGAAGCCGACAACCCGGCCCCGCACCGCGGTTTCCCGGCGCCAGCGGCCCAGGGGGTTGGCGTCGCCCTTCTCCAGCAGGCATCGGCGCCTGCCCAGGGGAAGCACAAGCAGGATGCGGTGAGCAATCAGCTTGTCGCCTTCCTGAAAAACGACCACGTCGCCCGCCCGGCATTTCCGATCAGGCCGAACCAGGATCTCCAGCCTGGCGCCCACCGGAATCGCCGGGGCCATGCTGCCGGTCAGCATGGGCAGGGTGACGGAGGCGGGTGCCGTCGCCGTCTGGCCGGTCAGGGCGAGCCACGCATCGAGCTGGTTTTCGCGAGAAGCGGTCATGGTTCCCGTTCGCCTGCGCCGTTGAGTCTCGACTTCACCTCGGGGGCAACTCGCCGATGACATGGACATCGTGCGTGTGTATGTTACACCACAGCGGCCACCCAGCCAAACCCAAGGATGGACCCTTGAACGCTGAGCAGCAGTATCTGATGGACCTGGTCCGGGCCTGGACCGCGGGGCGAACCGCCCCGCTGACCCTGCCGGCCGGCGTGTCGGCCGAGGCCGTCGAGACCCTGTTGCGGGTCCACAATGTGGAAGCCCTGCTGGCCCCCCTGATGCCTGCCGCCGCGCAGAGTTCCGCCCTGGCTCAACAAATCGATTTCTCCCGTGTCCGGTCCGATTTCCTGCTTCTGGAGTACGAGCGCCTGCTGCCGGTCCTGACCGATCCGGAGTGCCGGCCGGTTCTGCTGAAAGGCGGGGCCCTGGCGCTGGGGACCTATTCCTGCCAGACGGACCGCTGGTTCCTGGACCTGGATGTGCTGGTGCCGCGACCGGCGGTGGACCGGGTGTGCGCCCGGATGGAGGCCGCCGGCTACCGCCACCTGCAGGGCAAAAGGGATCCGCTCTACTACGACAAGTACCATCTGCACCGGATCATGCTGGGGCCCCAGGGGTCGGTACTGGAAATCCACTGGGACCTGACCCTGCCGGGATCGGTCTATCGCCATGACGTGGACGGTGTGTTTCGGCGGGCGGAGTGCTGCACCCTCGGACGGCGTGAAGTCCAGTGCGCCGCGCCCGTGGATCAGGTTCTGCACGGTGTCTATCAGAACATCGCCGACGGTTTTGTTGATCTGCGCCGCGTGTTGGATCTGGTCCTGCTGGTGCGGCGCCTGGAAGAGGCGGATTGGCGCTATCTTGTTGAAGAGGCGCAACGTACAGGGATGGCCAAGGCTTTGTATCTTTCGCTTTACAATATGAAGTTTATTTCGGGCCAAGACCTGCCCGTTGATATCATGGCGGCGTTGAATCCCGGGCCGGCT
>JAJRWA010000232.1 GCA_024277025.1 Candidatus Krumholzibacteriota bacterium | reverse complement strand
TTTTCCTCCGGACCAGCGCCGGGCGCCAGCTACTTGGCCGCGGCGGCGGCCATGCGGCTCTTCAGACGCGAGGCGCGGCTCTTCGGCATCAGGCCCTTGCGGGACTGGACGTCGAGCAGGCGGTACATCTCGGTCACGGCGGTCGCCTTGTCTTCGGCGGACATCTGCTCGACCGTGTTGCGGTAGACCTTGATCTTGCCGCGCATCATGGCGCGATTCTGGCGGTTGCGCTCGTTCTGCTTCTTGTTGGTCAGCAGGCGCTTTTTGCAACTTTTGTTATGGGGCACTTCCCAAACCTCCGTTAGTGTTTCACAGGCGGGGCAATTTAACAGGACGAGGGTGCGATGTCAAGGGGTCAGCGGAACAATGTCTGATCAGGAAAGACCTGATTCCACAACGGATAAGGCGGCGGGGAGCCCGCCGCGGAAGACACCCGTGCCCGGGCCCGTCGCCGAGAAGCTGGCCCTGCTGCCGGATGCCCCCGGGGTCTACCTGCACAAGAACCGGGACGGCAAGGTCATCTACGTGGGCAAGGCCCGCCGGCTGCAGCAACGGGTGCGTTCCTATTTCCAGTCCGGCGGCGAGAAAGACAACAAAACCCAGGCTCTGGTGCGCCGAATCCGGGACTTCGATTACATCATCACGGACTCGGATACGGACGCCCTGGTCCTTGAGAACCAGCTGATCAAGGAATACCGCCCCGTCTACAACGTGCGCCTGAAGGACGACAAACAGTATCCCTACCTGCGTTTGACTCTGTCCGAGGACTACCCCAGGGTGGAAGTCGTGCGGCAGCTGGCCCGGGATGGCGCGCGGTATTTCGGGCCGTTTACCGACGTGCGGGCCATGCGGGAGACATTGAAATTCGCCGCCGGCGCTTTTCAGGTGCGGACCTGCCATCTGGACCTGCCCGGTCAAACGGTGGCAAGAGCCTGTCTGGACTACCAGATCGGGCGCTGCAGCGCGCCCTGCGTGGGTTATGACACTATGGAGGGTTACCGGGCGAAAGCTCAGCGCATGGCCCGTTTCCTGGCCGGCGCCGAGACCGAGGTGATCGGCGAGGTGCGCGCCGAGATGGAAGAACGCGCAACAGCCCTTGAATTCGAAGAGGCGGGCCGGTTGCGGGACCTGATCGCCCGCCTGGAGAAGACCACCCGCCGCAGCCGCCCCATCGCCGGCCTGGACCGCGACGCCGACCTGGTGGGCCTGGTGCGTGAAGGCGTGGACGCCTCGGGGGTGATCATGCGGGTGCGGGGCGGGCACATCCTGACCACTCATCACTTCTTGCTGAGCGACAAGCTGGAACGGGACCTGGGCACGTTCATGGCCCAACTGCTGCGGGAATACTATCCACGGGCGGGGGACATACCGCCGGAAGTCCTGCTGTCCTGCCCGGTGGAGCAACCCGACTCCTGGCAGGACTGGCTGAGCGAGTTGCGCGGACGCAAGGTCACGGTCAAGACCCCGCAGCGCGGACTGCGGCACGACGCCGTGGAACTCGCCCACACCAACGCGGCCTTCAAGCTGCGGGAGCTGAACCTGAAAGCCCAACTGAAACACACGAGCCGGATCACGCCGGCGGACATTCAGCTGCAGGAGGCCCTGGATCTGCACACCGTGCCCGAGACGATCGAGTGCTTCGATATCTCCAACTTCCAGGGCAAAGAGACCGTGGCGTCCCTGGTCTTCTTCAAAGGCGGCAAGCCACTCAAGAGCAGGTACCGCCGCTTCCGGATCAAGACGGTGGACGGCATCGACGACTTTGCGAGCATGACCGAAGTCCTGACCCGCTACTATGGCAAGCTGGTGGAGCAGGGGCTGCCACCGGCGGATCTGGTGGTGGTCGACGGCGGCGCCGGGCAGCTGTCACGGGCGCGGCAGGTGCTGGCCGGCTACGGGCTGCACACGACCCAGTTGATCGGTCTGGCCAAGCGCGAAGAGACCATCCACCGCGAGAACGGCACGATCCAGCTCTCGAAGCGCAGCGAAGCCCTGAAGCTGCTGCAGCGCGTGCGGAACGAGGCTCATCGCTTCGCCATCACCTACCACCGTCTGCTGCGGGACCGCCGCACGACCCACAGCGAACTGGATCTCATTCCGGGCATTGGCCGGATCAAGAAGCTGAGCCTCCTGCACCGCTTTGGCTCGGTGGCCCGGATCCGGCTGGCGACCGCCGCCGACCTGGCCGACGTGCACGGGATCAACCGCCACGATGTGGTGGCCATCCAGGAGTACTTTGCGGCCCGGCCCGATCCCCACGGGCCCGCTCCGGACGGGCGGAAATCATGAGCGGCGCGCGGTGGGATGTGGCAGTCGACGCCTTCCTGGCCCATTGCAGCGCCGAAAAGGGGCTGGCGGCCGCCAGTCTGGCGGCCGCCGGCCAGGACTTGCGCCGCCTGCGCCGCTGGGCGGAGGGGCCCGGCGGCCGGTCCGATCCCGCCCGTATCACCGACCAGGACCTGCGGGATTTTCTGCTGACGGTGGCCCGCGATCTGGTGGCCAGCTCACGGGCCCGCCTGTTGTCCACCCTGCGCTCGTTCTTCGGTTTCCTGGTCGCCGAAGACTGGAGCCAGATTGATCCCACGGCGACGATCGTCGCACCGCGGCGCGGTCGCAAACTGCCGGACGTGCTCGGCGTGAGCCAGGTGGAGCGTCTGCTCGAGTCCTGCGACGGCCAGGAGCCGCCGGACCGCCGCAACCGCGCGATCCTGGAACTGCTCTACGGGTGCGGCTGCCGCGTGAGCGAGCTGTGCGGCCTCGATATTGGTGATCTGGACTGCCACGAGAGCACGCTGCTGCTGCGGGGCAAGGGCAGCAAGCAGCGTCTGGTGCCCGTTGGGGGGCCCGCCCTGGCCGCGGTCCGGATCTGGCTGGAGCAGGGCCGGTCCCGCCTGGTCGGTCGGCGCCCGAGCGCGGCGATCTTCCTCAATCAGCGGGGCGACCGGTTGTCGCGGGTCTCGGTGTGGGCTGTGCTCAAACGGGCGGCGGCGACCGCGGGCCTGCCCGAGACCATCTCGCCCCACACGCTGCGCCACAGCTACGCCACCCACCTGCTGGAGGGCGGAGCTGATCTGCGGGTGGTGCAGGAACTTCTGGGGCACGCCGACATCAGCACCACCGAGATCTACACCCATATCGACCGGGCCTGGCTGACCAGCGCCTGGCTGGAGGCCCATCCGCGGGCCAAATAGGGAATCCCGCCCCCGGGCAAGGCTTCTTTGACTTCGCCGACCGGTGGTGGTAATGTTTGCCGACTGCAAAGATGACACACGGCGGGACCGTGCAGTTGGTGTCCCGGTCGTGTTTTTTTGCGTCCCAACGAGTCAGTCCACGCCAGCGAAAGGCCCGAGCCCCGTGAGCGAGCGCACAAACGCCAAGAAAGTGATCCTCAGCGGCATGCGTCCCACGGGCCGGCTGCACTGGGGCAACTACACCGGCGCCCTAGAGAACTGGAACAAGCTGCAGGATGAATACACCTGCTACTTCATGGTCGCTGACTGGCACGTGTTGACCACCGCCCTGGACAAGGCCGCGGAGATCCGGCAGAACAGCCGCGAGATGTATCTCGACTGGCTCGGGGCCGGCCTGGACCCGGAGAAATCGGTGCTGTTCGTCCAGTCCGAGGTCAAGCCCCACGCCGAACTCTACCTGATCCTGGCCATGATGATCAGCATGGGCCGGCTGGAGCGGAACCCGACCTTCAAGGAACAGATCCGCGACCTGAATCTCGGCGGCGAGATCAGCTACGGGCATCTGGGCTACCCGGTGCTGCAGGCGGCCGACATCCTGATGTACCAGGCCCACGTCGTGCCGGTCGGTGAAGACCAACTGCCGCACCTGGAACTGACGCGCGAAATGGCCCGGCGTTTCAACCGGATCTTCGGCGACGTCTTTCCCGAGCCCGAACCGCTGGTCACGAAGTTCGCGCGTTTCCCGGGCACCGACGGCAAGCGCATGAGCAAGTCGCTGGGCAACACGATCGAGATTTCCGCCACGCCCGACGAGATCCGGCAGAAACTGCGGCCGGCTTTCACCGACCCGGCCCGGCTGCGCAAGAGTGACCCGGGCAACCCGGAGATCTGCGCCATCTACACCTGGTATCAGAAATTCATGCCCGAGGCCGCGGCCGAGACGGCGGCCGAATGCCGGAGCGCCCAGCGTGGCTGTGTGGACTGCAAAATGAAGCTGGCCGACGGTATCATTGAACACTTCGCGCCCCTGCGTGAGCGGCGGGCCGCCTACGAAGCGGATCCCGGCAAGCTGGACGAGATCATGGCCGCCGGCTGCGCGCGCGCGCGCACGGTGGCGGACAAGACGATGGCGCTTGTACACGACAGCATGGGCATCGGCTAAGGCACGGGGAAGGCACCATGGAAAACACGCCGGAAAACACAACTCCCGGGTACGGGTCCGCGGCGGTTGCCGGGGCAGCGGACGCGCCCGAGGGCTGGAACCTGGACAGTCTGCCGCCTGAACTGGACTACTTCCGCCGCAGCGAAGCCTACCAGGTGGAACTGACCGGCTTCCAGGGCCCGATGGATCTGCTGCTGCATCTGATCGACAAGGAACAGGTCGACATCTACAACATCCCGATCGCCCTGATCACCGAGCAGTTCATCCGGCACATCGAGGTCATGCAGACGGTCAGCCTGGAGAAGGCCGGCGAGTTCATCGCCATGGCGGCCACCCTGCTGGTGATCAAGATGAAGATGCTGATGCCCAGCCACCTGCCCGACGAGGACGAGGACGAGGACGATCCGCGCGCCGAACTGGTGCGCAAGCTTCTGGAGTACAAACGGTTCAAGGAAGCGGCCGAGGCGCTGCAGGAGGCCGAGGCCGCCCGACGCCGGTACCACCTGCGCCAGACGCGCTTCCCCTTCACCGAGGATCTGGATCTCGAGCCCAAGTTGCGCATCGAGATGTTCGACCTGCTGAGTGCCCTGGCCGGCATCTTCGACCGCGTGCAGGCCAAGCCGATCCATGAAGTCGAGCGGGAACCGTTCACGGTCGAAGAGAAAATGTCGCTGATCGAGGAGAAGGTCGGCTCGGGTGGGACCGTGACCTTTGTGGAGCTCTTCAGCGAGGATAATATCAAGATGGAGGTCATCGTCACCTTCATCGCGATCCTGGAAATGGTCAAGCGCGGCCGGTTGAAGTTCATGCAGACCGAGCCCATGGGACCGATCTGGATCCAGCACCCGGGTGTCGACGAAGAGGTGGGGGACGACATCGTCCTGGCGACAGCCGACGAGACCCACCCGACCGACGACGTCGACCTGAACGAATTGGAGCACGAATCTTGAAACGGGAACTCGAAGCCCTGCTGTTCGCCACGGACAGTCCCCTGACCATCGCCCGTCTGAAGAAGATTTTTCCCGACGTGGAAACCGCCGAACTGAAAGCGGCCGTCACCGAGCTTCAGACCCAGTACGAGGAACACGACCACGCCTTCACGATCATCGAGTTCGGCGGCGGCTACCAGATCGCCACCAAGCCGGAGTACTCGCCGATTGTCGAGCGGATGCTCAAGACCCGGCGTTTCACGCGCCTGTCCAAGGCCGGCCTGGAAGTCCTGGCCATCATTGCCTACAAGCAACCCCTGACCCGGATCGAGGTGGACGAGATTCGCGGCGTCAACAGCAGTGGTGCGATCAGCACCCTGACCGAGCGCAGCCTGATCACGGTCGTGGGCCGCAGCCAGGCCGTGGGCAACCCGTTGCTCTACGGCACCACGCGGGAATTCCTCAACCATCTGGGCCTGCGGGGGCTGGGACAATTGCCGGACCTGCCGGATCTCGAAAACGTGATGGATGATCGGGATGAACTGCGTGAGTTCGCGGCGCAGGTCGGGCGCGACGTTTCCGACGAGGAACTCGAGGACTACTTCACGGTGCCGGAGGCGGCGGACCCGGAGGCGCCGGAAGTCGTCGTCGACGAAAAACAGGACAAAGCTGAAGAATGACGGCGCCCGAATCCTCAGGCCTGAGGCTCAATAAATTCCTGGCCCGTGCGGGCTTCGGCTCACGCCGTTCGGTGGAGGACCTCATCCGGGCGGGCAAGGTCGAGCTGAACGGTGAAATTGTCAGCGATCTGGGCCGCCGCGTCGATCCGGAAAACGACCGGATTGCCGTCGATGGCATACCGGCTTCGGTGCCCCGCGATTTTCGCGTTTACGCCTTCCACAAGCCGCTGGACGTGGTTTCCACCCTCAAGGCCCAGGGCGGCCAGCCCAGCCTGCTGCCCTACCGCCTGCAGTCCGGGATCCCCGATCGTTTCATGCCCGTCGGGCGCCTTGACTCCGAGTCCACGGGGTTGCTCCTTTGGACGGACGACGGCCAGTTGAATCAGGATCTTTGTCAGCCCGCGACCGGCCTCTGGAAGACCTACGAAGTGGACCTCAACGAGGACCTGACCCAGGCCAAGGTGGCGCAGCTGGTCGGGGGCAAGATCGAGATTGACGGCCGGCGCGTGAAGCCCTGCCGCCTGCAGCTCAGACCCGACGGCACGACCCGCCAGTGGGTCATGCAGCTGCACGAGGGCCGGCGGCGCCAGATCCGGCGCATGTTCCGCAAGGTCGGCACCAAGGTGCTCCGCCTGCACCGTACGGAGGTCGGGCCGATCGCCCTGGGACTGCTGCGGCCCGGGGATTTTCGCCGCCTGGACAACCGTGAAGTTGCGGCTCTGCGGCAAGCCGTGAGCCAACCGAAGTAATGACCGACGGGTGAGTGTGAAAGTGTCCAAGGGAGGACCCGCCATGGCCAAGACTCTGGACTTCAAGGCGCTGCTGCGCCCCGGCATTCTCAAGGCCCGACCCTACAGTCCGGGCAAACCGGTTGCCGAGGTCCAGCGTGAGCTGGGCCTCGACTCTGTGGTGAAGCTCGCCAGCAACGAGAATCCCGAGGGCCCGTTGCCGGCAGTGCTTGCAGCGATCACCCGGGCGGCCAAGGATATCAATCGCTATCCGGACGCGGCCTGTTACGCCCTGACCGAGCGGCTGGCGGCCCATCTGGATGTCACGCCGGACAGCCTGATCTTCGGCAACGGCAGCAACGAAGTCATCGATATCCTGATTCGGGCCCTGGTCAGTCCCGGCGAGAATGTGGTCTTCAGCGAGCACAGCTTCATCGTCTACGCTTTGGCCACGCAGGTGCACTTCGAATCGGGGATCGCGGTACCGCTGGGGGCGGGGGACCGGCACGATCTGCCGGCCATGGCCGCCGCCGTCAACGACAAGACCAAACTGGTGATCATCTGCAATCCGAACAACCCCACCGGCACCTACAATACCGCCGCCGAACTGGACACCTTCCTGGCGGCCGTGCCCGACCACGTGATCGTGGCGCTGGACGAGGCCTACTACGAGTACGTCACGGCGGCCGACTATCCGCAAACGCTGGCCTTGCGGGTGGCTCATCCAAATCTTGTCATCCTGCGAACTTTCAGTAAAATACACTCGCTGGCGGGCCTCAGGGTGGGCTATGGTGTGGGGCATCCCGACCTGGTCGGCGAGCTGCACAAGACGCGCGAGCCGTTCAACGTCAACCTGCTCAGCCAGGCTGCGGCGATTGCCTGCCTGGACAACTGGGACGAGGTGGCCGGCCGCCGGGACCGCAACCGTCAACAGTTGGATTGGGTCACTGCCGAGCTGCAGTCCCTGGGGCTGGAGACGGTGCCCAGTCAGACGAACTTTGTCCTCGTGCGGGGCTCGGTGAACGCCGGGCAACTGGCGGCCGATCTCCTGCAAAAGGGAGTCATCGTGCGGCCCATGCACGCCTTTGGTCTGGGGGACGGAGCGATGCGCATCAGCATCGGCCTTCCCGCGGAGAACCAGCGCTGCCTGGCGGCCCTGAAGGAGATCCTGAACTGATGTCCGCTTCGCAACCCGGCAAACTGCAGCCTTTGACCGCCGGTGAGATGCCGCTGGTCAGCAGGGCACCAGGCCAACCGACGACCATTGTCGAGGTGGGCAAGGTACGTTTCGGCGCCGAACAGGTTGTCATCATCGGCGGCCCCTGCGCCGTGGAGGATGCCGAGCAGATCAGCGGAATCGCCGCCGAAGTGGCCAGGGCCGGCGGTGCCATGCTGCGCGGCGGTGCCTGGAAGCCGCGCACAAGTCCCTACGCCTTCCAGGGTCTGGGTGAGGAAGGTTTGGCTCTCCTGGCGGCTGCCAGACACACGTCCGGTCTGCCGTTTGTGACCGAAGTCATGGACCCGCGTGATGTGGCGATTGTCGCCGAGACGGCGGATATGTTGCAGATCGGCAGCCGCAGCGTGCAGAATTTCCCGCTGCTGCGCGAGGTCGGCGCCAGCGGCAAGCCCGTGCTGCTCAAGCGCGGCATGATGACGACGGTCGCTGAGTGGCTCAACGCCGCCGAATACGTGCTGGCCGCCGGGGGTCGGGATCTTGTCTTCTGCGAGCGGGGCATCCGCACTTTTGAGCCCTCAATGCGCAACACCCTGGATGTGGGCTCGGTCGCGGTCCTGCGCGAACGCACCCACCTGCCGGTCATCGTCGACCCCAGCCACGCCGCCGGGTCCCGCCGTTTTGTGGCACCGCTGGCCCAGGCCGCCGTGGCTGCCGGCGCCGACGGGCTGCTGATCGAAACTCATCTCGACCCCGAGCGGGCACTCAGTGACGCCGGTCAAAGCCTGACACCAGCTGAATTCCAGTCGCTCACCGACACCTGCCGGGCCATTGCGCGCGCCATTGGGCGGGACGTGTGAGATGACTGCCTACTGTCCGACCGACCTGCCGGCCGCCGATTCCCAGTTGCTGCCGCCTGATGCAGTCATCGCCATTGACGGACCCGCCGGCAGTGGCAAATCAACCACCGCCCGCGCGCTGGCCGACCACTTCGGCCTGCTCTATATCGACACCGGCGCCATGTATCGGGCCTTGACCTGGGCCGCCCTCGACCAGGGGGTGGACCCGGCCGATGAAGATGGCCTGGCGGCGCTGCTGCGACCGGCGGAACTGGCGTTGCGTCCGGCCAAGGGTGAAGTAACGGTGCTCTGGAACGGCCACGATGTTTCCCGGGCCATCCGCACGCCCGAGGTTGAGAGTCTGGTGTCACAGGTAGCCAGCCACGCCGGGGTGCGCCAGGAAATGGTGCGCCGCCAGCAGGCACTCGGCCGGCAGGGCGGTGTGGTCATGGAAGGGCGCGATATCGGCAGCGCCGTCTTTCCGCTGGCCACGGCCAAGATTTTTCTCTCCGCATCCCTAGAGGCCCGGGTGGACCGGCGCTGCCGGCAGTACAGGCAGCGCGGGCGGGAGGTCTCGCGTGAAGAGCTGACCCGTGACCTGGCCCAGCGGGACCGGCAGGACAGCGAGCGGGACACCAGCCCGCTGGGCATCAGTCCGGATGCCATCGTGGTCGACAGTAGCAATCTCAGCCTGGAACAGCAGAACGAGACTTGTGTGAGGGCCTGCCTGGTCAATCCCCTTTTGGATCAGGACCTGGACACCGATCTGGTGGTGGCCAAACGCGAGATCCCCATGCATTACCGCCTGGCCTATCGGGTCTTCAAGGGCCTGGCCCGATTCTATGGCCTGCAGACGGTGGGCAACGAGGGCGGCGCCCTGGCCCGGGGCTGCATCGTGGCCGTCAATCACATCAGCATGTGGGACCCGCCGTTGGTGGGCGCCACTTTCAACCGCCACCCGGTGCACACCCTGGCCAATGCCGAGCTCTTCCGGATCTGGCCCGTGGGGCCCATCTTTCGCTGGATCGACAGTATTCCCATCCGGCGCAAAGGGTACGATGCCAACGCCTTCGACGAAGCCAAGCGTGCCCTGGACAAGGGTCACAACCTGTTGATCTTCCCGGAAGGCACCCGGCGGGCCATCGGGCATCCGGGCCCCGTGCGCAGCGGCCTGGGCATTGTCGTGCAGGCCACGCGGGCGCCGGTCCTGCCGGTCTTCATCCGTGGCAGCTACGGCAAACAGCCCGGCGGCAGTCTGCTCTCGCCCCTGGAAGTCAGCTTCGGCCCGATGCTGCGCTGGCATGGCCTGGATGCGTTGCTGGAGACCGCTTCGCCGCGCGAGGTGAGCGGTGTCATCGGCCGGCTCTGCGAAGCCGCTTTCCGCGAATTGCAGGCGCGCTCGTTCGACCGCTATCCCCAGACGGATTTCGAGCGTGAGCTGGGGGAGATCCAGTTGAAGCGCTTTGCGGCCCGCCATCGCAAGGTTTTTGGCGCCAAAACCTGATTTTTCCCGCAAAACAGCGATTTTGAGGGCTCTCTGGACTTGCTACGGGCATCCCGGCGGTTTATATTAGCGTGCTTGCCGGTCCAAGTGGTCCGGTGCATTCACATGTCATTAGGAGGCAACCGTTCATGACCAACCCCAATCCCGCGTCCGAAGAGGCCCGCGACGATAAAGTCGTCCCGGCCGAAACCACGGACACCGCCAAGCCCACCGTCACCGAAGACACAACCGAGGACCGGCGCCCTGCGGCGGCCGAAGTCCTGCCCACGCCTGCGGCCCCGAAGCTGAGCTCGTCCTACGACCAGGAGAGCATCGTCAACTTTGATTACCTCGAAGAAGAGGGCAAAAGCGACGACCTGTCCTACGACGAGATGCTCGCTTTGATCAACCAGTACGAAGAAACCCTGACCGACATCCAGGAAGGTCAGATTCTCAAGGGCACCGTGATCGAGGTGCGCGAGAACGAGGTTCTGCTGAACATCGGTTTCAAGAGTGAAGGCGTGATCAACCTGGATGAGTTCGGTGCGACGGAGATCAACGTCGACGACACCTTCGACGTGTTCCTCGAGAAACTCGAGAACCAGGATGGCCTGGTCGTGCTCTCCAAGGAGCGCGCTGACTTCCTGAAGGTGTGGGACAAGATCAAGGTGGCCCACGAGGCCGGCGATGTGGTGACCGGTCAGGTCGATCGCCGGATCAAGGGTGGATTGGTGGTCAAGCTGTGGGGCGTCGATACGTTCCTGCCCGGCAGCCAGGTGGCCCTGCGCCAGGTCCCGAACCTGGAAGATATGATCGGCGAGGAAATCCAGTGCCGCATCATCAAGAAGAACAAGCGTCGGCGGAACGTCGTGGTCTCGCGCCGGATCGTGCTGGAGCAGGAGCGTGAGGAGAAGAAGCGCTCGTTGATCGCCGAGCTCGAAAAGGGCCAGGTGCGTCTGGGTGTCGTCAAGAACATCACCGACTTCGGTGCGTTCGTCGACCTGGGCGGCATCGACGGTCTGCTGCACATCACCGACCTGAGCTGGGGCCGCGTCACGCACCCGAGCGAAGTCGTGTCGATCGGGCAGGAGATCGAGGTCAAGGTGCTGGACTTCGAGGAGCAGCGCGAACGCATCAGCCTCGGCTTGAAGCAGTTGCAGTCCTATCCCTGGGATGACGTCGAGGCCAAGTACCCCGAAGAGAGCATCGTGCGCGGGCGCGTGGTGTCGATCACCAACTATGGCGCCTTCGTCGAACTGGAGAAGGGTGTCGAGGGTCTGATCCACATCTCGGAGATGAGCTGGACCCGCCACATCAAGCATCCGTCCAAGGTCGTCAGCATCGGCGACGAGGTCGATGTGATGGTGCTGAAGATCGACAAGGACAACGAGAAGATCAGCCTGGGCCTCAAGCAGTGCGAGAGCGATCCCTGGCTGACGCTGATCGAGCGCTACCCCGCCGGTTCGACCATCGAGGGCAGCGTGCGCAACCTGACCGACTTCGGCGCCTTCGTCGAAGTGGAAGAGGGCATCGACGGCCTGGTCCACATCTCGGACATGAGTTGGACCCGGCGCGTGCGCCATCCCAAGGAGATCCTCAAGCGCGGCGACAAGGTGACCGTCCAGATCCTGGACATCGACACCAACAAGCGCCGGATCAGTCTGGGCATCAAGCAGCTGCACGAGAATCCCTGGCCGACCCTGGCCGAGGAGTACCCCCTGGGCCACGACCTGGAGGGCACCATCAGCCGCATGCTGGACCACGGCGTGATCGTGGAGATGGGCGAGGACCTGGAGGGCTTCGTGCCCATCGGCCACCTCGGCATCCCGAAGCTGGACAAGCCCCAGTACTACTTCAAGGAAGGCGAGAAGGCCGACCTGAAGGTGATCAAGATGGACGTGGAGAATCGCCGCATTGTCCTGTCCATCGCCGAGCGCCTGAAGGACTTCGGCTACGAGGCGGTCGAGGAGTTCATCAACGCCCACCCGCGCCTGGAGGATGTCGTGGCTGCTGATGAAGCCGCGGCCGCCGCCGGCGAGGAGAATGCCGAGGGCAAGGATGAAGCGGCCGCCGTGATGGCCGAAGAGGCCGCCGCGGTGCCGGCGCCCGCAGCGGTTGCCGAGCCTGTCGCAGAACCTGCTGCCGAAACCGCAGAGGCTGCCGATGAGCCCGCTCCGGCCGCGGACGAGGAAGAAGAGAAGGACAAGGAGTAGTCTGCGGACTGGACCCTGTTTGATCCGCCCGTGAGAGGGGCGGAGGTGCAACCTCCGCCCCTCTCTTTTTTTGTGATGCCTGCCGGAGAGAGCCGAGCATGGAACTGCACGAGCTACAGCCCATGACCACCGCACCGGCGGTCGGCAGCGGGGGTATCCCGCTGCGGGTGGCCTTCTGGACCCTCGGCTGCCGCCTGAACCAGTACGACACCGAGGGCATGAAGACGACCATGGCCGGCCTGTACGATATCGAGGTCGTCGACTGGCATGCGCCCGCCCAGCTCTATGTGCTGAACAGCTGCACGGTGACGGCCAAGGCGGACCAGGAATGCCGCCGCCTGGCCCGGCAGGTCAAGCGCCGTCATCCGGCCAGCAAGGTGGTCGTCGTCGGCTGCTATGCCCAGACCCAGCCGGAAGCCTTGACAGCCATCGCCGAGATCGACGGCGTGGTCGGCAACACCGCCAAGGACGATGTGCAGAGGTGGCTGCCGGACGTCCTCGGCGCCGGGGTGCCGCCCCTGGAGGTGGAGGAGTTCGCCGCCGATCCGGTCTTCGACTCCCCATTGATCGATGAGTTCTCCGGACGCAGCCGCGCCTTTGTCAAGATCCAGGACGGCTGCAATCTGCGGTGCACCTACTGCCTGATCTGGCGTGCCCGCGGACCTGGCCGCAGCCGCACGCCGGCAGATGTCACGGCGCAACTCCAGCGTCTGGTGGACAAGGGGTATCCCGAGACCATCCTGGCCGGAATTCACCTGGGCGGCTACGGCCGTGACCTGCCCGAAACCCGGCTGTTGCCGGACTTGCTTGACGAGTGCCTGGCGCGGTTTCCCGAACTGCGCATCCGGCTCAGCAGCATCCATCCCAATGAAGTGACTCCGCGCCTGCTGGCTTTCTTTCGCGACAACCCGCGCATGCGCCCACACCTGCACATCAGTCTGCAGAGCGGTAGCGACGGCGTGCTCAAGCGGATGAAGCGGCCCTACCGCAGCGACCGCGCCTGGGCAGCCATGCGGCAGGCCGCCGCCACGGTGCCGCATTTCGGTCTGGGCGCCGACATCATCGTGGGCTTCCCCGGCGAGACCGATGCCGAATTCGAGGACACCCGGCGCATGGTGGCCGAATTGCCGTTCAGCTACCTGCACGTCTTCCGCTTTTCGCGGCGGCCCGGCACCGCGGCGGCTGAGATGCCGGATCAGGTCCACCCCGATGTCATCACCCGGCGCAGCGCGGTGCTGCGTGCCCTGGCTGACCGCAAGCAGGCCGAGTTCGCCCGGGACCTGGTCGGCACCACGCGCGAGGCCGTGGTCGAAGCCGAGGCGGCCGAAACCGGCTGGCGCCAGGCAACCACCGACAACTACCTGACCGTGCTGGTACCCGACGGGAATCAGCAGCCCGGCGCCCTGGTGCGCATCGAGATCACCGACTACCGCGACGGCCGGCTCCACGGCACCGTCCACGAACAGCTCAACGGCAACCGATTCGCCGAAACAGGAGAATGACGTGGCGACCTTTCAGGACAATCTGCCCGATTTGACCGTGGCCCCTGCCGCCGCAGGCACTGGCGCCTCGGTCTACATCGAGACCTACGGCTGCCAGATGAATGTCTATGATTCGCAGGCGATCGACGGCCTGCTCAAACGCGCAGGTTTCACCATCGTGGATCGCGACCTGGCTGCCGACGTGATCCTGCTGAACACCTGCAGCGTGCGCGATCTGGCCGAGCACAAGGTCATCAGCCGGGTGGGGGAGCTGCGGCACCGGCGCCGCAGGGCGGATCTGCCCCAGCCGGTGATCGGGATCTGCGGCTGCATGGCCGAACGCATGGGTACGGATCTGCGCAAGGGGCCGCGCAAGGTCGACCTCGTGGTCGGGGTCGACAATTACGACACCCTGCCGGACCTGCTCGGCAAACTGACTGGCGGCACCTGCGCCACCGAACAGCGCACGGTCACCGGTCACCGCAGCGATGCCCACTATGTGGCGCCGCCGGCCCTTTATCCGGTCAACAACAGCCACCTGGTCACGATTCACAAGGGCTGCGACTACAAGTGCACCTATTGCATCGTGCCCTACACGCGCGGCCCCCAAAGCGAGAAGTCACCGGCGGCCATCATCGAAGAGATCTCCGGCATCGTCAGCAGTGGCGGGCGTGAAGTGACCCTGTTGGGCCAGAACGTAACGGCATACAACTGGCAGGGAGGGATGGGCTTCGCGGCTTTGCTTGAGAAAGTGAGTGAGGTGCCCGGCCTGGAGCGAATCCGGTTCCTGACCGGTCATCCGCACGACATGCACCGCGATCTGATCGATACGATCGCCCGGCTGGACAAGGTCTGTCCCTGGCTGCACGTGCCGGTGCAGAGCGGCAGTGACCGGGTGCTGCGCCGCATGAAACGGTACTATACCCGCGACGAGTATCTGGAAATGGTGACCTACGCCCGTCGGGCCATCAAGGATGTGACCTTCTCCACGGACTTCATCGTCGGCTTTCCGGGCGAGACCGAGAGTGATTTCCAGGCTACCCTTGAGATAGCCCGTGAGGTAAAGTACGATCAGGCCTTCTGCTTCAAGTATTCCGAGCGTCCGGGCGTGCCGGCGGCCAAACTGGCCGACGACGTGAGCGAGGACGAGAAGAAGCGGCGTCTGGCGGAACTCATGGCGGTCCAGGAGGAAACCTGGAACGCGGTCGCCGGGGCCTGTGTTGGCGAGATCTGGGAGGGCGTTGTCGAGGGCCGGGCCCGGCATCAGCTTACCCGGGAGGACGGTCCGGCCTGGCGGTTGCGCACGGCCAACAACCGCAAGGTGATCCTGCAAGGCGGTGAGTTCGAGGTAGGGGACCGCCTGCGGACGCGTATCACCGGCATCAAGAACACAACTTTCCTGGGCGCGCGCCAGGACTGACCACGGTGTCGCCCGGCGACCCGTCACAGGGGAAATGAGGTTTACCCGTGTGGATCTTCAGAGGCTTCGCCTTCCTGGTTCTGCTTTTCGCCCTGGTCTATTTCTTTGTCACCAACAGTGGCCAGTCCGTGGATCTCAATGTCTTCGGCAAGACCTTCCTGGGGATCTCGATCTACTGGGTGGTCGTGGCCAGCTTCCTGCTCGGCTTTGCGACCAGCTTTGTTTTCGCGGCGCTCCGGGAATTCCGGTTTCACCGCGATATTGCCCGTCTGAAACGGGAAGCGGCGGCCCGCGACCAGGAAATTGCGGACCTGCGGACCCTGCCCCTGCGGCAGGAACTCACTCCCGGGGGGGACGACGACGGTGAGTAGCCTACTGACCACCGTTCTGCCCTGGCTGGTCGGCCTGCTCGTACTGGGCGCCGTGGCCGTCGTGCTTTGGCGTTCCTATGGCTCTGTGTCGAATCCGTCGGACCGCAACGACTACCAGCACGCCCTCGAGCTCTGGATCGAAGGCGAACTGGAGGACGCGGCCGCCCTGCTGCACAAGGTCGTCCACGACGACCCCAGCGCGGTCGATCCTTTCCTGCATTTGGGCAACCTGCTGCGCCTGCAAGGGGACGCCGAACGTGCGGCGGTTGTCCACCGCGGCCTGACTGTCCGCTCTGACCTGACCCTGCCCCAGAAGATCGCCGTCGGTCTGTCCCTGGCTGAAGACCTCAACGCGTTGGCGCGCTGGGACGAGTCCGGCCAGGTGCTGGACACGCTGCTGCGGCACGCCACCAACCGGACCCGCTACTGGAAAGCCCGTTTTGCCCAGCGGCATGGCCAGGACAACCAGCCCGAAGCAGCCCGGACCTTGAAGGCCGCGGCTCGCCACGCTCCGCGCCGCGACCATCAATGGTTCCGCCGGGCCTACGCGAGCTACCAGTTGGATCGCGCCCTGAAGCACGCCCTTGCCGGTGAGCCGGGCGAGGCCCGGGCCCGCCTGAAGGACGTCCGCGACTTCCCGAATGCGGCCGCGCGCGCAGCCCTGGTCACGGCGGTGATGGCCGCCCTGGCCAACGACACGGCGACAGCCGTAACCGTCGCCTCGGAAAAACTGCTGCACAGTCCCGAAGAGCTGGCCATCTTCCTGCCCCTCCTGCAGGAGGTCCTGCTGGATGCCGGTCAGTACGCCCGCACGATTCCCATCCTGGAACGGGCCTGCCAATCGGAGGAGGCGCCGGCATCCCTGTGGGTTGATCTGGCCATGCTCTATGAAAAGCTCGGTCAACGGGAGAAGGCCCTGCGCTTGCTGAGCAGCAAGGCCGGACGCCCCCGATTCACGCCCGATGCGGCAGCGCCCTACATGAAGATGTTGCTGCAGGATGTCCCGCAGAGCGACGCCGCCAAAGTCTGGGGTATGCTGGGCCGACCGGCCGCTCTGGACGGTTGGAGCTGCAGCCACTGCGGGTACCGCTCGGACCACATCCGCTGGTACTGCCCTGACTGCGGGCGATTCGAATCCTTCCAGGCCGGTTTGCCGGTGGCTGCGGGAGTCTGACATGAGGCGAAGGTTCACCATTCTGGCCGGGCTGGGTGCCGCGGTGCTGTTTGCCTGGCCAACGCTGGCGGCGCTCAGCACGGTGGCCGGCCTGTTTGAAGCCGGGCGCTACGACGAGGCCCGTGACGCCCTGAGTGCGGGTGAGCAGGG
>JAJRWA010000231.1 GCA_024277025.1 Candidatus Krumholzibacteriota bacterium | reverse complement strand
TGCAGCGGGCCGCTTTGTTGCGGTAGGCGTGCGCACCCGGCGCACCAGGTGCGGACGCCATCTGGCTCGCTAAGGGCCCGGGTCATGGGCAGGGCGTCGACTACATTCCAGCCAAACGCCGCACCGGCCCAATCAACAGAAACAATATCGCGATTCCAAATGAGCATTGGATTCGGTGAGTCGTGGGAAATCCCTCGTTTGAACACAGCCGGACAGCCGGTGGAATGCCGTTTGTTCAACGCCCCTCAAGCTATAAGTATACGGCAAATAAGGTTGTTGGATCAATCCCGGCCGCGCAGATCCATTGGTCTACGAGTTCAGCTACACCCTGATCGTCGGCGACCTGTACGACGATATCCGCAGCTATGTCTACAGCCAGGGCGCGTCGAATCAGCCGGGGCCGCACCTGGTGTTCGCGCAGGATCGGCAGCACTGCCTGCCGGGCAACCTGATCGATCCGGCGCCGCCCTTCGCCGGCTACTGGCCCCTGGACCTGGATCGGGCGGATCTCAACCTGACCCTGCCGCCCGGCCAGTGGGATGCCGCCGCGGTCCCGGTGATCACCATCCGGGCCGCCTTCCGCACGCAATCCAATCGGGCGGATATCTTCTTTACCGGACCGGACGGGGCTTTCACCGGTGACCGGCGGTTGTCGTTCACCATCGTGCCCGACGGCGTGGTGCGGGTGTATGAAGTGGATCTGTCGGCTCACGCCCTGTACAGCGGAACCATCACGCAGCTGCGGCTGGATCCGATTGTGAACCAGGCGGCCGGGGATGAGGTGGACCTGTACGCCATCGGCACCGGCGCCACGTCAACGGTGCCGGCCGACCGCAGTGCCGGGACCCTCGCCAGCTATCCCAATCCGTTCAATCCGCGCACCCGCCTGCGCTACGAATTGGCTGAGAATGCTGCGGTGGATCTGCGGGTATTCGACGCCGCCGGACGCCAGGTGATAGTGCTCAGGCGCGGGCAAACCGAAAGCGCCGGGCCGCACGAGGCCCAGTGGGACGGGCGGTACGCCGCCTCAGACCGTCAGCCCGCAGCCCCGCCAAACCAGCCAGCCGCGCTTCAACCACAGCTCCGGCCGGGCGAGGTCATAGCCACGGGTCCGCAGATTCAAACCCGCGGCGACAAACCAGGCCCGCGGTCCCCAGATCGCTGCGGACTGGGTGTCACGGGCGGCGGCACGCCAGTCGGCCACGAAATCGAAGACAGCGTCACCCGGCACCACACGGTGAATGAAGCTCTTGGGCAGACGGGTCTGGAAGGCTTCAGGGTCCAGTTCGGTGCGGGGGTTGAAGCCGAGGACCAACGCCTCAAGCGTCCAGGGCACCTGGCCCGCGACGGGACGCCGGATCAGATTCGCGGTCCACACCCGGCCAAAAGGATCGCTCGTGCCGTCAACCAACAGCCCTCCGGGCAGCACCGGATCCATGATCTGGTCATAGGCGGACCGCACCTCGCCGACGTCGTACTGACGCAGCACGTTGAAGGCCCGCACCAGGCGCACGGTCTCCCGCCGACCGCGCGGGTCGTCGTGCAAGGGCAGGTTGAAGCCCCCGCGCCTGAAGAAAGTCTGTTCGTCGGCCGATGGCTGGGCCCGGGCCACGCGATCCGGATCGATCTCCACGCCCAGCACGCCCAGACGCGGATTCAGCCGGCGCAGGCGGGCGGCACTCTCCAGGGTGGTTGCCGGGGTGGCGCCATAGCCCAGATCCACGTACAGGGCCCGGGCGAAGTCTCCGTCGCGACGGGTGATCAGGCCCGGATCGTAGGCCGCCAGGAAGGCGTCGATGCGCCGCAGGCGGTTGGGCGCGGTCTTGCCGCGGGTGATCTGCCCCTGGGGCCGGGTTGCAGTGCGGACGCGGCTGTTGGCGGGTGGGCGGGCCACCGCTACAGATCCGAGACGCCGCCAGGCAGCGACCAGACACGGTCCGCGCCTTCATGACGCAGGGCCGAGACAACGCGCCAGGTGCGGATCCCGTGCTGACAAACCAGCAGCGTATCCCGCCGGCGATCCAGATCCCGCAACGGGTGCGGATTGGACAGGGGCAAATGCTCCCAGGCCGGATCGTGCCCGCCGACCTGGTCCCGTTCCCAGTCCTCGCGAATGTCGATCACCCGCCCGGCGGGGAACCGGCGCTTGAATTCGGACAAGGAGATTTCCCACGGCTCGTGCCGTGGCTGCGGCCGCCGGGGCGCTGCGCCGCACAGGGGACAATCCGGCCGCCGGGGCCGGGCAACCCGCGTAATCTCCAGGGTCAGCAGATCGACCAGCACCGTACTGGCGGTGGCAGGCGTCTCGCGACCGGTCAGCAGCTTGATCGTCTCCATGGCCTGCATGCTGCCGAGCACCGCGGGCACCGCGCCGATCACGCCCACGTCGGTGCACGTGCCCACGCAGCCGGTCGCCGGCTCTTCGGGCCACTCGCAGCGCAGGCAGCCGGCCGCCAATTCATCGCGAAAATCAAAGACCTGCAGCTGGCCCTCATACTGGTAGATGCCGGCCTGCACCAGGACCTTGCCCGCGCGAAAACAGGTATCATGCAGCAGAAAACGCGTCGCGAAATTGTCGGTGCAGTCCAGCACGACGTCATGTTCCGCCACCAGCTCAACGGCGTTATCGGCCGCCAGGCGGCACTCGCGGCCCTGGATGTCGATCAGCGGGTTGAGCGCCGCCAGATGCCGCGCCGCCAACAGGGCCTTGGCCTCCCCCACGTCCGCGTGGTCGTACAATGTCTAGCGGTGCAGGTTCGAGACATCCAGGCGGTCTCCGTCGCAGATCGTCAGGCGACCTACCCCGGCGCCGGCCAGGGCGCTGAGGGCCGGGCAACCCAGTCCGCCGGCACCGACGACCAGCACGCTGGCCTCCTGCAGCGCCTGCTGCCCCACGATGCCGAAGTCCGACAGGCACAGCTGGCGGCTGTAGTAGTGCTCGGCGATGATGGTCCGGTGGTGATGGTGGCCGCAGCCCTGGCAGTCCACCCACTCGGCCGGGCCGTCCACGTAGTGTTCCTTCTTCCAGACCGGCAGTCGATCCTTGATCTCGTCGATCACGTAGCGGCAGGCCGCAAAAGCTTCGGCCCGGTGGCGGGCGCTGGCCCCGACCCAGACGGCCATCTCGCCGATCGCCAGTTGCCCGCTGCGGTGGGCGCCGCGCAGGGCGATCACGTCAAATCGTTCGCGGGCTTCGTCCAGGATGCGGTCGGCCTCGTGGCGGGCCATGTCGGCGTAGATCTCATACTCCAGGGCCGAGACAGCCTTGCCCTCGTTGTGGTCGCGCACCAATCCCTCAAAGATCACCGAACCGCCCGCCGCCGGATCCAACAGATCCTGACGCAGGGCGGCGCCATCGATGGGGTCGGCGGTAATGTCGAACATCGGTTCTCCTGCTCAACCGCCGGATACCGGCGGGATGAAGACAACTTCGTCGCCCTCGGCCAGGGGGTGGTCCATCGTGCGGTATTCCTGGTTCACCGCGACCCGCACCATGTCGGCCGGCAGGGAAAAATCATACTTCCGGCGCAGCTCACCATAGAGCTGCCCGGGCGTCGTGGCCGCGGTCGAGATCGTCTCGCCGGAATGACCGGCCTGCTCGCGCAGCACGGCAAAATAGCGGATCGACAGGTTAGCGATGACAAGCCTCCAGGTAGTGGGCGAAGCGCCCGGTCGGTGCGCGCTCATCATACCGCACAGACGCTGTTTACGCCAGTTGGGGCGGGGCCAAGCGGACAATTGCCCATGGCTGGAACCCGTGCTACGATGGCCACCGGCAGTCACGCCACCCCCTGAGACAGGACGGAGCCGCTCATGGACCGCACCCAGATCGAGAATATCCTGGCCGAGTTCCGGCGCAACGTGAACGCGGTGCAGGCCACCGGTCTGGGCCAGGCAATCGGTCCCGCCTACCCGGCCTTTCTGGGCCGCTGCCTGTCCATGATGAGCGGCAACACGGGCCAGGAAGACGAGGTCCTGACCGCCTATCTGTCCGAGTTTCCCACGGAAACCACGTTGGCCGAGCGCAAGCTCCTGTTCAGCTTCTTCCTGAACTACTGGGAAGGCTCGCGGCACGTCCTGGAAGTGGGTCCCTTCCTGGGCGGCACCAGCCGCGCCATCGCCATGGGCATGCTGCACAGCCCCAACCGCCACGACGGCACCAGGCTCCACACCTATGATCGCTTCCGGGAGTACTACGGCGCCGACCAGTTGCTGGCGACCCCGGCGCCCATGTTCGAAGCCGGGATCCTGAACGACGAGGTGCGCGAAGTCATCCGGGAAAACTCGAGCTTCAAGGAAGTCTACGAACTGCTGCACCGCGGACACGACTATTCGGACCTGATCGAGGCCCACATCGGCGTCCTGCCCGATGATCCGGACCAGCCCGGGGACCCGGCCGATGCTTTCGCCCTGCCCGAGGACCGCGAGTACTCGGCCGTGTTCGTCGACGGCGCCAAGAGCTGGTTCGGCACCAAGCGTTTCATGTCCCTGGCCCTGGCCCACACCCGGCCCGGCTCCTACTACATTTTCCAGGACTATGGCGCCCACACCTGTTTCTGGATCCCGGTCTTCCTCGAACTGCTCAAGGAGCACTTCCAGCTCGTCACCTATGTGGACCACACCTATGTCTACCAGCAGTTGGACGAGGTTTCACCCGGGGCTGTCGCGGCGGTCTTCCCCGACTCGCCCCTGGAATTGAGTGTGGCCGACTTCCGGCGGATTTTCCGCGACCTGTACGACACGGCCCTTGAATACGACAACACATATACGCTGCTGAACTACCAGCTGCAGCACGCGGCCGCGCTGGCTTATCTGGGCCATCTGGACGAGGCCCGGGACCGGATCGTCGCTCTGCTCAAGACGCCGCATGCCCTGCGCCATCGGCAATGGATCCTGAACGCCCTGCGCACACCGACCTATCGGCCGGACGGCAATATCAACTTTTTCTAGGAGAGGCGGCACACAGACCATGGCCAGCAATGAGCACTACTGGGCCGGCAAGACCGTCCTGATCACCGGCGGCACCGGCACCCTGGGCAAGGCCCTGGTGCAGCACTTTCTGCAGACGGACGTGCGCAAGATCATCATCTATTCCCGCGACGAATTCAAACAGGTCAACATGATGCGCCAACTGCACGAGCATCATGACCGTCTGCGCTTCTTCATCGGCGATGTGCGCGACCGGGGCCGCCTGTACCGGGCCTTTGTCGGGGTCGATATCGTGATCCACGCCGCCGCGCTCAAACACGTGGACCTCATGGAATACAATCCCATTGAGGCGGTGAACACCAACATCACCGGTGCGCGCAACATCGTGGACGCGGCCATCGACCGCAACGTGGGCAAGGTCATTGCCCTGTCCACCGACAAGGCCGTCAACCCCATCAACATCTACGGGGCAACCAAGCTGGTCAGCGACAAACTGTTCTGCAACGCCCACGCCTACGCCGGCGGGCAGGGGCCGGCCTTCATCGTCGTGCGCTATGGCAACGTCATGGGCAGCCGCGGTTCGGTGGTGCCGTTCTTCAAGGAGCTCCGGGATCGGGGCGAAACCACCCTGCCCATCACCGACAACCGCATGACCCGCTTCTGGATCACCATGGACCAGAGCGTCAGGCTGGTCATGAAGGCGCTGGAGCTTGGCCAGGGTGGCGAGGTCTTCATCTCGCGCATTCCGTCCTGCCGGATCACCGATTTGGCCCAGGCGATCTTTCCGGAGGCCAAGCTGGTGGAAACGGGCATCCGGCCGGGCGAGAAGCTGCACGAGGACCTGCTGACCGAGGACGAAGCCCGCAGCACCTACGACTTCGGCGACCACCTGGTCGTCTACCCGCTGCAGGCGATCATGGGCGGCCAGGATCGGGTGCTGCCCGGCGGCAAACACGTACCGCGGGGATTTCGCTATTCGTCCGACACCAATCCGGAAATGCTGGGGATCGACGAAGTGAAGACGTTGTTGGCCGAGCTGCCCTGAGCCGGCACCGCCCGTTCATGGTGACGTATCCGCTTTGACCATGGCCTGCAGCGCTGGTTCGAATCGGTCCAGCAGTTCCCGGGCGCCGTCGCTGACCAGCTGGCTCACGCGCCGGCTCTGGGCGACCGAATGAATGGTCCGTGCCACGTGGTCGCCGCTGGCCCGGTCGGCCACCAGATCGGCGATCCGCCCCCCCACCATCGTGTTCAACAGCCGGGTGCTGAGGCTGAGCGTCCGCAATTCCTTTTCGCGCCGGCTCAGCCGGTCCAGCAGCGGTTGGACCGTCGAGAACTTCCCGTCCTGCAGTTTGGCCAGGGCTTCCGCGGCGGCGTTGCCCGCCAGTTCCGCCACCTGCCCCGCCTGGCGGATCACCTCAAGTTCGTTTTGCACGGCAGCAGCCAGGGCCGCGGGCTCGCGCGGCGGCGCCGCCGACAAGCCGGCAGCGATCAACTCGGCGGCGGCCAGCTCCGGCTCACAGAATTCCGCCAGAAATTCCGCCAGGGTCGCTTCGCGAAAGCCCGCGATGCGCGCGCCACCCTCGGTGGCGTTGATCAACATGCGGTCGCCGGCCCAGGTCCTGGCCGCAGCCTCGAACCAGGTTCGAAACGAGGCGAGCGCCGGCCGCGTGGCGACCTCTCCCTGGCCGCCCCAGGCCGGCGTCATCACCAGACGAAAGACGAGCGGCTGATGGACACCCGCCCGGCAGTGGGTCGTTACGGTTTCCTGCTTCGTGTCGAACGAGAATTCACAGCACTCGGTCTGGCTGTGGCGAGCGTGACCCCGTTTGCCCCCGTAGGCGGTGTCCATGCCCACCAGGGCGATGGGGTCACAGCCCAGTTCGTGCAGGGCCGCGAAAGCCGTGCAGGCGACCGACCCTCCCGACGGCAGCGGCCGCTCCCCATAGGCCTCGGCCAACCAATCTGCCGCAGCCACGCCCTCCATATTGACCGCCACGGTCTCGCGGAAGCCGTGGGCCAGATGGCTGGGGTGCGTGTGCGCGGACGCCAACAGCACCGACTCGTTCAGGCGGGCCACATCCTCGAAGTAGTAGCCCAGTTCCTGGCACTCGATGATGACGACCAGATCCGGCGTGATCCCGGCCCGGGCCAGGGGCTGCAGCGCCGTATGCACGGCCACGATCAGGGCCCGCCCCTGGGCCGCGGCCAGTTCGCTGAGGTTGCGGTCCAGCGACGGGCCAGCCCCGACCAGAATGGCCGGACGACCGGCAAACGCCCGCCCCAGGGCCTGCAGCGACTGGTGAGTGCCCAGAAAGGTCAGATTCGCCGCGAGGTTGGCCACCCAGGTTTCCGCGAACTGCCGTTTCGTTTCCCGACCGATCTCGTTCTTGCCGATTTCCTCGTTCACCACCTGCAGGAATTCGTCGAACTGGGCGGCGAACAGGGTCCGGCAGGCGGGAATCGCCCCCGCCACGACTCCGGGCCGGACCGGCAAGAGCGTGCTCAACCTATCCGCCAAGGCATTGCCGTCACCGACCAGATACACGTCGTCGAGATCGACGGTGATGCGGGCCAGAACGAATGCCGCCAAGTCCGCGCTGGGCTCGAGAACCACGATCGGCGCGGCGGTGTGCTTCCGTATCTCGGCCAGATGAAAACCCAGGCCCAGACCGAAGAACACGACCAGATCCGGCTGCTTGCCGGCCACCAGGTCGCGACTCTGGCCGGCCACCGTCTCCAGAATCCGCTCGCCGCCGTAGATGGCCTGTCCCCGGTACAGCAGCTGCGCCTCGTTTTCCGACCGGACGTCCAACCGGCAACCGTCCGGTTCGTGAGCCTGCAGCAGCTGCGCCGTCGGCGGGGCAACCTGGAGCCTGGTCAGATTGGCCTGGAGATTTCTGGCTTCTTCGCTGGTCATGAGGCTCGCTTTGCGGCTCGGGTCACGGCGGCTATCGCTGCCGACTATACTGCCTGGCAAATTGTTCGAACAGATCGATTCTGTGGCGGATGGATGGCACGCCGGCACCCACCGTGACCACGCCTGGTGAGTAGGCGAGGACAACCTTGTCCAGGTCGGCCAAACCCGGTTCGGCCAAAGCCAAGGCGGCCTGAACCGCGGCGGCCAGGGCTTCGGCGCCGTCATCGGCCAGGATCACGGTCCGGAGGCCGTCAATGCGGACCTCCGGGCAGGCGGTGATCAGAATCGCGTTGGGCAGCGTCGCCAGTTGTTCCGCCAGATGGGCGACCGCCGCGGGCCCCTTCGCCGCGCCGTCATTGATCAGGTCCAGCTTCGCATCGACCGGCACCAGGTTGCGGCGCCCCGGCGGCAGCGCGGCGGCGATTTCCAACCAGTCGTGCGGCCCGGGCGGGGGCAGTTCCAGTGCGACCAACAGGGCGCTGAGCAGCGCCGCGGCTTCGGCGGGGATCAGACCGAAGTCCTGATCCGAATCGGCGGCGATCACCTGCCACGGTCCCACGTCCAGCCCCTGCGCTGCCGCCAATTCCATCACCGCAGGCGTGACCAGCGCCGGTCCCGCTTCCTGCAGCAGGCCCGCGGCCATCAGCTTGGTCCGAACATACAGGTCTTCGCTGCCGAAGACATTGCCCTCCGGATGGATATTCAGGATGACCGCCGCCTCAGCCCGCAGCGTTTTTGCCGCCACCAGCTGCTGGTAGTCCAACTCGAAAATCAGGTAATCGCCGGCCCCGGCCGGCCGCAAACGGCAGACGGGCTGCTCATGGCTGCCCGCCACCAGCGCCGGACGGCCCGCCCGCAGCAGGCACGACTGCAACAACGCGCACAGCGTGGTCTTGCCGTAGCTGCCGGTGACAATGATCTTCGGATTCGGCCGCAGATTCACCTCACAGGCAAAATCAACGGTCGAGATCCAGTTGGCTGCGGTGGTGACCGCGCGCCACGTCTCCGCGTTCTGGACCACGCCCGGACTGACCACAACCTGTTCTGCCGCCTTCAGCTGCGACACGGGATGCTCGCCGAAAGTCAGCGCCACGCCCGGCAATCGGCCGCGCACCCGCGCCGCGAAATCCGGCTCGCCGTTCAGGTCACTGGCCGTGACCGCCACGCCTTTCTCCTGCGCCAGCAGGGCGGCCGCGATTCCGTGGTCATTCAGGCCGTAGATGTGAACGGATTTCGTCATCGTGTGTCCACCTCAGGCCTTCAGTACGGCAACAGGTTCAAGGATCGCCACCACATTCATCAGGTCGTTCCGCTGCAGCGAGGCCAGGATGCTCTCGAACTTGCGGAAGCCGTCGGGGTGCTCGCGGGTGATATCAAAACTGCCGTGGCGATACAGCTTCACCTTGTTCCGCGACATGGTGTGCCGGATATCATCGAGCGTGAAACCCGTCGCCTGCGAGCGGTCGATCACGCGCCCGGCCCCGTGGGGCAGTGAGCAGTAGGTGTTTCGGGCGGCCGGCCCCGGCACGCCCAGTATCGTGGGACTGCCCAGGGCCACCGGCACCATGACCGGCTTGCCGTACTTCGCGAACGGTCCGGCCGCCGACTCGTCGGCCAGAGTCGCCCGCACGGCGCCCGTGCGGTGAACCCAGACGCCGGCCTCGAACGAGATCAGGTCGTGCACGTTGTCCGCCACGATTTCCGGTGTGACCGCGGTATCAAGCGTCTCCTGGGCGATGCGCGCGATCTGCCGCGCCAACAGGAAGCGGTTGACCGCGCCGTAGTTGGTCGACGAGAAGACAAAGGATAGAAACTGCCGCCCCACCCGGGAATCGGTCCGGACCGAGAAGATCTCATCCTGCTTCAGGTAGTACTTCAAGTGACCATAGAAGCCGAGATGGAACTTCATCTTCTTCAGCTCGCGCCGGATGCGGTCCCAGTTCCGGAACGTCTTGTAGGGCGTGAAGGTCTCGGTCATGTTGCCGACCGCGTTGGCATCCGCGTGGAAATTGATGAAGAGCTGGTTCTCGGCGA
>JAJRWA010000230.1 GCA_024277025.1 Candidatus Krumholzibacteriota bacterium | reverse complement strand
GGCGGTGTGCCCCTCCTGCCACAGGAATTCGGTCGTGCGCAGGAACATCCGCGTGCGCATCTCCCAGCGCATGACGTTGGCCCACTGGTTGATCAGGATCGGCAGGTCCCGGTAGCTCTGGATCCACTTGCGGTACTGGTCCCAGATCACCGTCTCGCTGGTGGGCCGGATGATGTACTCCTCCTCCAGCTTGCTTTCCGGATCGGGAATCACCGTCACCTTGCCATTGACCGTGACCTGCTTCAGGCGGTGGTGCGTCACGATGGCGCACTCCTTGGCGAAGCCCTCCACATGCTCGGCTTCCTTGGCCAGAAAGCTCTTGGGGATCAGCAGCGGGAAGTAGGCATTGACGTGGCCCAGCTCCTTGAACTTGTCGTCCAGGGTGCGCTGGATGTTTTCCCAGATGGCGTACCCGTTGGGCCGGATCACCATGCAGCCCCGGACCGGACTGTTCTCGGCCAGCTCCGCCGCCGCGATGACGTCCTGGTACCAGCGGCTGTAGTCCGCACTGCGCTTGGTGATCTTGTCTGCCATGATTCCAGCCTTTCCACGTGTCTCATGCCGTTGCATCGGGAGATTCCAGTCTCCCACAGAGCCTGAATAATAGTAGAAACACGCCGCCGGAGAAAGGCCCGGGCCGGCTCATCGCTTCAGCAGCGGCTCCAGCCCGACCTGCAAGGCCAGAAACAGGCCGAAAGTACAGACAATCGCGGCCCCCGTCGGCAGATCCAGGCCGTAGCTGGCCGCCGCGCCGACAACCACCGCCGCGGTGCCGACAACCAGGGTGTAGATGAACTGCCGTCCGGGATCGCTGAGCAGACGCAGGCCCATGACCGTCGGCACGACCAGCAGGCAGAAGACCAGCAGCACACCGGCGATCTGCACACTCGAGGTGACGACAAATCCCAGAATCAGGTAGAACAGGAAATCCCACCGGCCGAGGGAGAGCCCGGCCCGCCGGGCTCGCTCCGGATCGGTCGACACCAGCAGCAGGGGTTTGCGCCGCGCATACAGCAGCAGCCCCAGCAGACCATAGAGCACGGCGGTCTTCAGCACCTCGGCCCAACTGACCCACAGCAGGGACCCGACCAGCAGGTGCCGAATCTCGTCGCCGCCGTGGGGCACCTGGGTCAGCACCAGGATCATCGCCGCGCTCGACACGGCGTAGATGATCCCGATGTAGGCCTCCTGGGGAATCCGGTGGGCCGAGCGCGAACGCGTCAGGCTGATCAGACCCGCCCCGACAAACGTGCTGGCCAGGGCCACCAGCCAGGTCGTATTGGTGCCGATGTCGCCACCCAGCAGCAGCGCCACCGCCACGCCGAAGGCCGCGATCTGGGCCAGGGCGATATCCACGAAAATCACGCCCCGCTTGACCACGTGATACCCGAGGTGCGAATGCATCGCCACCAGGATCAGTGCCATCACCACGGGGGCGGCCATCATCTCGACGAACCCCTGCATGACTACTCCTCCGCCTTTCTGGCCCCGGCCGCCAGATCCCGGCAGATCGTATCAATCAGACTGAAGTAGTCGGCCGGCCCGCCTTTGCCACCTGATTGCGCCGGCACCACCACCAGCACACCACCGGCCCTCTCGGCCACTTCCTCAGCCACGTGCCGATGGTCCCAGGACGCGGCGAGAACGAGCAAATGCCCCAGGTCGCGTCCAGCGACGATCACTTCCTCGACGTGCCGCGGCGAGGGAGCGATACCAGGCCGATGCTCGATTTCACCCACGACGCTCAGTTGCAGCCAGTCCACGAGGTAGGCCCAGTTGCGGTGATAGATGATGATCGGATCCTGCCGGGCGGTCGCCGTCACGGACTCCCACTCCGGCAGCCTGGCCGCCACCTCCCGGGCAAAGATATCGGCCCGCTCACGGTAGGCCTGGCCATGGCCGGGATCAATCCGGGCCAGGCGCTCGGCCACGTACTTCGCCACTTTGACCATGCGCCGGGGATCCAGCGTGTAGTGGGGATTGCCCAGCGGATGCACATCACCTTCGCTGCGGTCCACATTGGCCCCGGGCACCTCGAGCAAGTCATCGATCGCCGCCGAACAATCCACGGCACCGCGGCTGCCCGGCCGGATATCCGGATTGCGCGCCTTGTTGATCAGTTGCGGCAGCCAACCCACCTCGAGTTCCAGCCCGTTGTAGATCAGCAGATCGGCCTTGGCCAGTTTGCGCGCCAGCGACGGCTTGGCCGGCAGGTAGTGGGGATCCATTTCGCCAGGGCACAGCACCTGGAGCGCGACATCATCGCCGCCGACATAGCGCACGACGCTGCCCAGATCCGGCAGGGTCGCCACGACCTGAACAGCGGCCAGGACCGGCGCCGCCGCCAACACCGCCAGCATCAGCACCACCGCCGGCAGGATCACACGGTTCATCGTTCGTTTCATGTCACCCTCCTAGTACGAGTGGGCCGGATGCGACCCCATGGTGAAGTTGACCTGCACGTAGGCCCCCAGGTCGCGGAAGTCGCCGTCCTTCTCTTCGTCGTAGTGCACTTCGAACCGGATGGCGCTGAACTCACTCGGCGTCAGGGTGACGTTGGCCTTCACCTGCCGCAGGGTGTGCAACGGACTCTCGCCGGTCGCGCCGTCCTCGTTCAAGGCGTCCCGGGCCACGCTCGCGCCCAGTCCCAACCACCACTGGCGGGCGAAGCGGTACTGCAAGTGGCTGTAGAACCCCAGCGGATCCCCCAGGTTGAACTCGGGATCCGGCAGCAGGACCTCGTTCGTGAAGTTCACCGCCGGGCCGCCGGTCCGGCTGGCCGAAACCCACTTCCAGGTCAGGTCGGCGCCGTACATGTTCCAGCGCCCGGCCGGCAGATCGGCCCGCGCGGCCCCCGGTCCGGTCAAGCCGCTGAAGCCCAGTTCCAGCGTGCTGTAGTCGGACGTGTCCCACAGATTACTCAAGCGGGCGCCGTAAGCCAGATCGCGGCTCTCCGGATCCAACACCTCGGCCGCCGCGTTGGTGGCATAGATCTTCAGCTCCGCCCACCAGGGCAACGGCGCGTTCCAGGCCACTTCCACGCCCGTGGCCGCCATGACCTCGTCGCCCAGGAAAGCCGTGATCCCCAGGGGCGCATAGACGAAGGGCAGCGCGTGGGTGTGCAGCGGATTGTGTTTGCCGAAATCCAGATGATCCTTGCCGACGCGCAGGCCGAAGCCCCGCGGAGCATTGCGATATTCGGCCATGGCCTTCTCCACCTCCAGCACGATGCCGTCGGCGCCGGGCTCCGGATGCATCGCCACAATCACCCTGGCGGTCCAGAAAGGGTCGACCACCGCCGCGAACTGGGCTTCCAATTCCTGCAGGTCGACCTGGTTGGCTGCCTTGGTCGGGATATCGCGGGAGACCTGCCCCAGCAGCAGGGCATTGAGGCTGAGCGAGGGGTTCATGAGTCGTGAAATGCCGGTCGCTGTGCTGGAGGCGCCCCCCTGGGCCCGGGCCAGCGGCGCCGCCGCCAGCAGCAGACAGCAGGCCACAGCCGACAAAATGGCTTTGAACGTCATGGACGTTTCCTTTCGTACCGACCGCGCAGCCGTGCGCGGCCTGTTGACCAGTTGCTTTGGCGAAGGAGGTCAGTACGAAAGCGGTGGGGCGCGGGCGGCGGTTGTGCGGAAACAGGCCGCCTCGGGCAGGGCTGAAACGGGCCGACAGACCGCCGCGCCAACGCGACGGGTCGGCAGCAGGGCTGCTACCGCCGGCATGATCAGGAAGGTCAGGCTCAGCAGCACGCAGACCGGACATGACTTGCCCACATCGTGGTGCCCGACCAGAAAATGTACTGAAGGCAGGAAGAAGGCGGCCGCCAGCAACAAGACGCCGACCAGGGCCCACCGTGGGTGGCGCCGCGCCAGGGATGATATTCTGAAACCGAGCTGCCGCATGGGCCACAGGCCTTCCGGGAGGAAGAATCGGATCTCAACTGACAGGAACAACGGTAGATCCAAATACCGGGCAAGGCAAGCGGTTCCCGGGCGGGGTCAGCGTCGGGCTCAGGCCGTCGGCTGCCGGGCCGCAATTCCCGGCACGAGCCCAAGCTGCGTCGCGAGGCCGCCGACCTCCTGGGCCTGTTCGGCCACGACGTCATCGGCCTCGGGCCCGCAGTCGGCGTAGAGCACACCCACCACGTGGCCGCCGGCAACAACCGGTGCGGCGGCGAAACCCGTACAGCGGGTGATCCCCAGCAGCTCCGTGCCCGCCATGCCGTCGTACGCCGAACTGGCGGCCTCCGGGACGTGATAGAGACGGTTGTCAAAGACCGCGAGGGCCAGGGCTCCGGTCTCGGCGGACAAGGGCAGTTGCATTCGTTTCGCCAGTTCCCGTCCTTCAACCCCGGCCCAGCGCAGGGGCACCAGCAGGTGCCGGTCCCGGTCCACCCGCAACAGGACGACCCGTTCGAAGCCGAGAATCTCTATCGCCCCGTCCAGAATTTTCGTCGCCAGATCGTCCGGATCCCGGCCCGCAGCCACGCCCTCGCCCACCTCGCGGTAGAGTTCCAGCAGGCTGCTGGTGCGCCGCGCCAGTTCCTCGCTGCTCAACCGCAGCGGGGCCACATTGGCGCTGCCCTCGACGTTCACGACCTGGCTGAAGTCGGCCAGGTCGAATGCCGCCAGCCCCATGCTCTGGGCCAGGTCCGGGACTTCCGCGGCAACCCGATCATGGATCGTATCGAGCCGGGCCGACGGGATACCCAGAGCCTTGCACGCCCTGCGCACCAGCACATACTCATGCTCGCCGTCTTCAGCCGCGCCGGTCAGGCGGCTCATGGCGTTGGCGTAGACGATCACACCCAGCAGCGGATCCAGATTGCGCGGCGGGTTCAGCGGGTCGATATCGTGGTGATCGCCGATCACGTTCTGCAGATCCGGCGGCAATTGCCAGCGGGCGGCCAGGCGCCGGCCGGCCCGGTCGTGGCTGATGCCGAAGCAGCGTCGCTCGGCTTCCAGGGCCGGTGTCCCGCCGGCATGGGAGTGCAACACTTCGTCCATGACCGCCGGCGAGCACTCCAGCAGGACAACCTTGCCGATATCGTGCACCAGCGCCGTCACGAAAGCCTCTTCGGGCATGACCGTGCCGGCGGCCTCGGCCAGAACCTGGGCGAAACCGGCGGCGACCAGGCTGTGTTTGGTGATCGTCGCCAGATAGGGCGACCGCGAGAGCTTGCTCATCATGTCGAAGACCGACAGGCCAAGGGCCAGCTTGCGCACCGTCTCGAAACCCATCAGGATGACCGCCCGCCGCACCGTGCGCACACGTTCCTGGTTGCGACGCTGGTACATGGCGCTGTTGACCACGCGCAGCACGCGCATGGTCAGGGCCTGGTCCTGCAGGATGCACTGGGCGAGATCCTCGGCGCTGGACTTGCGGTCGCTGGCGACCTGCTGGATCCGCAGCAGGTGCTGGGGCAGGCTGGGCAATTCGCCCATCTTCTCGATCTGTGCGAAGACATCGGCGGAGTTCATGGGGCCATCCCGGAAAGGCGTTCAGGGACATCCTGGCGCCACCCCCACTATCGGCCCAACTAAGTGATTCCTTAGGAGATCAGGCCTCCTTGCGGGCGAGCCAGAACCGCTCCCGCGGGTCGATTCCATAGCGGTCGCGGTCTGCGGACGAGACCGCGTCCCCCGCGACGACTTCGCTGATGGTCCACCCGTCGCGCAACAGCAACTTGCCGAAGTCAGGCGCAAATTGCCAGGCATGGGCATGGGCCCGGTGCGGATCTATCTCGATACGCCGGCTATGGGCCCGGCCGGGTTCGAACGGCACCTGGATCCAGGCCGCGCCCCCGGGCTTCAGCATGCGGAAGATCTCGTCCACGCAAAGCTCCAGCTCCGGGATATGTTCCAGAACGTGGCTGCAGAAAACCCAGTCGATCGTCGCGCTGCCGAACGGGACATTGCGCAGATCCGCCACCACATCCGGGGCGAAGCGCTGGTCGTCGGCGTCGATATCGGTCCGAAAACAGCGGGCCAGGCCCTCGTGCTCCAGCAGGAAACGCATGGCGGTCGACAGGCTGAAGCCCACCATGACCTCGGGGGACCAGCCCTTGCGCGCCGCCAATTCGTCCCGTACGCCGAGCACCAGCTGCCGGTGCCGATCGAACGAACCGCAGCCGGGACAGATGCACCCGGGAATGACCTCGTCGGCCGAGACGAAGGTGCGAAAGTGCCGGCCGCTCCAGCTGCAGACGGGGCATTCCCGCCGTCCGCCCGGACCGATTTTTTCCTCGATCTTCAACAGGAAGTTGCCCAGCACCGCCAATATCACCCGTGCGGCCTGCACCGGATGGCGCCACAGACAGGCCGGCGAGCGGTTATCCAAGAGCGTCTGGGCGGCGAATCTGAGGGCGGACAAGGACTTCCTCCGGGCTCGGTCACGATATAAAGCACGGCCCGAACCTGCCTGATCCGGGCACGGGAATCATAACAGGGTCTTGCGGGTGTGCAAAGAGCGGGATATCAGGGCCGCCAGCGCAGGCGCAGGCTGGCAAAGCCCAGGGTGGAATCGTCGGCCTTCTCGGTGTGGCTCTCGGGCTCGTAGTTGGCCATCAGGTCCAGGTCGCAGGCGTTGCTGATCTGCCACGAGGCCATCAGCCAGATCTTCCAGTAGTTGAAATCGGTGTAGAGGGCGACCGTGTCGAACAGGGTGGGATCGACCGCGCCGGGGTCCAGGTTCACCGTTCCCCCGGCGTAGACCCGACGTCCATACTCGAAAGTCAGCGAGCCGCCGACCTGGGTGCCGTAGGACTCGACGCCGGCCCGCAGCCCCAGTTGGGTGTAGGTCTCCGGCGAGTCGCCCGCGTTGAGATGTTCACCCGCCAGGCCGAGCTTCCAGACCGCGGTCAGGATATCGCCCCAGCTGTAGCCGGCCGTGCCCTCGACCCGCGTGCTGTTGAAGTAGACGTCGGTTTCCTGGTCGTACTGCCAGAACTCGGTCTGCAGCTCCAGAAAGACCCGTCCGGGTCCCGCGGCCACCGCGCCGCGCATATCGGACCAGTGGGTCCAGGCCGAAGGACGGATCGCCTCGTCGCGAATCAGGCGCCGCTCGCTCTTGTGGTACAGGCGCACACCCTGCCCGGTGGCGTCCTGCCAGTCCAGGTCCCCTTCGGCGCTCCAGGTGTCCCGGTCGATCGCCGTCGAATCCGGATAGGACCGTTGGCCCCGGCGCGCGCCCAGGCCCCACAGTGTATTGCCCACGGCGGTCGAGCGCACAAACACGCCGGCACCGGTGTCGTGGTAGTCCACCTCGAGCGTCGATGGCGTACGAAAATCGATCAGGCTGCCCCAGCCGCGCAGCTCCAGCTTCACCTTGCGACCGACCAGCGGCGCCACACGCCCCTCCAGCCGCCCTTCCCAATTGTCGCTGCTGCGGGAATACTCGGTGTTCTGGCGGTATTGGCGGCCCCAGAAACTGCCCAGCAGACGCACCCGATCCACGCGGTCGTCACCCACCAGGCGGTAGTCGGCGGTCAGGCGCTCCCGATAGAGTTCCGTGCCGGCGCTGGCCTCGCCACGCACCCGCCAGCGGTGGCGGGCGCCCCAGGGCGACTGGCCCTCCACACCGGCCTGGGCCAGAAACTCGGCGATGGCCTCGGTCGTGTCGTCGGTCGCCAGGGCGTAGGAATGCAGGTAGGAGTCAAAGCCCGAAGTCAGATCCCAGGCCCAGGTGGCCTGTTCGCGCCGGCTGCTGAAATCGAACTCGCCGGCGCACACCGGAGCGGCGGGCCGCGTCATCAGCAGCCCGCCGCCCAGGATCAGGAAAATGCACCACTTGTTTCTGATTTCCCACGCCCCGCTAACGGATCAGGTCTTCAGCCTGGTTCAGCAAATCGTGCGCCGCCCGGATCTGCCGCAACGCCAGTTCCGGATCACCGGCCTGCCCGGTGGCCACAGCGCGGTCCTTCTGTCCCAGGGCCCGCTCGTAAATACGCCGGGCCGGCTGCGAGCCCGACTCCCGCACACGGTCGGCAAGGCGCTCGGCGCGCGCGTCGAACCGATCCAGCTGACGGCGCAGCGCTTCGTCGTCCTGCCCGCTGCCGCCGTCGCGGATGGCGCGCCGGGCCAGGTTGGCCGCCAGACCGGTCATCTGCAGCGCCCGGCCGGGGTGGCCCTGGTCCCGGGCCGTCAAGGACCTCTGCAGCGCTTCTTCGGCCTCGGCCAGCAGTCGCCGCTGCCCTTCCGTCGCCTCGGACCCAAGGCGATCCCGCGTCCGGTCAATCAGCTCGCGCGTGCGCTCCAGTTCACGCTCCAGGCGCTCGGGGCCCGCGCCGTCCGCCAGCAGGCGGGCCGCCCGCTGCATCAGGTCGCCCGCCTGTTCCAGCAGCTTCCAGGCCAGCTTGAAATCGCCCTGATGGTAGATGTCCCGCGCCCGGCCGGCTTGCCGGCTGGCCCGCTCCAGAAACTCGAGGGCCTGCTGGTTGTTCATTTCCCGGGCCCGTTCCATCAACTGCCCGTGCTGATCCCGGAATCGCTCGGCCCGAATCCGGATGCGTTCTTCCAGGCCCATGGCCTCACGCGCGACCCGCACCGCGTGCCACATGGCATCACGGGCCCGACGGGCCACGGCCAAAGCTTCGATCATCCGGCCCTGCTCGAACAGGCGCCAACTGCGTTGGTGCAGATCGGCCGCCTGGCCCAGGACCCGGCGGGCCGGCTCGCTGGCCGTCTCGACCACCAGACCGCGCGCCCACAGCAACAGCTCTTCGGTTCGCTCGATATACAGGCGGATGCTGTCGCTGCCCTGCTGCGCCTGGGCCGGCTGCCCCCACAGCGAACACGCCACGAGCAGCGAACCGCAAAGCACAGCCCACCGCAGTCGCAACATGTTGTGATATTGAATGTTATGGCGTTTCACGACAATGCCTTTCTGCAATGCTGTGCCAGGGAAAACGGCAAAGACTCGCCGGGTTGGTTGCAGAGGTTGTGCCAGCTGCCACCTGCCGCCCCAAAAGCAATTAACACCATACAACGCAACGCCTTATTTACCAGAAGCGGCAATCAGACCGCCCTGATGCCGGTCCGTCCTGTTCCCCTGGGTACAGTTTCTACCGGCCGACGCCCCTCACGGGGCAGATTACTCGTCCGCAAGGCCCAGCAGGTTCATCCGGGAGTACAGCGTGCGGCGGGTGATGCCCAGCATCCGGGCCGCCTGGCTCTTGTTGCCCCCGGCTCGCTGCAGCGCCGCGGCAATCAGGCGCCGGGCGTTGTTGTCCAGATTCAGGTCCTCGCCGGGGGCCTCGCCCCGGGCCGCGCTCGCCACATCGACCAGCACGTGCTCGTCACCCAGTTCACCGTCCCCGGCCAGGATGTGCGCCCGCTCCATCAGATTGCGCAGCTCGCGCACGTTGCCCGGCCAGCGATAGGCCCGCAGGCGCGCCATGGTCGCGGCCGGCAGCTTGTACGAGCGGCGGCCAAGCCTGGCCATGAAGTGGTCCACCAACAGGGGGATGTCGTCGGCCCGGTCGCGCAGGGGCGGCATGTCCACCGGAAAGACCAGCAGGCGGTAGTACAGATCCTCACGGAAGGTGCGCTCCGCGATGGCCTCTTCCAGCGGGCGGTTGGTCGCCGCGATGATCCGCACGTCGACATCCCGTTCCCGGGGATCGCCGACGCGGTTGATCTTCTTCTCCTCCAGCACCCGCAGCAGTTTGGCCTGGACCGCCAGGCCGGCCTCGCCGATCTCGTCCAGGAACAACGTGCCCCCGCGGGCCGCCTCGAACAACCCTTCCCGGTCGGAGTTGGCGCCGGTGAAGGCACCCTTGCGGTAACCGAACAGTTCGCTTTCCAGCAGTGATTCGGTGATGGCCGCGCAATTGACCGGCACGAAGGGCTGGCCGCTGCGCGGACTGCGCTGGTGGATGGCGCGGGCGGCCAGTTCCTTGCCCGTGCCGCTCTCGCCCCGGATCAGGACCGTGGCCTCGGACGGCGCCACGCGCGTGATCATCTCGCGCAGGGTGTGGGTGGCCGGCGCCTCGCCCACCAGATCCAGATCCGGTCCCATGGCCTCGGCGGCGCTGCGCAGGGCTCGGTTCTCCCGTTTCAGATCGCCCTCGCCGGCGGCCTGCTCCACGACGTGAGCCACTTCCTGGAAGTTGAATGGCTTGGTCAGGTACTGGAAGGCGCCCTTCTGCAACGCCTCGACCGCGTTCTGCACTTCGCCGTAGGCGGTCAGGATGATGACCGCCGTCTCGGGGCTGGCTTCCTTCACGCCCTCGAGGACCTGCATGCCGCCGACCGGTTCCATGCGCAGATCCGTCAGCACGACGTCGAAGGCCGCGGCGTCGACTTCGTCCAGGGCCTCCTGACCGCCGAACACGCCGACCACCGTGTGCCCGCGGTGTTCCAGGGCGCTCTTCAGCAGCGCCACCATCTTCTTCTCGTCGTCGACTACCAGGATCCTGGCCACGATACTCTCCTACTCCGGCCCAGCCGGTTCAGCCAGCGGCGCCCACAGTTCGGCCACCGCTCCGGTTCGATCAGTGCGCTCGCGCAGGCTCAGCCCGCCGCCCATATCCTCCATGATCCGGTGCGACATGGCCAGCCCCAGTCCACTTCCCTTTTCCTTGCTGGTCCAGAACGGCTCGAACAACTTGTCCTGATCGACGGCACCGAGGCCACACCCCTCGTCGGCCAGGGCCACGCGGACCCGGCCCGCAGCCACCGTCACGCCAAGGTCGAGGCAGCCGCCATCGGGCATGGCATCGCGCGCATTGAGCAGCAGATTCAGCAACACCTGCTGCACCCGGCGCGGGTCACCGGTTACCGGCGCGGCAGGCAGCCGATCCGGCAACCGCCAGGTCACGCCACTTTCCTTGAGCTCGTCCCCCACCAACTGCAGACTGCGGCGCAGAGCCGCCGCCAGATCAAATTCCTCGTGCGAGGCGTCCTTGTCGGCGCCGAAGGCCAGATAGCCGGTCAGGATATGGTCCAGCCGGTCCACCTCCTCGGGAATGAAATCCGCGACCTCGTCGGTAATGTCGTGCTCGGCCAGAACCCGCTGCAGATGCTGACCGGCCCCCCGGATGATGCCCAGCGGATTGCGGATCTCGTAGGCGATGCCCGCGGTCATGCGCCCCATGGCGGCCAGATTCTCCTGCCGCAGGATCGAGGCGCGATAGCGCGCGAGAGCCAGATTGATCTGATAGAGGAAGACACCCATCAGGATCAGCACGACAAGTACCAGCACTCCGGTCAGGTAGGCGCCCAGTTTCAGGTCGTCGAGGGCTTCAAAAAAATCCGGACTGCCGCTGACCGTGACGATGGCCACCACATAGCCGCCGTCCGCCACGTAATTCATGATCGGCGCGTGGGCCGATTTCTGCTTCATGCCCCGGCGGCCCCCCAGCTCGTAAAGCCGCGTGGCGGCGGCCTTGCCCAGGACCGCCGACTCGACCGCCACCGGGTCCAGATCCCAGTAGTCATTGGGCGAATCGGGTTCGAGCGAGGCCGAGGTCGAAAGAATGACGATCTGGTCCAGGGGGTTGGTCAGGGTGATCTCGGACAGGTTCTCGGCACGGGCCAGGGCCGCGTATTTCTCGGCGAGATCCCTCAGGTAGGCGTTGCTGGTCGTGTCGCCGAGGGAGTGGCTCAGCAGGGCCTGGCCGTCGGTCATCTCGGCCAGACTGCCGGCCACCGCCAACAGGCGCTGGCCCAGGGCCTCGTCCAGACGTTCATGGGCGCCGCTGTAGAGGCGCATCAGGCCCAGGGAGACCGCCGCGATGATCACCGCGTAGGCCAGGGCGGCCCAACCGATCCAGCGCCGGCCGCCGGTCATCCGGCCCGGGTGCGGCCGACCGGCGGCTCACCGCGACCCGAATCCAGGGCCTCGCTCTGCTCACGCGCGTGATAACTCGAACGCACCATCGGCCCGCTTTCCACCCATTCCAGGCCGGCCTGCCGACCCAGGCTGGCGTACTCGTCGAACTCGCTCGGCTCCACGTAGCGGAGCACCGGATGGTGCTGCGCCGTCGGCTGCAGGTACTGGCCAATGGTCATGATCTGCACCCCGTGCGCCACGGCGTCGCGCATCAACTGCACGACCTCATCCTTCTTTTCACCCACGCCGACCATGATGCCGGTCTTGATCCGGATGGCGGCGCCGGTCGAATCCGCCCAGCGCCGGCTGCTCTGCAGCACGTCCAGGGAGCGTTGATACCTGGCCTGCGGCCGCATCTCGCGGTAGAGCCGGGGCACGGTTTCCAGGTTGTGGTTCAGCACCTCAGGCGCGGCCGTCAGCACTTTCTGCAGCGCAGCCTGGTCGCCCTTGAAGTCGGGGATGAGCACCTCGATCCCACAGCCGGGATTGAGCCGGCGAATCAGCCGAATCGTCTGGGCGAAGTGTTCGGCGCCGCCATCGGGCAATTCGTCGCGGTTGACCGAGGTGACGACCGCGAACTTCAGGGCGAGTTCGGCCACGGCTTCGGCCACGCGCCGCGGCTCGTCCTGATCGACGGCCGCGGGCCGGCCGGCGGCGATATTGCAGAACGTGCAGCGGCGGGTGCAGATTTCCCCGAGCAGCATGAATGTCGCCGTGCGGCTGTTGAAACACTCGCCGCGGTTGGGGCAATTGGCGCTTTCGCAAACAGTGTTCAGCGCTGCCGTGCGCAGCAGACGCTTGACGTCGTTGTAGTCTGCGCCGCCCTGGCGCTTCATGCGCAGCCAGGCAGGCTTGCGCGGCGGCAGCGGAGCCGTGCCCAGGTCATTGATCAGATCATCGTTGCCCATCAGGCCATTCCTCTACGGTGTGGGCGGCAGGCCGCCCGCCAGGGTGAACACGCGATCGGGGCGGAACTTGCCTTCCTCGAACTTCACGGTGGCGGCCTCGTTGACGTGGTCATGTTCGAAGACCAGGATGTAGTCGTCTTCGGCGGCCCGCGTCAGAAAGAGTTTCTTCTCCGTCACGGTCAACAGGGGGTTCAGGTCGAAACCCATGATCCAGGGCACATGCACCTGGCTGAGGAACGGCAGCAGATCCGCGACAAAAACGACGACTTGCCGGCCCGTGTGGAACTCGACGATCTGCTGGCCCGGCGTGTGGCCGCTGACCGGAGTCACCCGCACGCCCGGCATGATCTCCTGGGCGCCATCGACCAGTTGCAGTTGTCCGTGCTCGGCCAGGGCCTCGAAGTCTTCGGCCCGGAAGCTCGCCCGATCCCGTTCGCTGGGCCCGCCCGCCCACTCCCAGTGCCGCTTCTGCACCCAGTGCCGGGCACCGCTGAAGACAGGCTGCAAGCGGCCGCCCTCTTCGCGCAGCGTGCCGCCGCAATGATCGAAGTGCAGATGGGTCAGCACCACGTCGGTGATCGATTCCCGCGTGATCCCGGCCTCGGCCAACTCGGCCAGCAGCTGGTTGGGCCGGCGCTCCAAAGCGAAGATCCCCAGCTGCTTTTCCGACCAGCGGTCGCCCATCCCCGTGTCGACCAGGATCCGGCGGCTGCCGTGCTCGACCAGCAGGCAGCGCAGGTCCAGGTCGATCCGGTTCAGGTCATCGGCCGGATGTTTCTTCTGCCAGAATATCTTGGGCACGACGCCGAACATGGCGCCGCCGTCCAGCTTGAAACGGCCATCGTGAAAGGCACTGAATTTCCAGTCACCGAGCTGCATGACTCTCCTGCCGGGATTGAGATATTGCCATGGTGTCCGATTGGGCTAACAATAACCCCGCTTGTCCGGGCGGGCAATGCAGTAGATTGACCCACTGCCGAGGTCGGAGACACCGTGCACTTCCCAGCGCCGCTGGTCCGCGCCCGCTTCGTGCGCCGCGAAAAACGTTTCTTCATCCACGCGACCGGCGACGACGGGACCGCGCTGGTGGCCCACACCAACAACACCGGACGCATGAGCGGCTGCCTTTTTCCGGGCGGCACGATCTGGCTCAGCCCCGCGCTCAACCCCGCCCGCAAACTGCGGTGGTCCCTGGAAATCGTCGAGACGCCGACGGGGACACCGGTCGGCGTCAACACGAGTCTGGCCAATGCCGTGGTTGCCGAGGCCATCGAATCCGGCCTGGTCCCCGGCCTGGACGCGAAGGCCGGACTGCGGCGCGAGGTGCGCTACGGGTCCCGCGGTTCGCGGGTGGATCTGCTGCTGGGCGAGGGTTCCCGGCGGGTGTGGATCGAGGTCAAGAACGTCTCCCTGGTGGACGGCGGCCACGGGCGCTTTCCCGACGCGCCAACCGAACGGGGCCGCAAACATCTGCAGGAACTGCAGGACGTGGTGCGGTCCGGCCAGCGGGCGGCGCTCGTCTTCTGCAGCCAACGGCCCGACACGCGTTCGGTCGGGCCCGCCGATGATATCGATCCCGAGTACGGGAAGCTGCTGCGCCAGGCGGCCGACGCCGGGGTGGAAATCTACGGTGTGGGGTGCCGGGTGGACAAAGTGCGGATCGAAGCAAACCGGACTCTGGTCGTCAAACTGGGCACCGCGCCTTGAGCCGCTGACGACAAAGGAGGCGCCCCAACGGGACGCCTCCTTGTTCTCATCAACCCGGCAGCCCGAATCTACTTCACTTCCCAGACATCCGGGGTGTAGAGCAGATCCTTCAGCTCACCGGTGCCGCGCTTGTCCGTCACCTCGTCGACCTGGTCGTGGACCAGCTCTTCGAGGGTTGGGGACGTGACCTGGCGCAGAACGCCCATCGGCCGCGGCATACTCGGATCCTTGTCCAGCTGGGTCATCAGGAAAGCCTGCCCCATGGACTCCTGGGTCGGATCCCAGACCGCCGCCTCGTCAGCCGAACACTTGACGATCGCGGTGTGGTCGAACTTCAGACCCTTGTCCCGTTCCTTGCCGTAGATCATGGGCTCGCCCGCCACGAGACTGATGGTCATCTCGTCGCGCACAGCCTTCTCGGTCCAGCCCTTGAACGTGTCATTGTTGAAGATGACACAATTCTGCCACACCTCGACGAAGGCAGCACCCTTGTGACGCGCGGCAACCGCCAGGACTTCCTTCATGTGCTTGGGGCTGACGTCCATGGTCCGGGCCACGAAAGTGGCGCCGGCCCCGAGGGCCAGCTGCATCGGATCGAACGGCGCGTCGACCGAACCGTAGGGTGAAGTCTTGGTCTTCAGCCCCTGCGGCGAGGTCGGCGAGTACTGCCCCTTGGTCAGGCCGTAGATCTCGTTGTTGAACAGGATGATCTTCAGGCCCACGTTGCGCCGCAGCGAGTGGATCATGTGGTTGCCGCCGATGGACAGACCGTCGCCGTCCCCGGTGATCACCCACACATCCAGCTCCGGGTTGGCCACCTTCACGCCGGTCGCGATGGCATTGGCCCGCCCGTGGATGCTGTGCATGCCGTAGGTGTCCATATAGTACGGGAAGCGGCTGGAACAGCCGATGCCCGAAATGAAGACCACGTTCTCCTTCTTGACGCCGACCTCGGCCAGCGTCTTCTGGACCCCACTGATGATCGAATAATCACCGCAGCCGGGACACCAGCGCACTTCCTGGTCGGACTTGAAGTCTTTCGCCTTCAATTGCTGGACTTCACTCATGACATCTCCTCCAGGATCGTTTCGAAATGGGCCTTCAACTCGCGCGCCTGGAAAGGCTTGCCCTTGACCTTGTCATAGCTCTCGAAGCGGACTTCCGGATACCGGCTTTGCAGAACCCAGGCCAGTTGGCCCCGATTCATCTCCGGCACGATGATCCGCTTGAACCCCTTGAAGATCTCCAGCAGGCCGTGCGGCAACGGCCACAGGTGGCGCATGTGCAGATGGGTGGCCTTGACACCCTCCTTCTGCAACCGCTCAACCGCAGCTCGCGTCGCACCAAAGGTCGAACCCCAGGCCACGACCAGCAGGTCACCGGTCGCCTCACCATTGAGCGGCGGCGTCGGAATCGATTCCCGAATACCCATCACCTTGGCCTCGCGGGTCTCGGTCATCACCTGATGGTTCTCCGGCACATAGCTCACGTTGCCGGTGACCGCATCCTTCTCCAGCCCGCCGATACGGTGCTCAAACCCCGGCGTGCCGGGCTTGGCCCAGTTGCGGGCCAGCTTCTCGTCCCGCGTGTAGGGACTGAAGCCTTCCGGATCGGTGGCAAAGGTCATGGGGAACGGTTTCAGTTCGTCCATCACCGGCAGCTTCCAGGGCTCGGTCCCGTTGGCGATGTAGTTGTCACTCAACAGGATGACCGGCGTCATGTACTCCGTCGCGATCCGACAGGCCTCGACGGCACAGTCGAAGGCATCGGACGGTGTGGCGCAGGCCACGACCGGAATCGGGCAATCGCCGTTGCGTCCGAACATTGACTGCAGCAGATCCGACTGCTCGACCTTGGTCGGCAGTCCCGTCGATGGCCCCCCGCGCTGCACGTTGACAATCACGAGCGGCAATTCGGTAATCGCGGCCAGGCCGGCCGCCTCCGTCTTCAGGGCCAGGCCCGGCCCACTGGTGGTCGTCATGCCCAGCCGACCGGCAAAAGAAGCGCCGATCGCCGTACATATGCCCGCAATCTCGTCTTCCATCTGGCAGGTGATCACGTCGTAATTCTTCAGCAGCGCCATGTGCTGCAGAATGTCGGTCGCCGGCGTGATCGGATACGAGCCGAGGAACGGCTTGAGATTGGCCAGCTTGGCACCGGCGACCAGACCGATGGCCACCGCCTCGTTGCCCATGATGTTGCGGTAGTGTCCCTTGGGCGCATCCTCGACCTTGGGCACCTCGTAGCGCCCCTGGAACAGGCGCAGCAGTTCACCGTGATTGTAGCCCGCTTTCAGGGCGCGACTGTTGGCCTCGATAAGCTCGGGCTTCTTGGCGAACTTCTTCTGCAGCCACTCCAGCGTGGGCTCCATGGGCCGGCTGTACAGCCAGTACACCATGCCCAGGGTGTAGAAGTTCTTGCAACGCAACACGTCCTTCTTGCCCAGTCCCAGGTCGGCCAGTGCCTCGGTCGTGCGCTGGTTGATGTCCTCTTCGATGACCCGGAAACCCTTGAGGGTGCCGTCGGTCAGCGGGTTGACATCCAGTTCGGCCTTCTTCAGATCCGCCGCGGTGAACGCCCCGGTGTTGACCAGGATGATGCCGCCCGGCTGCAGGTCCTCGTAGTTGGTGATCAGGGCTGCGGGATTCATGGCCACCAGCACACTCGGCGCGTCGCCGGGCGTGTAGATGTCATGGGAGCTGAAATGGATCTGGAAACCGGAGACACCGGCGCGGGATCCGGCCGGAGCACGGATTTCCGCCGGGAAGTCGGGGAACGTGGCCAGGTCGTTGCCAACCTTGGCCGTCGTGTCGGTGAACTGGGTACCTGTCAGCTGCATCCCGTCGCCGGAGTCTCCAACGAAGCGGATGGTGACATCGTCTTGTCTGATGAGTTCAGAAGACATGACGTTTGCGTCGCCTCCTCGCCCTCGATCCCACCGCCAACGGGCCCTGCGGGAGAGGGAGTAGGGTAAAGGATCCAGCCTGAACTCAATGAAGGATCAGGCAAGGGTGTCGATACCACGTTTCGGGCATCAAGCCGGCTCATTGAACCTTAATTTGGAAATGTATGCCAGCGGTTTTGTGAACGCCAGAAAATGCGGCCAGCGCACACGACCCCTGCCGCCAACCAATCAAGAGATTTCGGGTACTGATTTATGTCAAGCCGAGCCGTCCGGCCTATCGCCTTTGCCGCAAAAGGGGTTATAAATCCGCTACTCGGCCCGCTCAGCCAGATCGGACCACCGGTCATAAAGTAATGTCAATTGATCGCTTAACTGTGACAGGCGCTGCTGTGCCACGGCGATTTCCCGTCCGCCGCCCTGATATAAGGCCGGATCGGCCAGACGTTCATGGAGTGCCTTCTGCTCACCCTCCAGTTCCTCGATCCGGCCCGGCAGCTCCGCCAGTTCCCGTTGCTCTTTCCAGCTCAGCCGTCGCGACTTTTCCGCAGCCGGAGCCGCCCGGACGGCTGTGTCCTCCGCGCGGGCCGCCTTGGCCGCCTGTCGCGCGGCCCGCCGCTCGGCCTGTGCAGCCTGCCGGGAGACCCGGGCCCAGTCCGCGTAGCCGCCAACGGTTTCGGCAATGTGCCCATCGCCCTCCAGGACCAGGGTGCTGGTCGTCACGTTGTCCAGGAACTCGCGATCGTGGCTGACCAGCAGCAACGTGCCGTCGAAATCGGCGACCAGTTCTTCGAGCAACTCGACCGTTTCGATGTCCAGATCATTGGTGGGCTCGTCCAGCACCAGGACGTTCGCCGGCCGCGTAAACAGCCTGGCCAGCAGCAGGCGATTGCGCTCGCCTCCGGAGAGGTGAGTGATCGGCGAGCGCGCACGATCCGGCGTGAAGAGAAAGTTCTTGAGGTAGGTGACCGCGTGCACCGACCGTCCATTGAACGGCACCGTGTCATGACCGCCGGTGACGTTCTCCAGCACGGTCTTGCTCTCGTCGAGTTGCCCGCGCTGCTGGTCGAAGTAGGCGATTTCCAGATTCGTGCCCAGCTCGACCGTACCCGCCGCCGGCTTCAGCTCGCCCAGCAACAGGCGCAACAGCGTCGTCTTGCCCGAACCGTTGGGACCCAGCACGCCGATACGATCGCCGCGCTGGATCAGGGTCGAGAAATCCCGCACCATGACCTGGTCGCCCCACTGGAAGCCCAGGTTCTTCACCCGCGCCACGAGCTTGCCGCTGCGCTGGACCTCCTGCAGGGCCAACCGCGCGCTGCCGGTCTGGTTGCGCCGGGCTTCGCGCTGGGATCGCATCTTCAGCAGATCGCGCACGCGCCCCTCGTTGCGAGTGCGCCGTTCGCGCACTCCCTGCCGGATCCAGATCTCCTCCTGCGCCAGTTTGCGATCGAACTCCGCCCGCTGTTCCGCCTCCACCCGAAGCGCCTCATCCCGTCGCTCGACAAAGGTGCCGTAGTCGCAGGTCCAGTCGCGCAGGTTGCCGCGATCCAATTCGATGATCCGCGTGGCCAGGCGGCGCAGGAACGCCCGGTCGTGGGTCACGAATACCAGGGTGCCGGCGAAGCGCTGCAGTTCGTCTTCCAGCCAGGCGATGGCGTCGATGTCCAGGTGGTTGGTCGGCTCATCGAGCAGCAGCACATCCGGCTGGATGACCATGGCGCGGGCGAGCAACGCCCGGCGTTGGTTGCCGAGGGACAGGGTGGCGAACTCGGCCTCGGCGTTCAATCCGCCCCGGGTCAGGGCCTGATCCACTACGTGAGCCTGTTCCCAGTCGGGGTCTTCGATGCCGACGGCCGCGAACCCACCATGGACAACTTCACGCACGGTGCCACCCTGGGTCGGCGGCACCTCCTGAGGCAGCAGGCCAACCCGCAGGCCCGGAGCACGGCTGATCCGGCCGCTGTCCGGCTGGACCTGTCCGGCCAGCAGGCGCAGCAAGGTCGACTTGCCCTCACCGTTGCGCCCGACCAGGCTGATCCGCTCACCCGGCGCGATCTGCAGCCGGACGCCGGCCAGGATCGGAGGGCCGCCCAGGCTGAGGGTGATGTCGTTGAGGTCGAGCAGCGCCATGGTTGCAGTCACATTCATCGGGGCTAGCGGCGGCCGGCGGAATCCGGACGCCCCTATGGTCAGCGGGTGCTGGCGTGATGTCAAGCCGCCCCCGGTCGGCAGGGCTTTGCAATGACGTTTCAGCGTGTCTTGCCGAACGGTGTTCCCTTGGCTCCCGCCAACCCCCGCCCCACCAGTTCCCCGAACGGCCGCAAGGCCGCAGCGGTCCAGCGCGGCACGATCCGGTGCCGCAGCTTGACCGCTTCGCGCGGGCGGTCGTGCATCATCCGGGCGCACTCGTAGGGCCGGTACCTGTAGATCGCGCACTTGCCCCGGTCGAAGAACACGCAGCGACCGGGCTGGGCCAGTTCAGTCAGTGTCCACACCGAGCCCGGCTTTTTCCCATCGCGCAGTTTGTGCGGCATCACGCCATGCACTTTCCCGCCACCTGGCAGTTGGGTAACGCCCACGGCCAGCTTGCGCCGAAACAGCTCCTCCACACTCAGCCCCAGATGGTTGGCCAGCGGGGCGATCTGGTTGGGCATGAACCAGCCTGGCGAGTTGAGGCAGGCCGCGCGGCAAGCCGGGCAGTCGCAACTGGTGACGGGGAACGGACCTGATTTCGACACGACAAGTCTCCTGGTGGCGGGAAGGTGCAATCAGGGCACATGGTATGATCCGGGCGGGCGCAATGCAATGGCCGCGGCCCGGCGGCACCCACCCGGACTCGCGCCAACTCCTTGGCGCTCAATTGACAGCAGCGGATCCCGCTGCCATGGCATGATCATTTCTCCTGTCCACCGGATAGCCTGACTACCCGGCACCGGACAAGGAGCAATCATGAAGATCCTGGCTGTAGCGATGACCAAGGGCGGCGTGGGCAAGACCACGACGGCCGTGAACCTCTCCCACGGACTCGCCCGGCGGGGCCACCGGGTACTGCTGGTGGACGCCGACACCCAGGGACAGTGCGCCAAGGCTCTCGGTGTCACCGCGGACGTGACCCTGACCGAGGTCCTGCTGGGCGAAGCGACCATCCTGGAAGCGGTCACCCGCGCACGCGACCAGTTGGATCTCGTGGCGGCGGACCATCACCTGTCCAAGGCGGCCCTCAACATCGCGCGCCGCGAGAAGGACGGGCATCTGGCCCTGGCCGAGGCCCTGGCTCCGGCGGCCGACCGCTACGACTTCGCCGTCATCGATGCCGCGCCCGGCTTCGACGCCATTGCGGTCAATGTGCTGGGCTGTGCGGACGAGGTCGTGGCTCCGGCCGCCCTGACCCCCGCCTCGCTGGCCGGTGTGCTGGACTTCGTGCGCCATGTGGAATCCGTTGGCCAACACAATCCCGGCCTGGAGCTGCGCTTCCTGTTGCCAACTTTCTACGACCAGCGGCTGCGCCAATCGGGCGAGATGCTGACCCAGCTCCGAGAACACTTCGGACCTAGGATGTGCGAGCCCATCCGGGTGCATGTTGGTCTGGCCGAAGCGTTTGGCTACCAGCAGACGATCCATGAATATGCTCCCCACTCGCGAGGCGCCGCCGACTATGAGGCCCTCACCTCGCGCGTGCTGGCGGAGTCCCGGGTGGTGGTCTCGGGGTAGGTCGATTCGGGGCTGGACTTCGGGGTTTAAACGACCATATTGCCGGCCACTCAGCCGCTGACTGGCCGGCGAAACACCCGATTCCATCGCCCCGGAGGTGATCCCTTGAATACGACCGCCTTTCTCCTGCTCAGCTTTTCATCGCTCTTCGCGGTGATCGATCCCCTGGGGGTCATCCCCTTCTTCAGCGGCCTGACGACAGGCATGGATCGTGCGCGCAAGCGGCGGATCCTGGTCAAGGCCCTGGTCACGGCCTTTGCGCTGTTGCTGGTCTTCACCCTGGCGGGTCAGCAGTTGCTGCACCTGTTCGGCATCACGATCGAAGCCTTCCGCATCGCGGGCGGCGTCATTTTCTTCGGCATCGGACTGGATATGCTGCAGAGCAAGCCCCG
>JAJRWA010000021.1 GCA_024277025.1 Candidatus Krumholzibacteriota bacterium | reverse complement strand
GCAGGAGTCGGTGCTGCGGCAGGTGGGCGCGGATCAGATCATCAAGCCCGAGGAGGACATGGGCACCCGCCTGGCCGAGCATCTGGTCAATGATTCGGTGGTGGACTTCGTGGAACTGCCGGCCGGGTTCTCCCTGCGGCAAATCACGGTCCCCGAGGAGTGGGACGGCCAGAGCATGGCGGAATTGAACCTGTTGGGAGGCAAGCGATTGAATTTGGTGCAGATTCACCGCGAACTGACGGACGGCGAGGACGAATCCGAGACCGAAACAGCCAGGATTCCCCTGCCGGGTGGGGCTGAGGTGTTGCACGCCGGTGACCGGATCGACGTCATTGGGCCCGATCGCGAACTGGACAAGTTCGATTGAAGTCTTGACAGCCGTCAGGAAAAGAAAAAAAATCCTTGAGTATTCACCGGGGCGATGACTACTCTGACCGCGCAAAGAAATACTGTGCGGTCGGTTGGGGTCTGGCCGTATTTGTTTGTTCGCAGGTCCCTAAATGTACCAGGCTGGTTTACGGTCTGCGTCAATCAAAGGAGTGAGATATGACCAATCGCAAGTTCAAGAAGCTGATACTGCTCAGCGCGCTGGTGGCCCTGGTGGCCCTGGCCGGTTGTTCCTGCAAGGAATACGAAGAGCAGATCATGCAGCTGGACGCCCAGATTGCCGAACTGCAGCAGGATCTGTCCGACCGTGACGGCGTGATCCAGGAGCGCGAGCAGGTGGCCGAGGATCTGCGCCAGAATCTGGCCGACTGCAAGAGCGACAACGCCGTGCTGGTCGAGGAATCCGAAGAAGTCGTCATGATCACCGTGCCGGACGAACTGAGCTTCGCCGCCAGCCAGGTCATCGTGCTGGACACCATGGTGCCCACGCTGCAGGCCATCGCCAACACCATCGGCCAGCACCAGGGCTGGGATGTTTTCGTCGAAGGTTATACCGATAACCGCGGCGTGCTCGAGGAATATCAGGAGCAGTATCCTTCCAACTGGGAGTTGGGTGCGTTCCGGGCCTGTGCCGTCGTGCGTTACATGACCAACCAGTTGAACATGCCGGCCGAGCGCTTCGCCGCCGTCAGCTACGGCCCCTTCCGGCCCGTCGCCGACAACGACACAGAAGAAGGCCGTTCTGCCAACCGTATGGTTCGCTTCGTTCTGCACAAGAACGAGATGTAGTCTGCGGTCGGTGTTTCAACCCCGGATCTCCACCTGGAGGTTCGGGGTTTTTTTCTATCCCGCAATCGCTCCCAGCGCCGCCACCGCCTGGGCCACCTGCTCCTTGGTGTTGAACGCCCCGAAACCGAACCGGACCGTGCCCGCCGGCGCCGTTCCCAACGCCTCATGGGCCAAGGGTGCGCACTGCAGCCCGGTGCGCACGGCAAGATTCCAGTCCGCATCCAGAAAAAGGCCCACCGTGCCGGGATCCCTGTCCGCCACAGTTACCGAGACCACCGGCAGCCGGTCGTCGCCGAGCGCAGCAGCCTCGTCAGGTCCGAACCCGCAGACCTCGACCCCGGCCAGACCGGCCACTCCGGCCAGGAACTGATCCGCCAGGCTGGTCTCGTGCGACCGGACCGCCGCCACGCCGCGCTCCTGCAGCCACTTCAAACCGGCGCCGAGTCCGAGAATGCCCACCGTGTTGAGCGTGCCGGCCTCCAGACGGTACGGATACTCCGGCAGGTGGGAGCGCTCGGCCGAGCGCACGCCGGTGCCGCCCCAGCGGCTGCCGTCCAGATCCAGATCCGGGCCCACGACCAGGCCGCCTATGCCCGCTGGTCCGAGCAGGCTCTTGTGCCCGGTGAAGGCCACCAGATCACAGCCGATGGTGGTCATGTCCACGGGCACCACGCCGGCGGACTGGGCGGCGTCCAGCAGGAAGGGCAGGCCGCGTTCGCGGCACATCCGGCCCACTGCGGCCACCGGTTGGATGGCGCCGCACACGTTGCTGGCGTGGTTCATGATCACCAGCCGGGTTTCGGGGCGGACCAGGGCCGCGACCGCGTCCGGATCGACAAAGCCGCGTCCGTCGGCGGGGGCGAGGTCGAAACTGATCACGCCGGCTTCGCGCAGCATCCACAGGGGGCGCAGCACCGCGTTGTGGTCCATCACCGAGGCGATGACGTGGTCGCCCGGCCGGCAGAGGCCGCGCAGGGCCAGATTGATCGCGTCGGTGGCGTTGGCGCAGAAAATCGTGCGGTTGGGATCGTCGGCCGGATTGGCGAAGAAGCGGTCGAGCTGGGCCCGCACGCGGTCGACCAGCTGGCCCAGTTCCAGGCCCAGATCGTAACCGGAGCGTCCCGGGCTGACCGCGCCGTTCCGCAGCAGGTCGGCGATGGCCGCAGCGACCACCGGCGGCTTGGGGAAGCTCGTGGCCGCGTTGTCGAAATAGATCAGTTCCGGCTGCGCTTTCATGGTCTCCGTCCCACAGGATGATATCAGGGGTTGTCAGGGTCACCGGCTCGGGGATACTATGGCCTTTACCCCCGATATTCCAGCCCCGAGACGGAGGAAGCCATGTACACGGGTCAGTTGAACCGGATCCCGGCCGCCGGCCGGACCGCATTCTTGTTGTGGGCGGCGTTGGGCTTGAGCCTGCTGGCCGGTTGCGGCGGCCAGGACGAACCGGAGCCGGAAGCCCGGCCCGCGAGCCAGGCCATGGTGCCGGCCGGGACCGATACCACGGCAGTCGATACGGCAGTCGCAGACGTGCTGACGGATCCGCAGAACCCGGGAACTTCCGAGACCGACGCGGTTCCAACGGACGCGCCCGAGGCGACTCTGCACGAGCCGCTGCGGGCAGAGACCGCAGAACCGGTCGCGCACAGCCGCACCAAAGTCACCGCCGGGACCGGCGAATACAGCCTGCAACTGGGTTCGTTCCGCAGCGCCGCCAACGCCCGGGCCGAGGTCGAGCGCATTGCGGCTTTTGGACACACGACCGAGGTCGAGGTTGCGACACTGGGAGGGCAGACTTACCATCGTGTCGTTCTGCGGGGTCTGGCCGATCGCGCCGCCGCCGAACGCCTGGGCGAAGACATTAGCTCCCAACTGGGAATCACCTATCTGATCCGGCGCAAGTAGCCGGTTCGCTCTGGAGGAAAAATGCGTCCTGTTCAATCTATCCGTCAGGCTCTGCTCGTACTGGCCCTGGTCCTGGTCGTCGGTGTGGCGCAGGCCGCCGAGCCCATCTTTGGCCGCATGGATACCGACGTCGGGGAAATCCTGCTCGTCTTCTACCCTGAGCTGGCGCCCCATCATGTGGATAATTTCATCCACCTGTCGGAAACCGGTTTCTACGATGGCACGAAATTCCACCGGATCATCGCCGGTTTCATGATCCAGGGCGGCGACCCCAACAGCAAGGACAGCGACCCGCGCAACGACGGCATGGGCAGCCCGCTGATGAGCGACGTGCTGAACGCCGACGAGCAGCAACTGGTCGACAAGGTCAACCAGATGCTCGAGGACAAGGGCTACGCCGGGCTCGACGGCCCGGCCAATCTCAAGGCCGAGTTCAGCAAGACGGTCAAGCACACGACCGGCACGTTGAGCATGGCGCGCAGCCAGAACGTCGACAGCGCCGGCAGCCAGTTCTTCATCTGCGTGGCGCCAACGCCGCAACTGGACGGCCAATACACGATTTTCGGGCACGTGGTCATGGGCCAGGATGTGGCCGAGACCATTGTCACGGCCGAGAAGAATCCGGCGGCCGGTCGTGACTACCCGGCGATTCCGGTGGCCATCAAGCACATCACGATCATCCGGGGCACGGACGATCTGACGGCTGACGAGAAGGCGGCGTGGGATGCCATGCCCGCCGACCTGAAGAACGCCAAGTAGGACGAGAGAGCAACTTGGCCAACGACAACGATGAAAAAGAGCGCGTGATGTCCCCGTCCTACGGGGACATCACCGTCAAGGGCGTGCGGGTCCACAACCTGAAGAACATCAGCCTGCGCTTGCCGCGCCGCAAGCTGGTGGTGGTGACCGGCCCGAGCGGGTCGGGCAAGTCTTCACTGGCCTTCGACACCCTGTACGCCGAGGGCCAGCGCCGCTACATCGAAAGCCTGTCCAGTTACGCCCATCAGTTTCTCGATCAACTCGCCAAACCGGATGTCGACCGCATCGACGGCCTGTCACCTTCGCTGGCCATCGACCAGAAGGGGCTGGGCCGCAGTCCACGCTCGACCGTGGGCACGGTGACCGAGATCTACAACTTCCTGCGCTTGCTGTATGCTCGATGCGGCATGGTCTTCTGTCCGGACTGCAACATCCCGGCGGCCGGCCGGCCGCTGGCCGAGATCGAGGACGAGATCGCCGCGCTGCCCAGCCGGACCCGCTTCTACCTGCTGGCGCCGGTGGTGCGCGGCCGCAAGGGCGAGCACAAGAAGCTGCTGGCCGACCTGCAGCAGCAGGGCTACCTGCGGGTGCTGGTGGACGGCGAACTGCGCGAACTGGACGATGAGATCGTGCTGGCCCGCAACACTCCCCATGACATATCGGTCGTGGTCGACGGCCTGGTCAATCGCGCCGGGATCCGGGACCGCCTGAAAGCCGGCCTGGACCGGGCGGCCGAGCTGGGGGACGGCACGGTGGTCGTCTGGGTCGACGGACAGGAGAACTGGTACAGCCGCAAGTCGTCCTGCGCCAGGTGCGGCCGCGGTTTTCCGACCAACGAGCCGCGCATGTTCAGCTTCAATTCGCCGGCCGGTTCGTGCAACCACTGCAACGGTCTGGGCACCCTGCGCAGCATCCTGGCCGAGGCCCTGGTGCCGGATGATGAACTGAGTCTGGCCGACGGCGCGGTGGTGTTCCTCAAGGGCAAGGAATCCAGCTGGATCTACGTGCAGATCGAGGCCCTGGCCGACGCCATGGAATTCAGCCTGCTCAAGCCGTTCGCCGAGCTACCCGCCGCGGCCCGCGAGGTGATTTTCCATGGCCTGAACGACAAGGTCCGGGCCGAGCTGAGGAGCCACCGCCACTACAACGCCTTCCTGCGGGACTGGGAGGGCCTGGTGCCGGAACTGGTGCGGCGCCATCGCGAGACCAAGTCGGAGAAGGTGCGCAGCAGCCTGGAACGCCTGATGATCCAGACCACGTGTCCGGAGTGCGCCGGCCACCGGTTGCGCGCCGAATCGCTGGCGGTCAGGATCGGCGGCCTGAACATCGGCCAGGCCACGGCCCTGACCCTGGATGACTTCGCGGCCTGGGTCGCGGGGCTCGAGTTCACCGGCGAGCGCGAGAAGCTCGTCTCCAAACCGATCCTGGACCAGATCCGCCATCGGCTGCGCTTCCTGCTGCAGGTGGGGGTCAGCTACCTGAGCCTGGCCCGCGGCACGGCCACCCTGTCCGGCGGCGAGGGACAGCGGGTGCGTCTGGCCACCCAGGTGGGCAGCCAGTTGACCGGCGTGCTCTACATCCTGGACGAACCGAGCGTGGGGCTGCACCACCGGGACATCGGCAAGCTGGTGCGCACCCTCAAGGATCTGCGGGACCGCGGCAACTCGGTGATCGTTGTCGAGCACGACCGCGACGTGATGCTGGCGGCCGACCACATCATCGACATGGGGCCCGGTGCCGGCGAGTACGGCGGTACGGTGGTGGCCCAGGGCACGGTCGCCGAAGTGGCGGCGGTCGCAGGTTCGCCCACGGGCGATCTCCTGGCCGGACGCGTGGGCCTGGGCGGGCCCGAGCCACTGACCGGAGGCCATGACGGCCGGCGGCCGGATCAGGTGCTGAAGATCTGCGGCCTGACCGGCCGCAATCTCAAGAACATCGACCTGACGATCCCGCTGGGGCAGTTGACGGTGGTGACCGGCGTTTCGGGCTCGGGCAAGAGCACGGCGGTGCACGACACCCTGTACCGGGCCCTGGCCGCCCTGAAACATCGGGCCCGGCGGCGGCCGGAACCATTCAGGTCCATCGAGGGCGCCGACCTGCTGCACGCGGTCGTGCTGGTCGACCAGACGGCCATCGGGCGCTCGGCCCGTTCAACGCCCGCGACCTACACCGGCCTGTACAACCACATCCGCAAGATTTTCGCCCAGACCGGTCTGGCCAGGGTGCGCGGCTACGGCAGCGGCCGCTTCAGCTTCAATACCGCCGGCGGCCGCTGCCCGGTCTGCGAGGGCGCTGGCCGGCAGCGCCTGACCATGGATTTCCTGCCGGATGTCGAAGTGTTGTGCGAAGAGTGCCAGGGGCGGCGGTTCGATCGCGAGACCCTGGAAGTGCATTTCAAGGGGCACGATATCGCCAGCATTCTGGAAATGACCGTGGACGAGGCGCGCGAGGCCCTGGCCAATATTCCGCCCTGCGCCAGGATCCTCGAGGTGCTGCACGGCGTGGGCCTGGGCTACCTGCGGCTGGGTCAGTCCGGTGGCACATTGTCCGGCGGCGAGGCCCAGCGCATCAAACTGGTCAAGGAACTGAGCAAGGGCGGGCAGCGGCACACGCTGTACATCCTGGATGAGCCGACGACCGGTCTGCATTTCTGTGACGTGGACCGACTGATGAACGTGCTGCACCGGCTGCTGGGCCAGGACAACACCGTGGTGGTGATCGAGCATCAGGCCGAGGTCATTCGGCGGGCCGACCACGTCATCGATCTGGGGCCTGAAGGCGGAAGCGCCGGCGGCCGGCTGGTGGCCTGCGGCAGTCTGGCCGACGTCATGGCGGCGCCGGAATCGTACACCGGGGCCATGCTGCGGGAAATGTTCGGCGAAGACGGCCAGGCCGGGTCGGCGGCCGTCAAATCGCCCTTGGCGTAGCCCGGCCGGGCGGTTAGATTGGGCGCGACCGCCGGGTTGGGCCCCCAGGCCTCCCCGCAGAGCCCATATCCCGATACAGGAGCCTTCCCCGTGAGTGAATCCACCGAGCTGAGAACCACGCCGCTGACCGCCTGGCATCGTCAACACGGTGCGCGCATGGTGCCGTTTGCCGGTTATGAAATGCCCGTGCAGTATGCAGGGGTTCTGGCCGAGCACGCCGCCGTGCGAGAGAAGGTCGGCCTGTTCGATATCACGCACATGGGCGAGATCCACGTGACGGGCGCGGGGGCCGAGGTCTGGCTGGACAGCCTGATCACCAACCGCGTGACCGGCGCGGCGATCGGCAAGGTCACCTACACCGCCATGTGCAGGGAAAACGGCGGTGTGCTGGACGACATGCTGATCTACCACCTGGCTGCCGAACACTGGCTGGTGGTTTGCAATGCGGCGAACCATGCCAAGATCGCCGCCTGGCTGGACAGCCACCTGCCGCCGGCGGAGGTGGCGCTGAACGATGCCAGCTTCGAGACGGCCCTGATCGCGGTGCAGGGCCCGGACAGCCGGGAACTGCTCGGCCGTCTGGCGGCCGTCGCGCCCCACAACGACCGGATTGCCGAGCTGGAATTCTATCACGCCTTCACCATCGAGGGCCCCGGCGGCGAGTGGATCGTCTCGCGCACCGGCTACACCGGCGAGCACGGCTACGAGCTGTATCTGCCCAACGGTGACGCGGTCGCCGCCTGGGAAGAACTGATGACCAAGGGTGAGGATCTGGGTGTGGCGCCCATCGGGCTCGCCGCGCGCGACACGCTCCGCTTCGAAGTGTGCTACTGTCTATACGGACACGAACTCGCCGAGGATATCACGCCGCTGGAGGCCGGGATCGGCTGGGCCATGCGGCTCAAGAAGAAGGAATTCATCGGGCGCGAGTTTCTCGTGCGGCAGAAAGCGGACGGTGTGCCGCGCAAGCTGGTCTGTCTGGAAATGACGGGCCGGGGCATCGCGCGTCAGGACGCCCGTGTGCTGCGTGACGGCGAGGATGTCGGCTACGTGACCAGCGGCACCTTCAGCCCGACCCTGAAGAAGGCCCTGGCCATGGCGCTGGTGCGCAGTGATGTGCCCGAGGGTGATTTGGTGGTGGATGTGCGGGGCCGACCGCTGGCCTGCCGCACGGTGGCGTTTCCTTTCTTGTCGGCACGGACCAAGGGTGATCCGCGGGCCGAACGGACGCTGTCCTAGCCGGCAGCAAACTGTGCAGGAGGCTTGAGATGATACCTGACGATCGCAAATACACGCAGGAGCACGAGTGGGTGCAGATGGAAGGCGACGTGGGCACCATCGGCGTCACCGATTTTGCCGCCAACGAGCTGGGTGACGTGGTTTTTGTCGAGCTGCCCGAGGTGGGCGCCGAATTCAGCCAGGGCGACACCGTCGGCACGATCGAATCGGTGAAGGCCGTGGCGGATCTCTTCCTGCCGGTGTCCGGCGAGATCGTCGCCATCAACGAGGCGGTGGTCGACGGTCCCGAGCTGGTCAATACCGAGGCCATGGACGACGGCTGGCTGTTGAAAGTGAAACTGACTGATCCCAGCGAAGTGGACGCCCTGATGGATGCCGACGCCTACGGCAAACTGACCGAAAGCTGAGCCCGCCATGCCCTACGTGCCGCATTCGCCCGCCGATATCCGGGCCATGCTCGAGACCATGGGTCTGGACAGCATCGACGAGCTGTTCGCCCATCTGCCGGCTGAGATCCGTCTGCGGCGGCCCCTTGATCTGCCGGACGGTCTGACCGAAGAGGAAGTCCGCCGCTACTTCCTGGGTGCGGCGCGGCAGAACCGCGGCATGGGGGAGCTGGTCAGTTTCCTCGGCGGCGGGGTCTACGACAGCGTCATTCCGGCGGCCTGTGACGCCATCGTTTCCCGCAGTGAATTCCTGACCGCGTACACGCCGTATCAGCCCGAGGTGTCCCAGGGCACGCTGCAGGCGATCTACGAATGGCAGAGCTCCATCTGCCGGCTGACCGGCCTGGATGTGGCCAACGCCAGCATGTATGACGGCGCGACGGCCCTGACCGAGGCCTTGTCGGTGCTGATCGGGGTCAAGCGGCGGCGCAAGATCGTCCTGCCCGAGACTTTGAATCCGCGCTGGCGGCGCGTGGTGACCACAGCCATGCGCGGCGAGGGCGTCAAGATCGTCACGGCGCCGATCGGACCGGACGGCACCACTGATCCGGCGGACCTGGCCAAGGTGCTGACCGATGATGTGGCCGCTTTCGTGATCCCGAATCCCAACTATCTGGGCCTGGTCGAGCCGGTGGACGAACTGGCCGGGCTGTGCGCGGACGCGGGTGTGGGTGTGGTCGCGGCCGTCAATCCGGTTTCCCTGTCGGTGCTCAAGGCGCCGGCCGAATACGGCGCCGATCTGGCCGTGGGCGAGGCGCAGCCCTTCGGGATTCCGGCCAGCTGGGGTGGGCCGTTGCTGGGCTTTCTGGCCTGCACCGACCAGCACAAGCGGCGCATCCCGGGCCGTATCGTCGGCCGCACGAAAGACAACCGCGGCAACGATGGCTATGTGCTGACCCTGCAAACCCGGGAACAGCACATCCGGCGCGAGAAGGCCACCAGCAACATCTGCTCCAACCAGGGGCTGAACGCCCTGCGGGCCACGGTCTACCTCGGCCTGCTGGGCGCCGGTGGTCTGGCGGAACTGGGCGCCGCGAATCTGACGCGGTGCGCCGCCCTGCGCGACCGGATCGGCCAGGTGACCGGCGCGACCCTGCCCTTCGCCGGCCCGGCGTTCAACGAACTGGTCGTTCGCCTGGACCGGCCGGCGGCCGACTTCAAGACTTTCGCCCACCAGCACGGTGTGCTGGCCGGGATCCCGCTGCAGGGCATCGCCGGCTGCGGCGAGGGCGACCTGCTGGTCAGCGTGACCGAAAAACGCACGGCGGCCGAGATCGACCGGTACGGCGACCTGCTGACGGAATTTCTCTCGGGCAAGGAGGCGGGCCAGTGAGCACAGCCAACGAGAACCTGACCCCGCGCCGCTGGAACGCCGATCTGCCGGCCTCGATCTTTGACCAGGGTGGACCCGGCCGCCGCGGCCTGACTTTTCCGCGCTGGGATGGCGCCGCCGTCGACGCCGTGCTGCCGCCGGAAGTTTGCCGCCGCGAACCGGCTGATTTCCCGGCCCTCAGCGAGCCCGAAGTCATGCGGCACTTCACCAAGCTGTCGACCTTGAACCACCACATCGAGCGCGGCATGTATCCCCTCGGCAGCTGCACCATGAAGTACAACCCGCGGGTGAACGAACAGGTCGTGGCCTTGCCCGGCCTGGCGGACCTGCATCCCGAGCAGGGCCCGGAGGATATCCAGGGGTTGCTCGGCGCGTTGAAGCTGCTGGAGAATTCGCTCTGCGAACTGACCGGTTTTCACGCCTGCAGCCTGATCCCCGCCGCCGGGGCCCATGGCGAGTACCTGGGCATGCTGGTGATTCGCGCCTTCCATCTGGCCCGGGCGGACCGGGACCGCGTGGAGATCCTGATTCCCGATTCGGCCCACGGCACCAATCCCGCTTCGGTCGTGATCGCGGGCATGCGGCCGCGCACCATCAAGTCCCGGCCCGATGGCCGGATTGATCTGGAGGCCCTGCGCGAAGCGGCAGGCGAGAAGACCGCCGGCATCATGATCACCAATCCGAACACGCTCGGACTGTTCGAGAACGACATTCGCGAGGTCGCGGAGATCATCCACAACGCCGGTGGCAAGCTTTACATGGACGGCGCGAACATGAACGCCATCATGGGCAAGACGCGGCCGGGGGACATGGGTTTTGACGTGGTGCACCTGAATCTGCACAAGACCATGAGCACGCCCCACGGCGGCGGCGGCCCTGGCGCCGGTCCGATCTGCGTGGCCAAGGAACTGGCGCCGTTCCTGCCCGGACCGTGGATCGTGTCCGCGGACGACGGCGGTTACTCGCTGCAGAAGATTCCCGGACCCGGCAGCAACAGCATCCACGCCTACTTCGGCAACGTGGGGGTGTGCCTGCGGGCACTGGCCTACATCCTGCGTTGCGGGGGCAACGGCCTGACGCGCGTCAGTGAATGCGCGGTGCTCAACGCACGCTACCTGCAGCACCATCTGGGCGACATCCTGCCGGTGCCCCACGCGGATGGCTGCATGCACGAATTCGTGGCCAGTGGCTCGCCCTGGAAAGCCGAATTCGGCGTGCGCACCCTGGACATCGCCAAGCGCCTGCTGGACTACGGCGTGCACGCACCGACGATCTATTTCCCGCTGATCGTCGACGAGGCCTTCATGGTCGAACCGACGGAGACCGAGTCGCGCGAAAGCCTGGACCGGTTCGTGGCCGTGATGCGCGCCATCCACCATGAGGCCCGGACCGATCCGGATCTGGTGCGCGAGGCGCCGGTCACCACGCCGGTCGGACGCATGGACGAGGCGGCGGCGGCCCGCCAGCCGGATCTGCGCTGGCTCGGCCCGTGCAACTGCTGACGTGATGCGGCTGCGTGTCTACCTGGACGGCGCCCATCCGGGGGCCTGGAACATGGCCCGGGACGCGGAACTGCTCGCGTCCCACCGGCCCGGTGATGAGCCGATCCTGCGCCTCTACCGTTGGCAGCCGGCGGCCGTGACCATCGGGCACAACCAGCAGTTCAGCGATTTCGCCGAGCAGGCCATCGCCGACAAGGGCTATGATCTGGTGCGGCGGCCGACCGGTGGCCGGGCCATCCTGCACGCCGACGAGCTGACCTACGCGGTCATCGGCTCGTCACCTTCGCCCTTGTTCGGCGACACCCTGCACGGCACCTACATGAAGATCAATGAAGCCTTGCTGGCCTTTCTGGGCCGCCTGGATGTGGACGCCAATCTCAGCGCCGGCGAAAGCCGCGAGAGCGCCCGGGGCCTGGTCTGTTTCCGCAGCGCCGGTCAGCATGAAGTGAAGGTGCGCGGGCGCAAGCTGATCGGTAGCGCCCAGCGGCGTACTGGCGGGGTCTTTCTGCAGCACGGCTCGATCCTGGCCGGACCGCGCCACCTGGGCCTGCCGGATTTGCTCGGGGGCGAACACGCGACGGCCGCGGACGCCGAAGCGCTCGCGGCCGTGACGACGGACCTGGGGCAGTTGCTGGGGCGGGAGCAGACTCCGGCCATCCTCGACAAGCATGCCCGCCTGCTGGCCGAGTCCTTCGGCCAGGCTCTCGGCCTAGAACTCCAGTACTGAACCCAGCGCCACCCCAACGCCCTTGCTCTCACCGGCGGACAGTCCGCTGCGTGTGACCGCCGCGGCGTCGATGCGCCAGGGACCCGCTTTGATGCCCACGCCGGCCGAAGCGCTGTTGCCGCGCGCGCCGCCGGTGGACAGGCCCAACCGAGGCTGGAAGAACGACGACACGTGCCACTCCATGCCGGTGCTGACCAGAGGGCTGGTCGAAGTCACGCCGCGGTCGTCGAATCCCTGTACGTAATCCGCCGCCAGCAGGAATGAACCGAATTGGCGGGCCGCACCCAGGCGTGCCCGGCGCGGCAGGGTCGTCGTGTAGCCGGTGCCGGCAAAGGTCGTGTCGGCGTTGCTGACCGCCGCGTCCAGATCGCTGTTCATCAGGTTGATGTCCGCAGCGTCGAGGCGCATTTCGCGGCGCTCGACGTCACGGTCCCAGTTGATGGTCGCCACGACATTGTCCAGCGCCAGACCGAAGTGCCAGCCGCCGGCCGTCTGCAGGGCCACGCCCAGGTCCAGCCCGTAGCCCTGGCCGCCCTGGGCCGACTCGGTGGCCACGTAGGCCTCGCCGGCGATCTCGCTGATGCTCGTGCTCAGCGAGCCGTAGGCCTCGGCCACGTGCATCTCGTAGATACCCTGCAGGTAGCGTGCGTTGGCCCCGACGCTGAGCTGGGCCCCGGCCCCCCGCCTGACGACCATCCCGTAGGACACCGCCGCCGAGCCGACCGCGTAGCCTTCGCCCCAGGTGTTGCTGAAGTCGATGGTCTGGTCCAACTGGTTGCCGTTCAGGATCAGGTCGAAGTAGTCCTTGTCCAGATTGCCCTGGCCGGCGCCCAGGCCGCTGAAGCTGATGGCGAAACTGCCGCTCTGGAAGCCGAGGGCCGAAGCGCTGACATCCGCGTCGAGCTTCATGCCCGACTCGGGGATGTCGCTCAGCAGCTGGGCCTTGTCCGCGCTGTCCAGGTACTGACCGGTGATTTCGTTATAGCGGTCCAGGCTGAAGGCGTTGTTGCGGATGTCCGCCGCCGCGGCCGCCAGGCCCACGGTCATCCCTTCACTGAAAGCCAGATTGGCCGGATTGTAGGCAACCGCTTCGAGGCCGCGGCAGGCCGCCGTGCTGGCGCCGCCCATGCCCCAGGCCCGGACTACGCCCTGGGCCCGGGCACCGCCGGCCAGCAGCAGCATCAGCAGGCTTACGATCAGGGCGGCCAGCGCCACGCCGAGGCGTAGCTGGTCCCAACCGGTGTCGGCGCGCTCGTGGTGGAATCGGTTCATCATCGCGTTCTCTTTCGCCGGTGCGCCGCTGGCGCCAGGGGTGGTGTTACAGCTCATCATCGATCAGCACCTCCAACTCGACGACACCCTGGAATTCCAGGAAGTCGGTGGACATGACCCGCACGGGCTGTCCGTTGGTCGCCGGCAGAACGGCCTCGACGCGCGTGTAGAGGCCGGGCAGCCCCAGCAGACGCGCCTGCTCGCGGGTCAGCGAGATGACCGGCGTGCTGGTCACCGCCTGGCTGACGATGTGGGTGATCGGATCAGTCACGGCTGCTGCCACGGTCACCGGACCGACGACCAGCAGGGGATTGCTGCCCAACCGGGTCGTGTCCTGGGCCGCGACCAGGCGCAACTGCACCGCCATGGGCAGGTGGTTGAGAATTTCGGTGCGCAGGATGGCGCTGCCGGCGTGGGTGGCGATGCGGTCGGCCAGATCGGTGTCCAGGTCCAGCGCCTTGGGGTCGCTGTCCAGGGACGCGCCGGTGATCACGACTTCGACCGGGGCGGTGATCTGCCAGCCGATCACCGCGTAGTCGTCGGTGTGGACGGTGCCGGTGGCGCCGCTGCCGCCGGCGATCACGTCACCACCGAGGGTGATGGTCTCGGGCAGGTTGTTCAGGAAATCAACGATCGTGCTGTTGGTCTGGTCCAGGGTGATGGTCGTCGTGGCCGCCGCGCGTCCGATCGCCGGCAGGATTTGCTCGGTCACCTGCAGGCTGCGGATCGTGCCGTCAGCCGCGGTGCCGGTCAGAGCCAGATCCAGGTCGGCCGGGATGCCGGCGGTATTGGTCAGCACCAGGGACAGGGAAGCGGCCGTCAACTCGAGCCCGCTCATTTCGTCGGGCAGGTCGATCGTTTCGGTGATCGGATCGAGGGGCACCGTGTAGGGCGGCACCGTGCCGGTCACGCTGCTGAAACGGATGGTGCCGGCGGTCAGTTCGGCGCTCAGGCCGTCATTGGCGCTGAGGGCCACCTGCTGGCCGGAACTGCCCGGCGTCGTGATGCTGACGCGGGCGTCCAGGCTGGTCAGCGGCGCGCCGTCGGCCTGCACGATGTAGCCGCCGAAGTCCAGGGTGGCGGCCGCCGAAGTGCCGGCCGGCAGCGCCAGGGTCGTGGCCAGGGGCGCGCCGTCGATGTTCCGCACCTGGTCCCAGACCACCAGCGCGGTGCAGGGGATGGACATGTCATTGGTCAGGTTCAGGCCAACGGTGCCCGAGGCGATCACGGCCCGCGCAATTTCATAGTCGGCGGGCAGGGGCGAGTCGAAACTGGTTGCGAACGTCTGCCCCGCGACGACGGCGGTCGCCGCCGAGACAGTCAGGCCGGTGAAGGCGACATCCAGGGCGATCGTGTCGGTGCCGTTGACCGTGACCGGCTGGCCCGCGGATCCGGGCGAGCCGCCCAGCAGGCTGATGGCGACCGAATCAGGCAGGGTCACGCCGGCCAGATCGGCGGTGCGGGTCGCGCTCCGGCCCGCCTTGATCAGGGGCAGGTCCACGCGCGTCACTTCGCCGCCGGTGGCCGGGTCCACCAGGCGCAGCACGATCTGGTCAATGCCGCTGTCCGCGCCGATGGGCACGGACAGGCCGTTGCTGGCGGTAACGGTCAGCGTGCCGGCGCTCAGGGTGGCGCTGGTCACGTCGGGAATATCCTCGGCCCCGCTGCTCACATCGATCGGAAAGGCCGGGACGATAGTCGTCAGGTTGCTGACGCCCGCCGCGGGCGCCCAGACGTCGCCCAGTTCGAAGCCGTAGGCCAGGGGTGGAAAGTCGGGCAGCGCGAAGTTGCCCAGACCCTGGCTGACCGTCTGGCCGGGAATATCGGCGCTCAGGTCGAAGTCGAGACTGAGCGTATCGGGGTCGCCGGTCAACTCGAACGCCAGGCCGCCGTCGTCGGCCACGGCCAGGAAGTCCTCATCGTCGACGGCGTCCATTACCGTGATCCGCTCGCTGCCCAGGGGCACGACGAAGGTCGTGTCGAAAGACGGCATCTCCGGTGAGTTGATCTCGCAGCCGGCGGTGATCGTCAGCACGACCAACAGCAGCAGGCGGTGGTGGGTGGTCCTGGTCATCGTGTGGTCCTTGGGCTGAAACGGGGCGCTTCCCGCGCCGGTGTTGCTGCCCGGCATCTGAAAGATCCGTACCCGCTGAAGGTTTCTCACACTCGCGGGACCAGCGGGATGCGACGGGGAACCACAGGGAACAATGGGGAACACCAGGGAGATTCGGCTCCCGGATCGCCCCCGTGGGACAGGCCCGGGCACCCGCCGCTCTTTGCAGGAAGCCCTGCCCGCGTTGCAGAACGCCCGTAAATCACCGACCCGGTCACGGTCTTGCTTGACCCCGCCGGACACCACTCCCTATGATCAGCCCTCGCCGCTGTCCGGCCCCGCTCGCCACTGACGCGAAGGACGTCCATGCTGCCCTGGCTCGCACGCCGCCTGTTCCAATCCCTGCTGTTGATCCTGGTGCTCGCCACGGTGGTCTTCGCCGTGGTGCGGCTGGCGCCGGGTGATCCCTTGAACCGGATGGTCGACGACGAGACGGGCGCCGCGGACCAGGCCCTGATCCGTACCCGGCTCGGCCTCGAGGGCAGTCTGGTCCAACAGTACGGGCGTTGGTTGCGGGGTGTGCTGCAGGGCGATTTCGGCCTCAGCCTGCGCCAGCAGCGTCCGGTCGCGGACATTGTGGCGGAGGCGGTGGGCCCCACCCTGTTGCTGACGGCGTCGGCCTACGCGCTGCATCTGCTTTTGGCCGTGACGGCGGCGCTGATCATGTCCACGCGGCCCGGACGTCCGGCTGATCACTGGCTGCAGGGTGTGGGCCTGGCCCTGTATTCGGTGCCGGGTTTCTGGCTGGGCCTGATGTTCATCATGTTGTTCAGTCGCTACCTGGGCTGGTTACCGGCCGGCGGCATGGCCAGTCCCGACGCGCCGTTCATGGGCCCGGGGGCGCGGGCGCTGGACGTGCTCCACCATCTGGTCCTGCCCATGGCGACGTTGGCTTTGGGGGCGTTCATGGGGACGGCCCGGTACCTGCGGGCCGCCCTGGACGATATCCTGGCCCAGGACTACATCCTGGCCGCCCGGGCCCGGGGGATTCCGGAGCGCCGGGTGCTGGTGCACCACGCGCTGCGCAATGCCCTGCTGCCGCTGATCACCCTGCTGGGGCTCAGCGTGCCGTTCCTGCTGGGCGGCGCTCTGGTGGTCGAAGTGGTGTTCGGCTGGCCGGGCATGGGACGGGTGACGATCGAGGCCATCTGGGCCCGAGACTACCCGGTGATCATGGCCACGACGGTGCTGACCGGCGCGGCGGTGGTGCTGGGCTCGACTCTGGCTGACCTGCTGTACCGCTGGGCCGACCCCCGCTTGCGTCTGCCGGATCTGGGGCCGGCCGAAGGGAGGAGCACCGGTGGCCGTTGAACCGGTTGGCAGTCTGAACCGTACCGACGGCGGCCTGCGGACGGCGCTGGTCCTGACGACGGTCGGCCTGGCGGCGGCCCTGCTGGCCCCGGTGCTGGCCCCCGGCGATCCGTCGGCCCTGGGCGAGGCGGGGGCGCGTCTGGCGGCTCCGTCGTCCGTTCACTGGCTGGGGACCGACCCGTTGGGCCGGGACGTGCTGGCGCGGTTGATCCACGGGGCGCGGGTATCCCTGCTGGTCGGCTGGGTCAGCGTGCTGGCCGCCATGCTGTGCGGTACCGTCGTCGGCATGGCTGCCGGTCTGGGACCGCGCCGACTGGACCGGGCGCTGATGGCTTTGACCGACCTGTTCATGTCCTTTCCCCGGATCTTCCTGGTGCTGCTGCTGGTCTCGGTCAGTTCACCCTCGCTGCTGTTGATCATGGTGGTGCTGGGGTTGACGGGTTGGATGTCGGTGGCCCGTCTGGTGCGGGCCGAGACGCTGTCCCTGAAACAGCGGGACTACATCGCGGCAGCCAGGGGGCTCGGCCTGACGCCGCTGCAGGTGGCCTGGCGGCACATCCTGCCCGGTCTGTGGCCGACCATCATCGTGGCGGCGACCCTGCGGGTCGGCGGGGCGATTCTCACCGAGTCGTTCCTCAGTTATCTGGGCCTGGGCGTGCAGGAACCAACCGTCAGCTGGGGTGGCATGATTCAGATGGGGCGCGGCATCCTGCTGGACGGCTGGTGGGTGGCGACCTTCCCCGGGATCGCCCTGGCGGTGACCGTGATCGGCTACAACCTGCTGGGTGACGGCCTGCGGCGCCGGCTGGATCCACGCCGGCAGGGAGGGGGGCAGCATGACTGACACCGGCCGGCTATTGCAAGTGCGCGATCTGCGGGTTGCAGGCCCAGGCCCCGGCCCCGGCCCGGCCCTGTTGCGGGGAGTGGATCTGGATCTGGCGCCCGGTGAGCGCCTGGCCCTGGTGGGTCCGTCGGGCTGCGGCAAGAGTCTGACCGCACGCGCGCTGCTGGGGCTGCTGCCGCCGGGGTTTGTCTGGAGCGGCGAGATATGTTGGCGCGGCAGCACCCTGCGCGATCCCGGCAGCGACGCCTGGCGGCAGGTGCGGGGCCACGGTCTGGGCCTGATCCTGCAGGAACCGCTGACCAGCCTGAATCCGGTCCTCACCGCCGGTGGCCACATCGCCGAAGCCCTGCGTGTGCATCGTGGCTTGGGCCGGCGCGAGGCGCACGACGAAACGCTTGGGCTGTTGGCCGAGACCAGCGTGCCGGATCCGGCCCGGGTGGCCCGCAGCTTTTCCCACCAGTTGAGTGGCGGCCTGCGGCAGCGCGTGCTGCTGGCCGCGACCCTGGCCTGCCGGCCGACCCTGCTGATCGCCGACGAGCCCACCACGGCCCTGGACGTCTCGGTCCAGAAGGAGATTCTGATCCTGATCGACCGCCTGTGCCGGGAACGGGGGATGGCCCTGCTCTTCATTACCCACGATCTGAGTCTGGTGCCCCTCCTGGCGGAACGGGTGGCCCGGATGGAAGATGGCCGAATCGTCACCACATGTCCCGCGTCCGCGGTGCCGCTTCCGGCACGACCGGTGGTGTCGTTGGTGCCGGATGAGATCCCGGCGCCCGTTCTGGTCGGGCGGGGCCTGACGGTGACGTACCCGGAACTGGCCGCCCCGGCGGTGGCGGGCGTCGATCTGGAATTGCAGCCGGGGCGGGCGATCGGCCTGTTGGGCGAGTCCGGCTGCGGCAAGACCAGTCTGGGGCGGGCACTCGCCGGCCATGTCCGGCGATCGGCCGGGCAACTGACTCTGGCGGGCGCGGAATTTCCGGCGGCCGATCGCAGTGCGGCCCGGTCGCAGCGGCGGCGGGTTCAGTTGCTCTTCCAGGATCCGGGGGCCTCGCTGGATCCCCGCCAGACGGTGGGGGCCGCCCTGGCTGAAGCTGCCGGAGCGAACGGCGCGGACCCGGCAGCGCTGCTGGCCGAAGTGGGTCTGGCTGCCGGTCTGGTCAACCGCTATCCCCATCAACTCTCGGGAGGGCAGCGGCAGCGAGTGGCCCTGGCCCGCTGCCTGGCGCCGGCCCCGTCCGTGCTCATCGCCGACGAACCGACCAGCGCCCTGGATGCAGACACCCGGAACCAAGTGCTTGAGTTGTTGTTGGGGGTTATGGCCCGGCGGGGACTGGCGCTGTTGCTGGTCTCGCACGATCTGGAAGTCCTGCAGGACGTCTGCGACGAGATACAGGTGATGTATGGCGGCCTGATCGTCGAGCGATTGCCCGGCGGCGAGGCCTTCGCGCCCTGCCACCCCTACACCCGTCAACTACAGGCGGCGGTGCCGAGTGCCCTGCGGGGGGATCCGGCCCTGTGGGCGCCGACGCCGTTGCACCCGGTCGCCGGGCCGGGGAGCATGGGTGGCGGTTGTCCGCGGTTTGGCAAATGCCCACTTCAGAAGGCCATTTGTGGCAAGGAGTTGCCGCCTTTGAAAATGCTTTCAGCAGGGTATTGGCTGCGCTGCCCTGAAGCAGAAACTGAAGGCTCCTCACATTTTATTGACACGTTATAGGCCAATCTCTATATTCAAACACCAGTTGCGGCACGGGTCGCCGATCCTCTGAATTTGAGCTGATCCCGAGGCGGATCAGACGAGGATTCCGGCCCCCAAAGTGCCTTCCAGAACCGGCGGAAACGCCCAATTCAGCAGGCACCCCACACTGCCCGGCTAGGTCCAGTGATTACTATTAATTGCCAAAGCTCAGGTTCGTCCGGCCGCCGTGTCGTGGGGAACCCCTCTTCAGCCGGATTTTTCCTTACGGAAAGGAGCGCCAGTATGCTCCGGCGCCACCGGATTATGCGGATCATGCCACGCGTCATACTTCTGAGCCTGGTGGCCTTGCTGGTCGCGACGTTCAGCCCGGGCGAGACTCTTGCCCAGGGTGCGCCGGCGACGATCAAGGGAACCGTCAAGGACAAAGAGTCCGGCGATCTTCTGGATTACGCCAACGTGCTGCTGGCCGGCACGACCCGCGGTACGATGTCGCTGGGCGGGGGTGTCTTCTACTTCAACGGCATGGCCCCGGGGACCTACACGATCAAGGTGCTGTACCTGGGTTATGCGCCGATGCAGCAGACGGTCACCGTCGGGGCCGGTGATATCAAGAACCTGGTCTTCGAACTGGAGACGGTCATCGTCGAGCAGTTGCAGGCGTTCGATGTCGAGGGCGCCGAGTACATGGTCGAGGTCAAGAGCGCCAAGACAGAGCATATTGTGAGCGGCGAGACGTTCGAGAAGTACGCCATCGATTCGGTCGAGGACGCCCTTTCCAAGCAGGCCGGTGTGGTCATGCGGGCCGGTGAGCTCTTCGTGCGTGGCGGGCGTTCCGGCGAGGTCTCCATGCAGATCGACGGCGTGGTGGTCGACAACCCGCTGGGTACCGGCGCCCTGTCCGTGTCGACCCTGGCCGTGGAGAGCACGGCCATGGTGACCGGTGGCTGGATGCCAAATACGGTAATGCGCTGTCCGGCGTGGTGAACATCACGACCAAGGAAGGCGGCGAGAAGTTCGGTGGCGGCGTGCGCTTCCTGACCGATGATTTCGGCCGCCAGGACAAGACCTTCACCAACTACGACCGCTTCGAGTACGGCTTCGGCGGTCCGACTCCGGTCAAGGGACTGACCTACTATCTGGCCGGTGACATGAGCTTCACCGATACGGAGAACACCTCGGTTGCCGACCGCCCCGAGTACAAGGTCAAGGTCGGCAATACCACCCTGTTCAAGTTCCGCGGCCGGCAGTCCAACAACGCCAAGGGTTCGGTCAAGCTGGGCTACACCCTGAGCGAGAACAAGAAGGTCACGGCCGAGTATTCGTACTCCATCTCCAAGAACCAGTTCTACGCACCGAACTGGAGCGTCAAGGGCTACGCCAAGCGCACGATCTTCATGCCCGAGATCATTCCCCTGCCCAACGGAGAGGCCTGGTTTGCGACCGGGCGCAACATCCCCGTGTACTACGGCCCCTGGTACGACAACATGCTCGTCAACTCCCGGACCGTGATGGTGATCGATACGCGCAACGCCAGCCAGCGGCGGGTGGCGTTGCCGGTCATCGAAGTGCGCAATGCGACCGACAATCGGATGTACACCGTGGTGGCCCAGGCTTCCTACGACGGTTTCCGCTATCCGTACGGAGCCTATTCCACGGTAGCGGTGGACAGCTCCTATACGGCCTTCAACTCGGCCAATCGTTTTCTCCAGAGCGAGAATATTTCCCAGGTGGGCAAGGTCATCTGGCGTCAGAATGTCACCGAGTCGACGTTCTACACGGTGCGTCTGGGCCTGGTGGCCTTTGACACCCGCCGTGATGTCGACGGCAAGGACCCGTACGAGTACAACCACGGTCCGATCAACTCGCCGGGTCTTTTCCAGGGGCAGACACGTGTCTATCGCGGGGAAACCGACTACTACTCCGATCCGCTGAGTTCGTATTTTGTCACCACCAGTGACCGGGCCAGCTACACCGAGGAATACTCGCGTACCTACAGCCTGGGCTTCGAACTGGTCAGTAATCGCTGGTCCGGCCACCTGGCCGAGATGGGCATGGGCGTACGCTACAACGATCTGGAGCGGTTCGCGCTGTCCCAGCCGGCGGTCATGCGCCAGAACCGGTTCACCAACGAGTGGAGCCAGGGCGGCAACCGGAACGTCTTCCATACCTACAACCCGGAAGCCTATCTGTACCTGCAGGACCGCTGGGAATACGAGGGTATGGTCGTCAACTACGGCATGCGCTACGACATGTTCTCGCCCGGCACGGCGGCGGCCATCGCCCTGAACAGCGACGACGTCAACGCCAACGTGATCAAGTACAAGACGGCCATGCAGCCCCGCCTGGGTTTCGCCTTCCCGATCACCGAACGTGACGGCTTCCACTTCCACTACGGGCGTTTCGTCCAGTTCCCGGACCGTGAGTTCCTGTTTGCCAGCCAGGATCCGGTGGGCAACCAGGGGGTTCTCGGCAACCCGAACCTGGACCCGATGACGACCGTCCAGTACTCGGCCGGTATCAAGCACCAGTTCACCGACTACATTGCCGGTCAGTTCTCCCTGTACAGCAAGGACATGTTCGATTTGATCGCGTCGACCCAGGTGACGGACCAGGCGACGGGGCAGACCCTGACCCGTTACATCAACCGGGCCTACGCCTCGGCACGCGGGATCGAAGTTTCACTGAACAAGCGCTTCAGCGAGAACTACCAGTTCGATTTCAGCTACACCTACTCGTTTGCCGATGGTGTGGCTTCGGATCCGAATTTCGGTTCGAACCCGGAGGGCCTCGAGTTTCTGCCGAACCAGGAACTGCCGCTGGACTGGGACCAGCGTCACACGCTCAACCTGCTGTTGTTGCTGGCCAGTCCGGGGGTGTGGTCGTCTTCGTTCACCTTCTCATACGGCAGTGGCTTCCCGTGGACGCCGTTCGATCGCTTCATCAAGAAGCAGGACCCGATGGCCGAGAACAGCGAGCGCCTGCCGGCAACGTTCTCGCTGGATATCCAGTTGGAGCGGAATATCAATTTCTACGGCAAACGGCTGTCCTTGCAGTTGCAGGGGTTCAACGTGCTGAACCAGGACGTTGTCCTGACTCCCGGCGGCCCCGGCATCGCCCCGGGCATGGTCAATGGTGCGGCCGGCGCGGGCCGCTCGTATCCCACCGAGACCGGGAAGTACGGGGCTGCGCTGCTGCAGGATGCCAACGGCGACGGGTTGGATGAATTCATTCCCTTCGTCGACCCGCGCGTATTCGGGCAGCACCGACTGTTCCGGTTCGGCATCGGGTACTACTTCTAGCGGGGCATACCGTATCGAAACCAGGTTGGCTTCGGTTTGGAAAGGATGACAATAGTGAGGACCATCAAGAGAATCGCAGGGGGATCCGCGGTGACGGCCATTTGGGCCGGCACGGCACTGTTCCTGTTGCTGATGGTATGTGCAGTGGCTCCCGCTGCTGCCTGGATGGACGTGGAAAACCCGGTTATCGACAGTGGGTACAATCCCAACGGGATCTTCATCCTGGACGGCAGTTATGTCATGAACGTGGGCGAGGTGCAGATCAATATCACCAACTGGGGATTGATCGGATCAACCTACTCGCTGACCCGTCCCTGGTCGAATGCCCCGTCCTGCCAGTGGCCGTCCGGATCCGGCAACGAGTATCTGTGGTCATCCGGCCTGTGGGTCGGCGGCATGGTGCTCGGTGAGCGGCTCTGCTCCACCGGTGGCTTCGGCAGCGAATTCTATCCGCGCCCGGAAGATCTGGAAGCGACGATCTACGAGGCCATCGGGGCCAAACTGCTGCGGCCGGCGGGCAACGCCGAGGCCGGCGGCAACCGCGAGCCCATGCCTGGACCGGATGACGATCGCGACGGTCTCGTCGACGAGGAAACGCTCAACGGCTATGACGACGACGGGGATGGTAAGATCGACGAGGATTTTGGCCAGATCGGCAACCAGATGTTCGTGCTGACGAACTATGACAACACACGCCTGGCGCAGGAGAACTTCCCCGACCACACGCCCATGAATCTGGAAGTGGTGCAAACCTCGTTCCAGTGGGAAAACGACCAGGTCGATGACTTCGTCGGCTTCGACTACAAGATCACGAACATCGGTGTGACGGACATCGAGCGCGTCTACATCGGTTTCTTTTCCGACAGTGACATCGGCCCGCGCAGCGGCGCCTCCACCGCCGACGACGATATGGCCGGATCATGGCCCGGTGAGCATGGTTCGCCCGGTCTGGTCCGGGCCTCGGACGGCAGTTTTGTGCCCATCCAGGTCGGCTATATGTATGATGCGGCCGAGAACAACCGCCTCGACGGGTACTTCGGGATCGTCTTCCTCGGTCACGACGTCGATCCGGCCGGTATCCGGGCGCCCAAGAACGTCGGCATGCGCACCTTCCAGAGCTTCTCGGGCAACGCCAGCTTCGAGCAGGGCGGGGATCCGACCAATGACGAGGAGCGCTATCAACTGCTGAGCGCGCCGATCGAGGAGTGGGATGCCAATACCCAGCCGGGCAAACAGGCCGATTTCCGGTTCCTGGTCTCGGCCGGTCCGTTCGAAATCATGCCGCCCGGTCAGAGCCTGACCTTCCAGGTGGGGATGGTGGTCGGGCCGGGGCTCGGCAATGAAGACGGGGGACAGGGACTGCTCGCCCACTGTGCCGAAGCCGCGCTGACCTGGTACGGCATTTATGTCGACGGCATCAAGACGGTGCAGCCCATCGATGGTCCTTCGTTCAATCCGGGTATCCTGGGCCGGGAAACAATGCTTTGCAGCGAGGATTTCCTCGGTTCGGGCGGCCAGAATCCATGGGACAATTTCAAGCCCGACTACATGGACCAGAGCTGTCTGGACCCCGAGTGGGTCCTTGGGCAGCCCGGGCACACCGAGGCTGACCGGTTCCTCTACGAGGTGGACGGCCTGGAAAAGACCTGCGCCATGTTCAACATGGACAACTGTTTCGAGGGCGCTCGGCAGTTGGGTTACGTCTGCACCCAGGAGGATTTCCTGGAGCCGGCCAAGTGGAATTGCAAGGATCCGGACGTGCCGGATACCGAGAAGGCCGCCTGTACGGGTATCGGTGGTTTGGACAAACAGATCCACTGGCTGGTGGGCATGGCGCCGCCGCCGCCTGGGTTGCGTCTGTGGTCCACGGACAGCCGGGTGCATGTCTTCTGGGACGACAAGAGCATGATCACCAAGGACATCCGTCTGCAGAAGATCGACTTCGAGTCGTACCGCATCTGGCGCGCCGACAACTGGGATCGCCCCTTCGGCTCATCGGTGGTCAACGGTCCGGAGAGCAATCTGTGGCAGATGATCGCCGAGTACGATGTCATCAACAGCTACGTCAAGCGGCGTACGATCGACGGGGTCTCGGTCCTGGACACGATTCCGCTGGGCGCCAATACGGGCCTTGAAGTCGTCGCCTACGAACCGGTTACCCTGGAACAGCCCCAGTTCGAGGGGCTGCTGGACTCGATGCAGGTCGTGGTGGACCTGGATCCGGACAACACTCGGAGCAAGCGGCCGGATGTGCGGGACAGTGACGGGGTGCCGAATGAGTTCTTCCCGATCATCGGCAAGTGGGAATTCGCCCCCGACGTGATGGATACGGCCTGGGCCGTCACGCCGCGCGCAGCGGACGACACGGTTGTGCCGCCGATCATCGCCAAGCACGGCACCGAGTACTTCGAGTATGTGGACCGGGATATCCACAACGGTTTCATCTACTTCTATTCGGTGACGGCCACCGACCACGCGCTGTTGCCGGATGGCAATACGTCGGGTATCGACCTGCCGGTGGGCCCGGGCCTCTCGGGTGATCCGGGCTCGTCGTTCAACAATACGGTGCCGGGCGCCGAGGCGCAGACGGCCGAACAGCGGGCGCAGTTTGGCACGAACATCTACGTGTACCCGAATCCGGCGACAAGGGATGCCTTGGCCGAGTACCAGGAGCTGTTCCCCAACGGCGACGACCCCACGGGCGTGCGGGTCACGTTCACCAACTTGCCGGCAGCGAAGAACACGATCAAGATCTACACCGTCAGTGGAGATCTTGTGCAGACAATCGACCACAGCGGATTGGACGGGACCGGCCACGTGAGTTGGAACCTGATGAGCCGCAACGGTCAGGAAATTGTCAGTGGTGTCTACCTGTACAGTGTGCAGTCCGACGATGATCGCTTCGAGGATTACGTCGGGAAGTTTGTGGTAATCAGGTAGTCCCCTGACGATAGGGGCAGATTTGTGTCAACTCCGTCTGCGGACGGATCTGGAGGTTTCCATGAAACGCATCGCGATTCTGACCATCATCATGCTGGCTTTGCCTTCCATGGTGTTTGCTGCCGGGTTTGCCAAAGTCGGCACCTTCGGCGGTCAGGAACTCAAAATCGGCGTCAGCGCCAGAGCCACGGCCATTGGGTCGGCCTACACGGGAGTCGCCGATGATGCGACCGCCGTGTTCTACAATCCCGGCGGTCTGGTGAATGTGACCGGCAACGAGGTTTCCCTGAACCACGTGGCCTGGGCGGCTGACACCAAGCTCAGCACGGCCATCATGGCGTTCAACCCACGTTCGATTCCCGGCACGTTCGCCTTCTCGGTGCGGTCCTTCTGGATGGACCCGCAACTCGTGCGCACGGCCTTCAACCCCGAGGGCACCGGCGAAACATTCGATTCCGGGACGACGACCTTCGGCCTGAGCTACGCCCGCTTCTTTACGGACAAGTTCTCGGCCGGCGTCACCTTGAACTACCTGCACATGGGGCTGGCCGAGACTGCGGTCAACAGCGGGGCCTTCGACTTCGGCATCATGTACCGCATCGGCATCAAGGACCTGAAACTGGGCATGACCATCCAGAACCTGGGCGGCAAGTTCACCTTCGATGAGCGCGAGTCCAAGCTGCCGGTGACCTTCAAGGTGGGCGTGAGTTTCAACGCCTTCAAGAACGAGAAGCAGCGCCTGACGCCGGCCCTCGAGTTCCAGCATCCTTCGGACAACCTGGAGCGCGCCAACGTCGGCGTCGAATACGCCCTGAACAACATGTTCTTTGCGCGTGCCGGCTACCATATCAACTACGATACCGATGGCCTGGCCTACGGTTTCGGCGCGGCCCTGCCTACCGGTGAGCACACCCGGATGCAGGCCGACTACAGCGCGGTTGACATGGAAGCCCTTGGGCTCGTGCACCGTTTTACCGTGACCGTGACCTACTGATCCTTCCGACCTCCAGGATCAGGCGGGTTGCCACGGCAACGCATCTGCCCCCAACCGCCCCGGTCAGTCCGGGGCGGTTTTTTCATTTGGCGACGGTCTCTCCAGTCCGTAGACCAAGTCAACGCCGTGGATTGGGCGGCGAACCACCTGGGGCATATTCCATCCTACCTGAAGGTCACTCATGGTTCGAATGGTATGTCTCACGGGCTGCTCTGTTCGTCTGTCCGCTCGCATTTCTGCTGCTTCTGTATTCAGTCGCCATTGCTTCACCATCGGGTTGCTGACCGCCATGTTGCTGCCCGCCGGACCGGCGGCCGCTGGGCATGGGTTGTGCCCCTGAGATTGTGCCCGGCCCACTCATTGCAGTAGATCGAGCATGACTATCTCAAAGAAAACCCCCGGATCCTGGTCCCCACCCCACTGCCCAAACCCTAACTGCATACACCACAACGATCCCGACGAAACATGGCGCTACAAACGCATCGGAACCTTCCGGCGACACTCGGACCAAAGACGTATCCAGCGGTTTCTCTGCAAAGCCTGCAAACGAAGCTTCAGCACCCAGACTTTCAGCACCACCTACTGGCAGAAGCTGCCAGACATCGACTCCCTGTTGATCACCAAGGTCGCCGGCGGCATGGCCGACAGGCAGATCGCCCGCGACCTCGATGTCGCCCCCTCAACCGTCACCCGGCACATCGCTCGCCTCGCCCGACACTGTATGCTGTTCCACCAGAACGTGATGCAGAACTGCCCACCGCCGGCCGAAGTCGTTGTCGACGGCTTCGAGTCATTCGAGTGGAGCCAATACTTCCCGATTCACCATCATGTGGCCGTCGAAAAGGACTCGGACTTTTTCATCTACTTCACCGACAGCGAGTTGCGTCGCAAAGGAAGGATGACCGACTTCCAGAAGAAGCGGCGCAAGGTACTGGAAGAGATCTTCGGCCGCCCTGATCCCAAAGCCATCGAAAAGGACATGACAGAG
>JAJRWA010000229.1 GCA_024277025.1 Candidatus Krumholzibacteriota bacterium | reverse complement strand
GCCGACCGGGAAATTGGTTAGACAAGAGTTGGCGGCAATTGAACCAGGCGGTTTGCGATGTGCCTCGGCGTTCCCGGTCGGATCCTGGCGATAAGAATGGAGCAGTTGCCCATGGGCACGGTGGATTTCTCCGGTTCCGAGTTCAAGGTCTGCCTGGCGTACGTCCCGGAAGCCGAGGTGGGCGACTATGTTCTGGTCCACGCCGGTTTTGCCCTGGCTGTCCTGGATGAGCAGCTCGCGGCCGAGAAGCTGGCGGCCCTGCGCCAACTGGACGAACTCGCCCAATTGGACAATGACCAAACCTGAGAACCGTATGCCTGGGAGGCGATATGAGTTCTGAGATCAGTATCCTGGTTTTGGCCGCGGCTACCATCGGCTTCGTACACACCATCACCGGGCCGGACCATTACCTGCCCTTTGTCGTGCTCAGCCGCGCCCGCAACTGGTCCGAGCCGCGAACCCTGCTGGTGACCGCCGTCTGCGGGTTGGGACACGTGCTGGGTTCGGTCGTGCTCGGGGCCCTGGGCATCGGCCTGGGCTGGGCCGTGGGCAGCCTGGAATTCGTCGAAGGGGTGCGCGGCGACCTGGCGGCCTGGCTGCTGATCAGCTTCGGCCTGGTCTACACGGTGTGGGGCTGGCGCCGCAGCGTCCGCGGCCATACGCACGCCCACCCCCACGCGCCGCCGGGCGGCACAAGCGTCACGCCGTGGGCCTTGTTCATCATTTTCGTGCTCGGGCCCTGCGAGCCCTTGATTCCCCTGCTGATGTACCCGGCGGCCCGGACCAGTCTGGGCGGCCTGGCCCTGGTGGCGGGCGTTTTCTCGGTGGTCACGATCGGCACGATGATGATCACGGTCCTGTTGCTGGCGCGCGGTGTCCGACTGCTGCCCATGGCCAGGCTGGAACGCCACGCCCACACCCTGGCCGGCCTGGCCATCCTGGGCAGCGGCCTGGCCATCCAGTTCCTGGGGTTGTGAGATGCACGAGATGTCGCTGGTGATCAGCATCCTGGATATTGCCGAGACGCAGGCCCGCGAGGCGGCCGCCCGCGCGATCAACTCGATCACCGTCGAAGTCGGCGCCCTGGCCGGGGTCGAGATCGAGGCCCTGCAGTTCTGTTTCACCGCCGCCCGCAGGAACACGCTGGCGGCGAACGCCGAGTTGCGCATAGCTGAAATTCCTGGTCAGGGCCAGTGCCCTGCCTGTGGCCGGATCAGCCCCGCCGAGACCCTGGTGGCGGTTTGCCGCCGGTGCGACGACGGCGTGCTGGAAATCAAACAAGGCCGCGAGCTGCGGGTGCGCAGCCTGAACGTGGACTGAGAGGAAGACCGATGTGTGACACCTGTGGCTGCAGCCAACCCGCCGAAGCCGTGACCTTTCGCCGACCCGGCGGGGCCGGGCACGAGCACCACCATCACCACGACCACGATCATGAGCATCAGCACTCGCGTGAACTGCAGGTCGAGCAGGATGTGCTGCAGCAGAACGACCTGCTGGCCGCCCGCAATCGGGGCTGGTTCGAGGGCCGCGGGATTCTGGCCCTGAACCTCGTCTCGTCGCCGGGCTCGGGCAAGACCACGCTGCTGGAACGGACGATCACCGACCTGAAGACCGAGCTGTCCCTGACGGTGATCGAGGGCGACCAGCAGACCCTGCGCGACGCCGACCGGATCGCCGCCACGGGCGCGCCGGTGCTGCAGGTCAACACCGGCAAGGGCTGCCATCTGGATGCCGGAATGATCCGGCGGGCCTGCGAGCAGTTGGCCCCGCCAGCGGGTTCGGTGCTGATGATTGAAAACGTGGGCAACCTGGTCTGTCCGGCCCTGTTTGATCTGGGCGAGGCGGCCAAGATCGTGATCATCAGCGTCACCGAAGGCGACGACAAGCCCCTGAAGTACCCCACCATGTTCGCCGCGGCGAAGCTCTGCCTGATCAACAAGACCGACCTGCTGCCCTACGTGGACTTTGACGTGGACGCCTGTGAAGACGCCGCCCGCCGAGCCAACCCCCGACTGGAATTCAGGCGCGTTTCGGCGACCACCGGCGAGGGCCTGACCGACTGGTACGACTGGCTGCGCGAACAGCGGGCCGCGACTGGGGACGGTCGGCAATGAGACGGCAACGCCTGCTGGTCAACGGCATCGTCCAGGGGGTGGGTTTCCGCCCCTTTGTCGTCCAGACGGCGGACGAACTGGGCCTGGCCGGACACGTGTGCAACACCAGCGGGGGCGTGGTCATCGAGATCGAGGGCCCGGCTGCCGGCTTGACCGAGTTCGCCCGCCGCCTGCACCAGCAGGCCCCGCCCCTGGCCCAGGTCGTCGCGGTGGACATTGAGGAAATCCTCCCGGCCGGTACGGCGGGCTTTGGTATCCGGCCTTCGCAGAACACGCCGGGCACCGGGACCCTCATCCCACCGGATGTGGCCACCTGCACCGACTGTCTGCGCGAAATCCGCGACCCGCAGAACCGCCGTCACGGCTACGCCTTCACCAACTGCACCAACTGCGGTCCGCGCTGGACGATCATCGACCGCATTCCCTATGACCGCCCCCACACTTCGCTGGCGCCGTTCACCATGTGCCCCGCCTGCCAGGCTGAGTACGACGACGTGCACGATCGGCGCTTTCACGCCCAACCCAATGCCTGCGCCGAGTGTGGTCCCCGGCTGTGGCTGAAAGGTCCCCTGGGCGCCACTGCTGACCAGGGCAACCCGCTGGCCCAGGCGGCCGAGGCGCTGGCCCGTCACGCCATCCTGGCCATCCGGGGCCTGGGCGGGTTTCATCTGGCGGTCCGGGCCGATGAGCCGGAGGCCGTGCGCACCCTGCGCCGGCGCAAACACCGGGCCGGCAAACCACTGGCCGTAATGGTGCCTGATCTGGCGGCCGCCCGGCGCCTTGCGGTGCTTTCGCCCAGAGCCGAGGAACTGCTGCAGTCACCGGTCGCGCCGATCGTGCTGGTCGAACGCCGGGACGCAGTTGCCATCGCGCCGGAGGTCGCTCCCGGGCACCGCCAACTGGGTCTGATGCTGCCGGCCACGCCGCTGCACCACCTGCTGCTGGACGCCCTGGCCGAGCACGGGATCACCGCCCTGGTCATGACCAGCGGCAACGCCAGCGAGGAGCCCATCTGCATGGGCAACGCCGAAGCCCAAACCAGGCTGGCCGCTATCGCCGATGCCTACGTGCTGCACAACCGCGAGATCCGCCGCCGGGCTGACGACTCGGTGCTGCAGGTAGCGGGTGGGCGGACGGTCATCCTGCGCCGCGCGCGCGGCCTGGCGCCGGTGCCGGTCTTTCTGCCGGACACGGCCGACACCCCCCCGATCCTCGCGGTGGGCACTCAGCTGAAGAACACCGTCTGCCTGCTGAAGGACGGTCGGGCTTTCCTGAGTCCCCACATCGGCGATCTGGGCCATTTGTCAGCCGATGATTTTTTCCGGGAGACCACCGCCACGTTGCAGAACGTGCTGGAATGCCGGCCCGGGATCCTGGCCCACGACCTGCATCCCGCCTACACCGCCACGGTGTGGGCCCGTCAGCAGCAGCGCCTGCACCCGGAGCTGCAGTTGGTACCGGTCCAGCACCACCACGCCCATCTGGCGGCTGTCCTGGCCGAGCACCGACTGACGTGACCCGCAGTCGGCTTGATCATGGACGGCACCGGTTACGGCCTGGACGGGACGATCTGGGGCGGCGAGATCCTGGTGGGCGGCCGGAGGGACTTCCAGCGGGTCGGTCATTTCGAACCCGTGCCCCTGCCCGGCGGGGACGCCGCGATCAAGGCGCCCTGGCGTCAGGCCGTCAGCTACCTGCACCACACTTTTGGGCCGGATTTTTTCAGGGACAACCCCGGCGAGTTCCGCTTCCAGGACGACCGTCCGCTCGAGGCGGTTCTGACCATGCTCGACCGGCGCCTCAACTCGCCACTGACCAGCAGCTGTGGTCGGCTGTTTGACGCTGTGGCCGCAATCGTCGGCCCCTGGACCGAAGCCACCTACGAGGCCCAGGCAGCCGTCGAGTTCTCGGCCCTCACCACGGACAGTGCGGTGCAGGATGCCCGGCCCTTTACGGCCGTGGTCAGCGAGCTCACGGAACGGCTGGGCGACACACCGGGGCAGGCGCCGCTGCAGCTGCCGGTCGCCGCCGTGATCCGCGCCGTCCGGGCGGCCCGGCTGGCCGGCGTGACGGCGGCCGAGATCAGCGCCATGTTCCACCGCACGCTGATCGAGATTCTGGCCCGGGCGGCGATCTGGGCGGCGGCGGCCAACGGTCTGACGGACGTCGTGCTCAGCGGCGGCGTGTTCCAGAACATGGTCCTGCTCGGCGGGCTGGTCGAGCGCCTGAGTGCCGCCGGCCTGCAGCCCCTGGTGCCGGAGCAGGTGCCGCCGGGCGATGGCGGCGTGAGTCTGGGCCAGGCCGCGGTTGCGGCCGCACGGCAGGCCACACAACCCAAGGAGCGAGCGTGAAGCATCTGGCCGAATTCCGTGATCCCGAACTGGCCCGCCGACTGCTGGACGAAATCCACGCCGCCGTCACCCGCCCCTGGGTCATCATGGAGATCTGCGGGGGGCAGACCCACGCCATCATGCGGCACGGGCTGGACCAGCTGCTGCCGCCGGAGATCACCCTGGTCCACGGACCCGGCTGCCCGGTCTGCGTCACACCGCTGGAGACGATCGACCGGGCCCTGGCCATCGCCGCGAGGCCCGAGGTCATTTTCACCTCGTTCGGGGATATGCTGCGGGTGCCCGGCAGCAGCGAAGACCTGTTCGGTGTCAAGAGCCGCGGCGGCGATGTGCGTATGGTGTACTCGCCGCTCGACGCGCTGGAGCTCGCCCGACAGAACCCGGACCGCGAAGTGGTTTTTCTGGCCGTAGGCTTCGAGACCACCGCGCCGGGCAATGCCCTGGCCCTCCGGCAGGCGGCCCACGAAGGCGTGACCAACTACAGCCAGCTCGCCAGTCACGTCCTCGTCCCACCGGCCATGCGCGCAATCCTCTCGGCGCCGACCAACCGCGTGCAGGGTTTCCTGGCTGCCGGCCATGTGTGCGCCGTGATGGGCTGGGAAGAGTACGAGCCGCTGGCCGCCGACTTCGGCGTTCCCATCGTGCCGACCGGCTTCGAGCCCGTGGACATTCTGGACGGCATCCTGAAGACCGTGCAACTGCTGGAGAGCGGAAAGCCGGGTGTGGCCAACCGCTACCTGCGGGCCGTGCGCCGCCAGGGCAACCCCGCCGCCCGCGCGGTCATGACTGAAGTCTACCGGGTGGGCGACCGCAAGTGGCGTGGCATCGGCGTCATTCCGGACAGCGGTCTGCTGATCCGCGACCAGTTGGCCAAGTTCGACGCCGAACGAAAATTCGCCGTGACGGACATCTCACCCTGCGAACCGGCCGTCTGCCTCAGCGGCCAGATCCTGCAGGGACTCAAGAAGCCGGATGAATGCCCGGTCTTCGGCACCGACTGCACGCCGACATCCCCCTTCGGCGCCACCATGGTCTCGGGTGAAGGGGCTTGCGCCGCCTATTACCGTTACGCCAGAAAGGGTTTGTCGTGAACCAGTTACCGGATCCGACCCGACTGAGCTGTCCGCTGCCCGTGCTGGATCACGAGACGGTACAACTGGCCCACGGGGCCGGCGGCCGCCTGTCCGCGGACCTGATGGAAAAGCTCATCCTGCCGCGGTTTCACAGCCCGGAGCTGGCTGCGCTCGAAGACCAGGCCGTCCTGGACCTGCCACCGGGCCGGATCGCCTTTTCGACCGATACTTTTGTCGTCAGCCCGATCTTTTTTCCCGGCGGCGATATCGGCGATCTGGCGGTCAATGGCACGGTCAACGACGTGGCCATGAGCGGCGCCCGGGTCGAAGCCCTCAGTGTGGGCCTAGTGCTGGAGGAAGGTCTGCCCCTGGCCGATCTGCACCGCATCCTGTGTTCCATGGAAACTGCCGCCCGGGCCGCCGGCGTGCGCATCGTCACGGGCGACACCAAGGTTGTGGACCAGGGCAGTTGTGACCGGATCTTCATCAACACCTCGGGCCTGGGCGTGATCCCGGCCGGCGTGAGCCTGTCGCCACGGCACATCCGGCCCGGCGACGCCGTGCTGGTCTCCGGTACGCTGGCTGATCACGGCATGGCGGTTCTCACGACCCGTGAGAAGCTGGGTTTTGCCAGCGAGATCCGCAGCGATACGGCCGCGTTGAATGGGTTGATCGCCCAGTTGCTGGCGGCCTGTCCCGCGACGCGGGCCCTGCGCGATCCCACCCGTGGCGGCGTGGCCACCACCCTGAACGAATTCGCGAGCGCCGCCCAGGTGGGGATCAAGCTGGACGACGAGGCGATCCCGGTGCGGCCAGCAGTCCGGGGTGCGTGCGAAGTTCTGGGGATCGACCCGCTGTACGTGGCCAATGAGGGTAAACTCGTGGCCGTGGTGCCCGCCGAACACGCCGACCAGGCCCTGGCCGCACTGCGGGACCACCCCGCCGGCAAGGACGCCGTGCGAATCGGCGAGATCGTGACTCAACATCCGGCGCTGGTTTCACTGCGGACCGCGTTGGGCGTTGAGCGGGTCGTTGACATGCCTGTCGGAGAACAGCTGCCACGTATCTGCTAGCAGCGCGGGTGAAGATTCTGCTAACCTGTGGCGGGACATCGACGATGGGCTTAATTATTAGGCACCAGTCACGCCCCGCCGCAACCGCCCGGTGAAAGGATGCGCCATGAGCCTGCAGAAGAGATATCTCAAGACCCGCCCCCTGAGCAAAGTCACGTTCCGCTTGCCGGCAGCGGCCGCGCCCGGCAACGCGACAGTCCATCTGGTCGGCGACTTCAACGATTGGGACGCTGCCGCCACGCCCATGACCCGGCTGAAATCCGGCGATTACAAGGTGACCCTGGACCTGCCCGTGGGTCAGGACTACGCCTTCCGCTACCTGATCAACGGCCAGGTGTGGGAGAACGACTGGGCAGCCGACGGCTACGCACCCAGTGGTCTGGGCAGCGAGGAGAACTCCCTGGTCTGTGTTTGAAAGGATCGCCGCGTGCCCAACCCCCTTGACGCTCATCGGCGGCGCATCGACGCCATCGACGCGAAACTGTTGCAGTTGCTGCAGGAACGCAACGCCCTGGCCGCCGAGGTCCTGACGACCAAGATCGACGCCGGCCTGCCTGTTTTTGTGCCCGAGCGCGAGCAGGCCAAGGTCGCGGCGTTTCGCCGGGCGGCCGGTGAGCTGGGCCTGGATGCCGGGTGGGCCGAGGACTTCCTGCGGATGATCATGAGCAGTTCCCGAGATCGCCAGTCACACGCGGACTTTCCCCAGTGCCCGGGCGGGTCCCGCACGATCCTGCTGGTCGGCGGCGCCGGACAGCTCGGCCGGTGCTATGGTCGCGCCTTCACCGCCAGCGGCCACACCGTACGTACGTTGGAGACCGGCGACTGGGAGCAGGTCGACCAACTGGCCGCCGATGCCGACGCCGTCATCGTCACGGTGCCCATCCGGGTGACCGAGCAGGTCATCGCCCGGCTCGGGCCTCATCTGACCCCCGACACGGTGCTGGCTGATTTCACGAGCCTGAAAGCCGGGCCGACTGCGGCCATGCTCGCGGCCCACGCCGGGCCGGTTCTGTGCCTGCACCCCATGCACGGTCCGGATGTCGCCAACCTCTCCAAGCAGTTGATCACGGCCTGCCCGGCCCGCCGGCCCGCCGCCAGCGCCTGGTTGCGGGACCAGTTCCGGCTGTGGGGCCTGCGCGTGGTCGAACTGGTGCCTGCGGAGCACGACCGGATCATGGATCAGGTCCAGGGCCTGCGCCACTTCGTGGCCCTGCTGCACGGCTCTTTCCTGCGGGAGACGAACCTGGCCCCGGCCGATATCCTGGCCCTCAGCAGTCCCATCTATCGGGCCGAATTGATGATGACCGGCCGCATCTTCGCCCAAAACGCCGAATTGTATGCGGACATCGTTTTCGCCAGCACGGAACGCCGGCGACTGTTGGAACGGTTCCTGACTCATCACCAGCAGTTGGCCGAGTTGGTGCGCAAGGACGACAAGGCGGGTTTCGTCCGGGAATTCGAGGCCATCGGTGCCTTCTTCGGCGACTTCGCGGCCCAGGCCCGCGCCGAAAGCGGCTACCTGATTCACCGCCTGGCCGATCGCTTCGTCTAGCGGATGCCCGACAGCGCAACTTGACGGTTATCCACCGGCAATGCTATTGTATGTCTACTTCCCCGATCTATTGTGCAGTGCGGCGAATCGCCGCCGGCGTTCGCGCCGGTTTGGCCGCCTGCCAGAAGAAATCTCAACGACCAGCGACACCACCTGCCAAGGAATGGTATTCATGTCCGGATCGGCCGCCAACCCCGTCAGCGGGGTCCTCGAAGTCATGCAAAAGGGCGGCGGCTTTCTGCGCGACGCCGGCGCCTCGTTCGCCCCCAGCCGCAATGACATCTTCGTGCCCCAGAAGTTGATCCAGCAGTTGAAACTCTCCACCGGCGCCCAGGTCACCGGCCCGGCCCGCAAGGGCCCCAAAGGCCTGGTCCTGGCCGGCGTGGACCAGGTTTGCGGCATCGCCCCGGCAGAGTTCGCCGAGCGCATCCCCCTGAAGGAAATGACGGCCCTGAACCCGGAGCACCGCTTCGACCTGAGCAAGAGCGGTATCCCCGCCATGCGCATCATCGACCTGATGGCGCCCATCGCCCGCGGCACCCGCGGCCTGATCGTCGCCCCGCCCAAGACCGGCAAGACCACCCTGCTGGAGAACCTCGCCGCAGCCATTCATCTGGACGCGTCCGAGACCCGCATCGTGGTCCTGCTGATCGACGAGCGCCCCGAGGAAGTGACCCACTTCCGCCGGGTGACGCCGGCCGAAGTCCTGGCCAGCAGCAGTGACCAGAGCGTGGCCGACCACGTGCGCCTGTCCCAGATGGCCATGAGCCAGGCCGTGCGCGAAGTGGAGTGTCACCACGATGTGGTGGTGCTCGTGGACAGCATCACGCGCATGGGCCGGGCCTTCAACCAGAGCGGCAAGGGCTCGGGCCGCACCATGAGCGGCGGCCTGGATTCGCGCGCCCTGGAGATCCCGCGCAAGTTCTTCGGCATGGCCCGCAACATCGAGGGTGGCGGCTCGCTGACGATCATCGCCACGGCCCTGATCGAGACCGGCAGCCGCATGGACGACATGATCTTCGAGGAGTTCAAGGGCACCGGCAACAGCGAGGTCGTGCTGGACCGCAACCTGGCCGAGAACCGTATCTATCCGGCGATGGATCTGCGGGCGAGCGGCACCCGCCGGGACGAACTGCTTTACAGCGAAAAGGAATTCGAAGCGGTGACCCTGCTGCGCCGCCGGGTCGTCGCCGAAGCGCCGCGGCCGGCGATGGAAGGCATGCTGAGGCTGATGGAAAAATGGGAGACCAATACCGACCTGCTCAAGGAACTGGCCGGACCGAAATAGGAAGCGGCGGGCACCGTCGTGCACCCGCCGCTACTTGTGGTCACTGACCCGCTAGACTTCAACCGCCAGATCGTCGACCTTCGCCGCCAGGGTCAGGAATGCCTCGCGCACCGAACTGCCGTCGACCAGCACCGCCGGTTGACCGCTGTCCCCGCCCTTGCGGATGGCCGGATCGATGGGAATCTCCGCCAGCAGAGGCAGGTCGTACTGCTTGGCCACCTCGGCGCCGCCGCCGTGACCGAAGATGTCGAACTTCTCACCACTGTCCGGACAGACGAAGTAGCTCATGTTCTCGACGATGCCCAGCACCGGCACTTCTGTCTCGCCGAACATGCGGATACCGCGGCGCACATCGGCCAGGGCCACTTCCTGGGGCGTGGTGACCATGACCACGCCGGACAGGGGCACCTGCTGGATCAGCGTCAACTGGGCGTCACCGGTGCCCGGCGGCATGTCCACCACCAGGTAGTCCAGATCAGTCCACTGCACATCCTTCAGGAACTGCTTGATCGCCGAAAAAACCAACGGCCCACGCCAGATCACCGGCTGGTCCGGCGGCAGCAGCAGGCCCATGCTGATCACCTGCAGGCCGTGGGATTTGACCGGATGGATCTTGCGGTCCTCGGTCACCTCGGGACCCTCGTCCAGGTTGAGCATCGTCGGCACCGAAGGGCCGTACACGTCGGCATCCATCAGGCCGACCCGGTGGCCGTTGGCGGCGAGGGCCAGGGCCAGATTCACCGCCACGGACGACTTGCCGACCCCGCCCTTGGCGCTGGCCACGGCAATCACCTTCGCGACCCCGGGCAGCCTGGCGCGATCCGCGAACGGATCCGGCGACTGGCCGTGGGGTCCGCGCGGAGCCTGCTTGGGGGCGCTGCGGTCGTCGATCGGCACGTTGACCGACAGCACGCCGGGCAGCGACGAGACCTTCTGGGCCACGCCCTCGCGCACCGCGGCAATCGTTTCTTCCTTCTCGGAAGTCCGAACCACCGAAACCACCACTTCACCGCCCGTGACCTTGATCTCACCGATCAGGCCGATCTTGACTACGTCAACCTTCGTGCCCGGCACGAGGACCTCCTTGAGGGCCTCCATGATCGTCTCGGGATTCAGGGCGGGCTTGGCATTGTCACTCACTTTGGTTCTCCTTGGTCATCTATCGGGAATCCAGGCTCGCCAGAACCTGGGCCAGAATGTGGGCATGATCAAAAGCCAGCGGCGGCAGGTCGTCCACCGGAAGCCAGGCCGCCCGGGCCGCGTCGTCGCCGCCTGTGACCGCGGGTGCGTCCCCGGTCAGCTGGGCCACATACACGACCGAGACCGTATGGCCCCGAGGGTCACGACCGGGTTTGCCGTAGGTGTGGAACTGACTGAAGGCGACTCCGCTCAGACCGGTTTCCTCGGCCACTTCGCGCCCGATGGCGTGGTCGACATCCTCGCCGTAGTCGACGAACCCGCCGGGCAGGGCGAACGAGCCCCGAAAGGGCTCGCGGCCACGCTCGATCAGCAGGACCCGGAAGCCATCCGACTCCGTTTCCCGCACCAGCACGACACCGTCAACCGTCAGGGCCGGCTTGCGGTAGGTTTCCCCACCTTCAGCAGCCCCGTCCGCCGACAACTCTACTCCTGGCCGAACGAGGCCAGCGCTTCGTCGCAATTGTCGAAGGTCTCGAAGACAAGCTTCAGTTGGGTCACGTTCAGGATGTTGTCGATACGGTCGCTCACCTGGCAGATCTTCAGGCGGCCGCCGTTCTTCTTCAACGTATGGTAGCCGGAGACCAGAATGCCCAGCCCGGTCGAGTTGACCCAGCTGACCTTGCTCATGTCCAGCAGCACATCCACCTGGCCGCCGGCAATCAGGGTCTTGATCTCGGTCATGAATTTTTCGTGATCAGGACCACCCATGATCTTGCCCGACAGGCTCAGGACCATGACATCGCCCTTGCTGTTCTGCTTGATATTCAAATCACCCTCCCGTGGTAGGCTCATCCGCCGGAAACGGATATTGTCTGCGTGCCCATATATGATAAAGTCCTTCGGTGTGGTTTCCAACCCGGATTATTGATGGCCGGTTGAATCCAAGGATCTTGCCATGTCACCGACTCGCGCCCCAGTCCTCGCCGGCAGTTGGTATCCCGGCGATTCCCAAAGGTTGGCCAGCGAGGTCGACGGCTATCTGGCCGCCGCCGACCCCGGGCCCAGGCCGGCCGGTCGCGCGCTGGTGGCCGTGGCCCCCCATGCCGGCTACCAGTACAGCGGGCCGACGGCCGGACACCTGTACGGCGCCCTGGCCACGGACCGGCCCCGGCGGGTATTCATCCTCTCGCCCTCTCATCGCGCCCACCTGACCCAGATAGCCCTGAGCGGGGCCGAAGCCTTTGCCACCCCGTTGGGCAAGGTACCGGTCGACGCCGCCGCAACCACCGACCTGGACGACCATCCCCTCTTTGCCGTGGACGACGCGGCTCACGCCCAGGAGCACGCGATCGAGATCCAGTTGCCGTTCCTGCAACGGCTATGGCCGGACGCGGTACCGACGATCATTCCCCTGCTGGTGCCGCCCCTGGACGATGAAGCCGGCCGGGCGGCGGCCCAGGCACTGGTCTCGCAGTTGGACGAGGACTCGCTGCTGCTGGTATCCACCGATTTCACCCACTACGGACAGGCGTATGGCTATGTGCCATTTGTCCAGGACGTTCCCGCCTCCCTGGAAAGGCTGGACAGCGGCGCTGTCCTCAGGATCCTGGCCGGTGATGGATCCGGTCTGCGCGCCTATGGCCGGCAGTCCGGAATCACCATGTGCGGTCTGGCCGCCACCGCCGTCGCCCTGGACTGCGGTTTGCCCTCCGGTTACGAAGGCGCCCTGCTGCACTACGCCCGCAGTGGTGACCGTGACGGCAACTATGATCTGTCTGTGAGCTACGCTGCGGTCCTCTTGACTGACGGCTCCATCCCCAACCAGTGAGAAGACGATGCTGGAACCCGCCCCCCGACTCGACCAACTGACCGGACAGGAAAAGACATTTCTGCGCGAGGTGGCCCAAGTCGCGGTGGCCGCAGCGGCCAGGCAGCAGGACCCGCCGGATCCCCGCGAGATGGCCCGCCTGCGGGACGTGGAGCTGACGGCCCGGCTGACGACCAAACGGGGGGCCTTCGTCACCCTCCACCAGCGCGGACAGTTGCGCGGCTGCATCGGTTACATCGAAGGTGTCGTGCCGCTGATTGACGCCGTGGCCCGCAACGGCCGGGCCGCCGCCTGCGAAGACCCGCGTTTCCAGCCGGTCAGCCCTGATGAACTGGCCTCCCTGGACCTCGAGATCTCGGCCCTGACCCCACTGCGGACCATTGCCCGGCCCGAGGAGATCGTCATCGGGCGGCACGGCGTTCTGCTGACGAAACAGGGGCGCAAGGCTGTCTTTCTGCCCCAGGTGGCCCCCGAACAGGGCTGGGATCTGACCACCACCCTGGGCCATCTGGCCCTGAAGGCTGGCCTGGGCCCCGGCGACTGGCAGGAAGGCGCCCGCTTCCAGGTATTCGAGGCCGAGGTTTTCTAGTTGTTAGAATCCCGTAAACGGACTATTTTCTAGGATCAAACCTTGGCGGGGTATCTTCGTGCCCTTGCTTGCGAATTCGTATCTCACGCGCTGATCTTCACTTCGGTATCGCCGAAAGAGATGGTGACCATGGGCCTGCTGGACAAAGTCGCAAAATTCCAAACCGCCAGGCAGTTGATGGCGGCGGACCTGTACAACTATTTCCGGGTCATCGAGTCGGCCCAGGAAAACACCGTCAGGTATCAGGGCCGCGAGATCATCATGCTCGGCAGCAACAACTACCTCGGGCTGACGAACCACCCCAAGGTCAAGGAAGCGGCCCAGCAAGCCATCGCCAAGTATGGCACCGGCACGGCCGGCTCGCGCTTTCTGAACGGCACCCTCGATATTCACGTGGAGTTGGAAGCAAAACTGGCCGCCCTGGTGGGCAAGGAAAAGGCCCTGATCTTCAGCACCGGCTTCATGGTCAACCAGGGCGTACTGACCTCCCTGGTCGGTCGCAACGAAAGCATCGTGGTCGACCGCACGGATCACGCCTCGATCATCGACGGCGCCCGGCTCAGTTTCGCGGACGTGCGGAAGTTCCGGCACAACGACATGGAGAATCTCGAACTGGTTCTGAGCAGCGACCGGGAACGCAACAAGCTGGTCATCGTCGACGGCGTCTTTTCCATGGAAGGCGATATCGCCAAGCTGCCGGAGATCGTCGCCCTGTGCCAGAAATACGAAGCCTTCCTGATGGTCGATGACGCCCACGGCGTGGGTGTGCTCGGTGACCACGGCCGCGGCACCTGCAGCCACTTCGGTCTGACTGATGAAGCGGGCCTGATCATGGGCACCTTCAGCAAATCGCTCGCCTCGGTGGGCGGCTTTGTCGCCGGCGACGCCGATACGATCCACTTCATCCAGCACATGTCCCGCGCCCTGATGTTCTCGGCCAGCATGCCGCCCGCCTCGGTGGCCTCGGTTTCCGCCGCGGTCGACGTGATGCTCGAGGAGACCTGGAGGCACGACGCCCTCTGGCGCAACAACGACATCATGCGGGAGCGCCTGGACGACGCGGGGTTCGACACCGGCCCATCCGAAACCCCGATCATCCCGGCGGTGGTGGGCGAGGACATGGCCGCCTTCAGGATGTGCCGCCGCCTGGCTGACGAGGGCGTCTTCGTCAACCCGGTGGTCAGCCCGGCGGTCGACGAGGGCAATGCCCTGATCCGGCTCAGCCTGATGGCCACCCACACCGAGGACGAAATCCACCAGGCCATGGACATCATGACCCGGGTCGCTCGCGAGTTGGAGATCATCCCCGCCTGACGGGGCCCGGACTGCGGCCACACCGGCTGTCTGTACCAGAAACCGGGCTGTCACTGGCAGCCCGGCTCTTTTTTACCTGGAGGAACAATGGCACTCAGCATCGCAGCCGTCGGGACCGACAAGACCGCTCTCAAGGCCTTCCTGCAGGTTCCCTACCGTATCTACCGGGACGACCCCAACTGCGTGTTCCCGTTGCTCGATGAGATGAAGCACTTCCACGACAAACAGAAGAACCCCTTCTACCGCCACGCCACCGCCGAGTTGTGGCTGGCGCGGCGAGACGGCCAGGTCGTTGGACGCATCGGCGCCTGCGTCGACCGGTACAACAACGAACACTGGCAGGAGAAAGTCGGTTTCTTCGGTTTCTACGAGGTGGATGACGACCCGGAAGCGGCCGCAGCGCTGCTGCAGACCGCGGCCGACTGGATCGCCGCCGAGGGCATGGAGCTCATGCGCGGTCCCGGTTGTTTCACTTCGAACCACGACTGGTACGGCCTGCAGGTCGACGGCAAGTTCAACCGCCCGGTGGTCGGCATGCCCTACAACCCCCGCTACTACGAACAGCAGCTGACCGACTTCGGCCTGGCCGGCGCCAAGGACCTGTTCGCCTGGCACCTGGAAACCGGCGGCGAGTTTCCCGAGAAAATGCAACGCCTGATTGAACGCATCGCCAGCCGGCCGGGGCTGACCATCCGGCCATTCGACATGAAGAGGTTCTTTGCGGAAGCCTCACTGGTGCGCGATCTGTACAACAAGTGCTGGAGTGAGAACTGGGGCTTCATCCCCCTGGACGACGAGGACTTCGCCTACATGGCCAAGGACATGAAATCCATGGTCGACGCCGATTTCCTGCTGGTGGCCGAGATGGACGGCGAGCCCATCGGCTTCAGCCTGACCATCCCGGATTTCAACCAGGCCACCCAGTCCCTCCGGGGCAGGTTGCTGCCCTTCGGCTGGCTGAAATTCCTGCTGAACAAGCGCCGGATCGACTTCGCGCGGACGATCCTGATGGGCGTCGTGCCCGAGCACCGCAAGCTGGGCGTGGACATGGTCATGGTCTACCGCACGATGCAGGCCGCCTTCGCCAAGGGCATCACCGCCGGCGAGTGCTCGTGGATCCTGGCGGACAACGCGCCCATGAACCGGATTCTCGAAGGCTACGGCGCCGACTGCTACAAGACCTACCGTATCTACGAAAAGGCCGTGGGGTAGACCGTGATCGCCCTGACCGGAGGCACCGGCTTTCTGGGCAGCCATGTGGCGGACGCCCTACTGGGTGCCGGCCACCGGGTGCGCGTGGCGGTGCGCCCGACCAGCAACCTGCGCTGGCTGGCGGACAAGCCTCTGCAGACCGTGATCGTGGATCTGGCCGATCAGGCCGCCTGCGCCGAATTCCTGTCCGGTACCACAAGCCTGATCCACTGTGCGGGCGTGGTCGCGGGTCCGGACGAAGTCCACTACCAGCGAGGCAATGTGCAGCCCACAGAGGCGTTGGCGGCGGCCGCCGCCCAGGTATGGCCCGACCCCGGGGCGACCTTCCTGCTGGTGTCCAGCCTGGCCGCCCACGGGCCGGGTTCCCTGGCCCGGCCGGCCGTCGAAGACGACCCCTGCCGCCCCCTGACCGCCTACGGCCGCAGCAAACGGGACGCCGAGAACGCGCTCATGGCTGCCGCGGGCTCCTTCCGCCGGGTGATCCTGCGGCCACCGTCGCTGTACGGCCCCCGCGACCGGGAATTTCTGCCGCTGCTGAGGGCCGCGACCCAGGGCTGGACCGTACGCCTGGGCCGGCGCCTGACCGGCCTGAGCCTGGTTGACGGCCGTGACGCCGCCGCCGCCGTCCTGGCCTTGCTCCAGGCGCCGGCCGCCAGCGGCGCCTACTTCATCAGCGACCGCCAGGTGGGCTACGACTGGGAACAACTGCGCGCCGCCCTGACCGCCGCCGCCGGCCGCAACGTGCGCCGGGTGACGATTCCGCTCGGGGCCGTACGGGCTGTCGCCGGCCTGGCCGGCCTGCTCGGCGGCCAGGCCTCGCTGCTGCTGAGCCGCGACCGTGTGCGGGATCTGGACACCGTCGGCTGGGTGTGCGACGGCAGCCGGTTGACTCGTGACACCGGCTTCTCCGCCCGCTACGATGCCGCCACCGGCTTCGCTGAAACCCTGGCCTTCTACCGAAAGCAGGGCTGGCTGTGACCTTGCGCCGACGCCTGATCGAACTGTCCCTGCGCCGGATGAACTTCGACCGCCTGGTCGTGGTGTACCTGATTGTCAGCGCCTTCTATCCGGTGCTCAAGCCGTCGGTGTTCCCCCACCCCTGGCTGAACGCCCTGCAGCACGGGATCCTGGCGGCAGCCGTCTGGTTCGTGCCGCCGCTGCTGCGCTGCAGCCGACACTTTGCGCCTCGCCTGCTGGGCGACATCTACCTGCCGTTGATCTTTCCGCTGTTCTACTCGGAGATGGAGCATCTGGGCCTGATCTACTTCGACTTCGAGAACAGCATCGACCCTTCGCTGATCCGGCTCGAGGAGCTCATCTTTGGTTTCCAGCCCAGCCTGGAGTGGTCGCGCGCCTGGCCCTGGCCCTGGTTCCATGAGCTGATGGAGTTCGCCTACTTCACGTACTACTTCCTGGCGGCCGGCTATTTGGTATTGGTATTCAAGGCCAGGACACTGCAGTCCGACCAGCAGTGGGATCTCGTACGCGATTTCATTCGCGACCTGAGCGTGACCATGCTCATCTGCTACACCATGTACACGCTGTTTCCCGCCTGGGGGCCCAAGTATTTCCGGGCCGGATTCGTGGCCGTGGACGGCTGGATCTTCACCGACATCATGCACTACATACATACCCACGGCGCTTTGCTTGGCGCGGCGTTCCCGTCCAGTCACGTGGCCGCCTCGATGATTCCCTGGTGGCACACCTGGCGGAACTTCCCCCGGCACCGTTGGTGGATGACCCTGATTTTCGTGCTGCTGTGCATGGCCACGGTCTACAACCGCTATCACTATGTGGTCGATGTGGCGGCCGGTCTGGCCCTCGGCTGGCTGGTGATGTTCGCCGGCACGCGGCTGGGCGACTCGGCCCGGGACCGGCTGTACCGCTGCCCGCGCTAGCTAACCGGCGGCCAGCAGGATGACTTCGGTTTGGGGTGCGGTGGTTTCGTCCTCGTCGGCCGTGGGGCGGAAGCCCCGCAGCAGAACGAAGCGGCCATCCTCCATAATAGCCAACATATCCTGAGCCGGGTCGCCGGGCAGCACCAACTGCACGCGGTGGAGCAGTTCGCCGGCAGGGGTGAATTCGTCAAAGCAGGCAAAGGCGCCGGGCGCAGGCTCAACGCCCATGGGCTCGACCCACAGGTTGCCGTTCGGGCGCCAGCGGATGCGGCCGAGGGCGGGATGATCGGGCAGGGCTTCACAACCGTCGCCGCCACCAAGCACCGTGATGATCTCTGCCCGTGCCGCCGGCGTCCGTGGTATCGCCGGCCACTCGCGAGACAGAGCCCGTCCCGTTCCGTCCGGCTCGCGCACAACCACGAACCACCGGTCCCGGTCCGGAGCGAAGGCCACCTGCCCTTTGGCCGAGAGGTCACAACGACCGCCGGCAAATGGTTCGTAGTAGTCACCCTCATTGATCTTCCGGCTCGACATCTTGTCCTCATTCAGCAAGCGAGCGATCAATTCGCGGGCCCCATCGGGCTGGTGAAGCAAGGACATTTCCAGAACACTGGTGAAACTGCCCGGAGCCATTTCACCACGCATAGTGGCGGTCAGAACCACATTTCCTGCGCAGCGCAACTCGCGCACGGCGCTGATGGGGCGCGTGCCCGTATCGCCGGCCGCCCACCAGCGGCCGGCCGGATCTCCCGCCTCGTCCAGCAGGATGATTTTGCCGGCACCGCCGTAGAGTATGCCAAAGGCCGGCGCCCCCTCCGCAACCCCGATACGACCATCGTCCAGCTGAAAGGCCCGCCAGGCACCCGGCAGATCCCCCGGCCCTTCACCGGGCTGGCCGACCGTACGTTCGATCTCACCCTTCGGACCGATGACCAGAACATTGGTCAGTTGGTTGTCGACCAGCAGGGTGCGGCCGGCCAACCCCGGGGCCGCCGCTACGATCCGGCCCACGACGGTCTCGGCCTCAGCCCCGCAATCCAGGCGCCAGACCACGGCCGGACGGAGAGTGACGTCGGCCGGAGAGTCAGCCGGCACCGAAAGGACGGGCCACTCGGTCCAGGGCGTGATGGGGGCTGGCGCCGCGGCAGACACCACGGCAATCGCTGACAGGCAGCAGACAATCAAAGGTCGAGGCATGGTGGCACTCCCGGTCGGTCTTGCGGGCTTCAGTATCAGGCGGGACTGTGACTGAAACACGGCCTCCGGACAAGGTTCCCTGCGATCGGGCCACACGCGAAAAGGACCCGGGTTACCCCGGGCCCTCAACAACTCGATCGCTGACGTTTCCTGGTCTAGCGGAACAGGCTCTTGACCGTCCCCCAGCTCGAACTCTCGTTCGGCGTCGAGGAATTGATGGTCGCCACCGGCGTGCCCACGTCGCCGGACGAGACCGGCACGGCATGCCAGGAGCCGTCGGTCAACTGCAGGGCCGGCAGATCGCTGGCGACCGACGGATTGTCCACGGCGGCCAGATACAGGAAGGTGTTCTGCTCGGCGGTGGCGGCCACGGTGAAGACCGCCAGCTTGGTCAGGGCGTTGCCGGGCATGGGCTCGGACATGGCCGCGGCGAAGTCGTCCGGACCGGTCGCCACGGCGGTGCTGCCGATGGGCAGGACGAGGTTGGTGATGGCGCCGCCCGTGGCGATCGTCACCTTGGCTTCCCAGGCGCTGATGAAGGCGACGGTCGGATTGGTGAGGATGAGGTAGACATCCACGGCCGTCGGCGACCCGAGAGTCAGATCATTGGCCGTGGCCTCGCTGTCGAAGTACAGGCCCAGCGCGTTGGGGCTCGGCAAGACCGTCTGGGCCATGGCCCCGGTGGCCGCCATCGCCAGCAGACTCCCCAAAATTATCAGTTTCAGCATACGCATGGTGTCCATTCTCTCCTGGTTCGGCCGGGTGGCCACATTCTCTGCTCTAAGAGAAGGCGGGCGCCTCGTGGCCCCCGCGATATATTGATTGAGGCAATAATAGCACATCCAGTATAAAAATACTATCCCTTTAATTCCTATACATCAAATTTCATGTCTGAACGGCGACCGCCGCGCATGGCGTTAGCCTCAGGTGAAGCCGCCGCTGCCGCAACCGCCGCCACCGCCGGCCAAACCACCGCCAAAACCGCCGGAACCCGTGGCAAAGGCCGAAAACTCGCGTTCGACGCGCTTGGACTTGCAGGCGGGGCACTTGACCTTGCCCGCTTCGACTTCGGCCGAGGTCAGCAATTCCTCAAACTGATGGCCACATTTGCGGCACTGGAATTCATACAGGGGCATGACGACGACTCCTTGCGGCCTACTGGCCGGCCTTCTTCTTGTCAGACTTCAAACTGTCGCCTCGATCACCGATCGAGCAGTCGGTGGGGCCTCAGCCGGGCTTCAGACCCAGGCGCGGAAAGACGAAGTTCACCACCAGAAAGTAGATGACAATGAAGATGATGAACTTTTCCATTTTGACCATTCCTTTGGCACAGAGCCGGGTTCAGGTTGGGTATAGATATATGCGCAACCTCTTGACTCCGCCAGGGGTCCAAGATAATCGGCCGATACGCACCGTCAAGGCCAGCCGCTAGAATGTGCCCTTGACCCACCCCCCGTCCGATACGATGCCCTGGCCCGTCAGGTACCCCGCACCCTCGGACATGAGGAATGTGACCACGGCCGCCAGTTCCTCGGGTCGCCCCAGACGGCCCATGGGGATCTCCGCCGTCCAGCCGTCCAGCACATCCTGGACAGTGCAGCCGGTCTGCTCGATTTTCTTGGCGATCAGGCGCTCGACCGCGCTGGTGGTGTGAAAACCCGGCGCCACGGCATTGACGGTCACGCCGGAGGCCGCGTACTGGACCGCCAGGCTGCGCACCAGCCCCTGCACCGCTGGCCGCAACACGCTGGACAACAGCAAGTTATCGACGGGTTGCTTGACACTGACCGAGGTGATCATCACCACCCGCCCCCAGCCCCGCTCGGCCATGCCGGGCACGACCAGCCGGCACAGACGCACGGCGCTCTCGATGGTCAGGGTGTAGGCGTCCCGCCATTGCTGTTCCGCCAATTCCGTGAAACCGCCCGCCGGCGGGCCGCCGGCGTTGACCAGCAGCAGGTCAACCGGGCCGGTTTGCGCCACGAAATCAGCCACCGCCTGGGCGTCGGTCACATCCACGGCCGCCGTCGTGACCGGGGCGGCCGCCTCGCCCCAAACCTCGCGGCCGGCGGCCTGCACCTCGGTCGCAGCCTGCTCCAGGTCGGTCTGCCCCCGCGCGCAGAGGGAAACGCGGACGCCCTCCCGGGCCAGTTGTCTGGCCGTAGCCAGCCCAAAACCCCGTGATGCCGCCGTTATCAGCGCCGACTTGCCTTTGATCCCCAGATCCATCGCTCTCGCCTTTCGTTGGCCCACCGGATTGCCGTCGTTGTAACCGGTGGCCAGAATCGCACGGTTGGCGCCGGCCCGAAAGCCGAATATTGCGACTCGGGCATCCGTTCCGGCAGCGGCACGCCAGTTGCATCGTTCCGGAGCAGGATCCATCAGAAGGAAGGTCAGGGAATCCTGGGGAACGACAAGGAACCCTGACAGCAGAACAACCGTGCAGAGGAAGATCCTGAATGTTCGAGAAATCGCAATCCGCATTGGCGAGGTACAAGAGCCGACGGCTGGGACTCGTCGGCCGCGAGCTGTCCTGGTTCGGGAAGCTGTGGTACTTCCCGCACTGGCGCTGGATTCGGCTCAGTACCCTGGCCGTGGGCCTGGCGATTGCGTATTTCGCGCTGCAACCGCGCCCCCTGGAACCGGTCAACCTGACCTACGCCATCGACCTGACCAACGCCGCCCGCGGCTCCCTGACCATCACTCTCATCGCCGAGGGCAATCTGCCGGAGCATCTGGACCTGGAGTTCGCCCCCGGCGTCTTCCGGGACGAGCGCAACGGGGTCAGCGCCAACGAGCCCTCGGGACGGGTCCTCGCCCCCGACGGCACGGTCGGCCGGCCGCTGGCAGTCGCAGAGATCACCGATGGCTGGCGCCTGGCCACCCAGAGCGTGACCCGGGCGGGCTTCATTTACCGCATCGACCTGGACCGGGTGCAGGGCAGCGAAGAAGACATCCGGCGCCATATCTCGACGCCGGTCGCCGGCGGCCTGCGAGCAGCCGGCTTTGAGATCTTCCTGGAGCCCACGGGCATGGCGGTGCAGGAAATAACCGTTTCGATGCACAATCCCGACCAGATGCCGGTGCTGGTGCCCTGGCCCGCCCTGGTCAAGGGCACGGATCTGGCCGCCGAACGCCGGCGCCAACAGAACCGCGCCACCACGGACGCGAGCCTGGGACTGGGCCAGGGTTACCGCCCGGCGGCGGGCCTGACTCCGCCCCCCCCGCAGCCGAACCCCCTGGGCGGCGCCGCCTCCGTCCCTTCGAACCTGCTGTTCCATCCCCGGGATCTGGCCGATCTGAACAACAGCCTGATCATCTGCGGCAACATCCGCACGCTTGAGACCCGCGCCCGCGACACCGTGATCCAGTTCGCCACGGACCGCAGCTGGCTGTTCGCCGACGAGGCGGCCATGGAACTGATCCAGCGCATCGCCCGCACGGAGATGGGTTTCTTCGGCGAGCCGCCCACCGATCAGATCACCGTCCTGCTGTCGGCCAACGAGGTCACCGCCGAGAAGGGCTTTGACGTGTACGGTGTGCACACCGGCAGTTCAGTGCTGGTCATGCTCAACCCCGAAACCACCTGGGGCATGCTGGAAGAGCAGGCCTCCAGCGTGATCGCCCACGAGATGTTCCACAGCTGGGTCGGCGAGGCCATCCCCCAGACCGATCCCACCATGCTCTGGTTCACCGAAGGGGTGACGACCTGGTACGCGGCCCGCATGCTGGTCAGCGCCGGCATCTGGGAGCCGGATCACGCCCGGGGCATTCTGGGCGCGCGTCTGGAGCGTGATTACGCCGGCAATCCCCTGTTCGGCCAAATGTCCGTCGCCGACGCCGCGGCCGAGGTCATGGCCGATGCCGACCAGGTCCGATTCGGCTACGCCGGCGGGGTCAACGCCTGCATGGCCCTGGACGACCTGCTGGCCCGGGCCACGGGTACCTTGCGTCCCCTGGACGAAGTTCTGCGCGCGCTGTACTTCGGGCGAGACCGTGGCGATCTGACCCGGGAACTGCTCGAGGAAACCATCCTCGAGGTGACCGGGGTCAACTGCCACGCCTGGTTCGAAACCCACGTCTACGGCAAAACCGCCTTGCCCCCGTCGGAGCAGTTGATTTAGATTCCCTGTTGACCATTTGCACGACGGACTGACCAGCCCCCCGGCGGGGTGTCTCGGTTGGCATCAGTAACCCGCGACAAGAATAGTGAGGCCGGCTGTGGGCAAGAACTTCAAGCGAACCCTCGTGACCAGCGCCCTGCCCTACGCCAACGGCGAAATCCATCTGGGCCATCTGGCCGGGGCGTACCTGCCGGCGGATATCTACGTGCGGTACCTGCGCCTGCGCGGCGAGGACGTGCTCTACATCTGCGGCTCCGATGAATACGGCGTACCGATCACGCTGACCGCCGAAAAGCAGGGTATCTCGCCCAAGGAACTGGTGGACCGCAACCACGAGTCCATCAAGCGCAGCTTCGCCGGTTTCGGCATGAGCTTCGACAACTTCAGCCAGACCAGCCGCGAGATCCACACCGAGACCAGCCAGGCGTTCTTCAAGGACCTGCACGCTCAGGGCCTGTTCAGGCAGAAGACCACTGACCAGTTCTACAGCCCCGGTCAGAACCGGTTCCTGGCCGACCGCTATATAGAAGGCACCTGCCCGGTCTGCGGCGACGAGAACGCGCGCGGCGACGAGTGTGAGAAATGCACGGCCACCTACAATCCGAGCGAGTTGATCGATCCGCGCAGTGTGCTGGACAACAGTCCCCTGGAGTTGCGGCCAACCATCCACTGGTTCCTGCCCCTGGGCGACTGGCAGGAAAAACTGAGCGCCTACATCGACAGCCACCCCGAGTGGAAAGACAACGTGAAGCAGTACTGCCGCGGGTATTTCGACAGCGGCTTGCAGGACCGCGCGGTCACGCGCGACCTCAGCTGGGGTGTGCCCGTGCCGCTGCCCGACCACGAGGGCAAGGTCTTCTACGTTTGGTTCGACGCACCGATCGGTTATATCAGCGCAACACGCGAATGGGCCGCTGAGAAGGGCGACGCCGAGGCCTGGCGCACCTGGTGGCTGGACGACGAAACCCGTCTGGTCCATTTCATCGGCAAAGACAATATCTTCTTCCACGCCATGATGTTCCCCGCCGTGCTGATGGCCCACAGTGAAAACTACATTCTGCCGGACAACGTGCCAGCCAATGAATTCCTGAATCTCGAGGGGCAGAAGCTGTCGACCAGCAAGGGTTTCGCCGTCTGGCTGCCGGAATACCTCGCGAAGTTCAGCGCCGACCCCCTGCGCTACACCCTGGCCCGCAACGCGCCCGAGACGCGTGACATGAATTTCACCTGGGAAGGTTTCCAGGCCCGCAACAACAACGAACTTGGCAACAACTTCGGCAACCTGATCAACCGGGTGTTCACCTTCATCCACAAGTACTTCGACGGACACGTGCCCCAATGGAGCGAAGCGGACCTGACGGACCTGGACCGCGCCGCCCTGGACGAGGTTGCGGCCGACCGCGAGAAGTGGACCGCCCAGATGGCGAAGTTCGAGGTCAAGGCCGCCCTGGAAACGGCCTTCCACGCCGGCCAGGTGGGCAACCGCTACTTCGACGAATCAGCGCCCTTCAAGAGCCGCAAGACCGACCTGGAACGCTGCGGCCAAAGCCTGGGTGTGATTATCCAGATCCTGCGCCAGCTCTGCCTGATGCTCGCGCCAGTCGTGCCGTTCGGCATGGAAAAACTGTGGCGGTGGCTGGGCATGGAAACCGATCTCTGGCAGGGCGGTTGGGACGAAGGGCTGCGGAATATCCCGGCCGGCCGAACCCTGGGCAAGCCCGAAATCCTCTACCCGCGCCTGGACGACGAGCTGATCCAGCCGGAAATCGACCGGTTGCGGGGGTTGGTGGCGGACGACTAGAGAGAAACCGACGGCAGGCCCAGGTGCCAGCGAATCGCCGCCAGACGCAAACTCAGCGACGACAGCAGTCCTGCCCAGATCGCCAGCTCGTAAGGTGCGCCCACCGCCAGCAGGACCTCGAACGAGCCGGCCCCCAGCACCGCGCAGGTGGCGTAGAGATCGTGGCGCAGCACAAGGGGGATTTCACCAGCCAGGATATCGCGCACAACTCCGCCGACCACGCCGGTCATCACGCCCATCAGGGTGATGATCACGGGCGCCGCCCCGGCCTGCTGCGCCTTGTCCGCACCCAGCACGCAGAAGAAGGCCAGGCCCACCGCGTCGGCCACCAGCAACGGCAACCGACCCACGGTCCGGAATCGAGCCAGCACGACTGCCGCCAGGGCGCCCCCCGTGCCGACAATCACATAAACGGGTTCGTGGATCCAGAAGACCGGCACACCCAGCAGCAGGTCCCGCAGCGTGCCGCCGCCAACGCCGGTGATCACCGCCAGCACGACCACGCCGAACAGGTCCATCTGCTTGCGGCCGGCAACCAGGGCGCCCGAGACGGCGAACACACCGACGCCGAACAGGTCTATGAACTGGATCATGATGCTCCCCCGGCACCGGCCTGGCCGGGCTACTGAAGATCCGGCCCCGCCCCGCCGGGACCCGAACCAAACCGCCACAGCACACCCAGCTTCAGCGTGTACCCCGTATAGTCCAGGGCCAGATTGGTTCCGTCTTCCTTCAGCGCTGTCGAGCCCTCGAACTTGACTTCATCCACTTCGGCCAGGCGCCAACCGGCCGTCAACTGCAGCGCCTGGTTCGACGCCAAGGCGTACTCCAGGGTCGCCAGCGCTTCGACGGTCAGGGAAGTGCCGCTGGTCTTGCCTTCACCGAAGGACACGGCGCCCTGCTCCACCTTGACCGTGCCATCGGCCGCCACAAACCCCAGCCCCCCGGCCGCCCCCAGACTGAAGCGGCGTCCCCGCACGGGTGTCCAATAGAAGTGGCCCATGAAGAAGTCAGCATCGAGCTTCATGACCGCCGACACATCCACGTCGGTTCCGGCCAGGTGGGCATGCTGCATGTCCCATGAAAAACCGAAGGCTACCGTTTCGGATATGTCATTGCCCAGATGAAGACTGAGGCTGAAGCCGGACTTGAGATCCGGAAAATTGAAGCCGCGGATTGAGGTGTCATAGAAACGATAGGTGCCGTTGTTGATGTCGTCCATGGCGAGGCCGCTGACACCGCCGGCGGCCTTGAACCACATGCCGCCGGCCAGGGCGGGGGCGGCCGCCAGCATCAGGGCCAGCCCCAGCAACAGGGACAGCCGGCAGCTTCGAACTCTTCGGCTATCGTGCATCGAGTCCTCCTTCAAGAGCCCTCTCGGACCTTGTCAAATGCGGCCGCTGCAGCCGCGGTCTGCATCGCCGCCGCCGCGTCGTCGGTCAGTTGCAGCAGCTCGGTTGCCTGCTTGTATGCCTGTTCGAGATTCAGGTCGAACATTGTTCGATCGTCGGTGTTCAAGGCACACGGCACGCCGGCCTCAAGAAACGCAGCGAACGGAAACTCGGCGAATGAAGCCACACCGCCCGTCAAGACATTCGAACCCGGACACAACTCGACGAATATGCCGCGAGCCGCCAGGGTCGCCAGCAGCAGGGGGTCTCCGGCCGCGGCCAACCCGTGCCCGATGCGATCGGCACCGCACTCCTCGATCGCCTCACGCACCGAAGCCACCGCGCCTGCGCCCAGACCAGGCAACTCGCCCGCATGGATGGAGATCCCGAAACCCTCGCCCTTGACCTCGGCAAAGAGTCTGGCAAACCGCCGCGCCGGTCCGGCAGCCTCGTCACCGCCCAGGCCGAAGCCCACCACCCCCAGTTCACGACCGGCCGTAGCCGCCTTCTCCCAGGCGCGCCAGGCCCATTTCTCGTCGAGCTGACGCACGGCGTCCGGCAGCCAGCGCAGCCGTACGCCCTGGGTTTCGGCCACTTCGGCCGCCGCTTCGTGCAAGGCCCGCTGCACCGGCAAAGGGTCGATTCCGCGCACCAGCAGCACGCCGTAGGAGACCGCGACTTCAGCGTAGCCCACGCCGTCTGCGGCCAGTTGCCCACCCAGATCCACCGCCATGGCGTGAAAATCCGACGGCTCACGCATGACGCTGGTCGCGGCCTTGTAGAGATCCAGAAAACCGTGAAACCCCGTGAACGCGAAGTGTCCGCCATCGGGGGTCAGACAGGCCCGGGCCACACCCGGCTGCCCGTACTTCTCCGCCAGAAGGATCAGCCGCCCGGGGGTGACTGATCCTTCCAGGTGGGTGTGCAGTTCGACGCGGTCGCGGTTCATCGGGCCAGCGTGACACGCTCGGTGCGCAGCAGTCCGCCTGACTCGAGCCGGATCAGGTACACGCCCGAAGCGGCGGCGCGGCCGCTGTCACTCAGGCCGTCCCAGACCACGGTCTGCCAGTCACCGGCGCCCAACCCCTGGTGCAACTCCCGCACGACGCGGCCCCGCACATCCATGATCCGCACGGTGGCCACAGTGCCGACGGCAGCCCGGAAGCGAATATTCACCAGCGGGTTGGCCGGATTGGGCCAGGCCGCGGCCAAAGCCACGGTCACCGGCGCCACCGCCGGTGGCGCGCCCGGTCCGGACAGGTTGCTCAACAGCACGTCCTGTCCATCAACGCCAACTGCGGTCAGGCTGTAGCTGTAACTCGCAGCCACCGCCGCTGCCGCCGACACATCATCCCGGTAGACAAAGCCATCACCCTGACGGGCCAGGACATCGGTCGCCCCTTCATCCTGCAACCGGGCCGGTCCTGACCAGATCGTCGTTTCGGCGCGCACAATGCCATCCTGGTCGTGCTGCCGCCGGTTGAGCCGGATTTCCGCCAGACTCTCGGCCGGCAGTGACAGGGCAAAGTCGAGTTCCACCACATCGGAGCCGCTCCAGTGCGCCTTCCAGTCGCGCAACAGCGCCGGCACCGGACCAATGGAGCTGAGCGTCAGCAGCACCGTGCCGGCCGTCGTGTTGCTGTTCGGGTTGTTGGCCTGCGGCGCGCTGACCGCGTAGTCCGGCATACCGTCATTGTCGAAGTCCCCGGCCAGGGCCACCGCGAAACCAAAGCGATCGTTCGCCGCAGTGCCGGGCACAGCCGGATCGTTGGCCAGGATGACCAGATTCCCGGCATTGGTCGCACTGGAACTGCCCTCATAGATGTAGGCCCGGCCGCCATTGGTGGCGGCACCGTCGTAGAAGGGAGCGCTGATCAGCACATCGTCGCGGGATGTGCCGGACACATCGCCAATCCGATCCAGGGACCAGCCGAAATTGCCGTTGGGCAACTGTCCGTCGATGGCATGGTCGGCCACCACCGCCGGATTCAGGCCGCCGTAGAAGATCTCGACCCGCCCCGCCTCGTTGCCCCCCTCGTTGCAGTACGGGCCACCAACCGCCAGATCATCGTTCGAGTCGGTGTCGAGCCGGCCCACGCCGCGCACCGCGAAGCCGAACTGGCTGCCCGGCGCCGCGTTGGCGCTGATGCCCGCCACGAAATCAATGGTCGTGTCAGGGGAAGCCCCACCGAGCTTGCCCTGGAAGACATAGACCGCTCCGGCGGCCAGACCGCCATGAATGTTGGACAGGGGCGCGCCGACGGCCACACAGTCCTCATTGCCGCTCAGGAAATTGCCCGCATCGGAGACCGACCAGCCAAAGAGATCGCCGGCAATCTCCCCGGCGAATGCCGTGGCGTTGGCCAGGTTCGTGCTGGGCCCACCGTTGCCGCCGTAGATGACATACGCCGCACCGGCGTCCTGGGCCCGCATATCGTTGTAGGGCGCGCCGACGATGAAGTCGTCCTTGCCATCACCGTCGAAATCACCGGCGGCACTGATGGCGTAGCCGAACTGATCGCCACCGGTAGCCCCGCTGATGATCACATCCGGCGTGTCTGAAATCGCCATCGGGTCGGCTTTGCCGTAGAAAATGCAGACCCGACCACGTGCCGCACCGCCCGCGTTGGACAGGGGGGCGCCCACGGCGAAGTCCTCGATATTGTCGTTGTTCACATCGCCGATGTTGGCCAGGCTCCAGCCGAAAAGTTCGGGTGAGGTGCCGGTCCAGATTCGGTCCGGCGCCAGGTTGACGGCCGGGCCGCCGAGCCAGAGAAAGACCTCGCCCGAGTCCAGGCCGGTCGTATCACTGCCGGCGATCCCGACCAGGAACTCATCGTAGCCATCGCCGTTGATGTCCCGCAGTTCGGTCATGGAGTTGCCGAAGAAATCATCAGCCACGCCGGCAGGGTCGTACCAGAAACCCAGGGCCGGCGCGACGAGGACCAGCAGGACCATTGGCAGGACAACCGGGAAGATCCCGGCACGCCAGTTGCAACAGTTGAGCGTAAACAAAGAAATACCTCCGAAAAGTTTCGGAATGCCAGCTTTCGGGATACGAACTATCAAAAAATAGTCGCATCACCGGGCATTTCGCAATGGTCCGTGTCTTGGTCTCGGCCATGATACCACGGACCCGGGGTCCGGCAACAGCACATCTGGCCATTGCGTACCAGAAAGCTCTTGCCTCCGGGCCTCTATCTGTAGCATTTTTGGGCGCGTAGGAAGACAACTCCCCCGCCGCGAAAATGCCGGAAAGAAAGGGCGACCCCCTGAACACGCCTGAACTCAAGCCAGACAGCAAGAACCGTCCCGCGGCTCTGCTCGCTCGCTGGACCCTGCCCGCAGTCGGCGTGCTGGGCCTGACCCTGCTGGTGTGGGGCGTCTCGGTGCTGACTCCGTCCCCGGCCCCGGTCAATTGGGAAAACGGTCGCGGGGGTCCCGCCGAAACTTCGCTCCTGTCAGGTCTGGATCAGGTCGGACAACTGAGTCTGTCGCGGGGCAGGCCGCCCCGCGGCGGCCTGGTGCGCCCGACCGACGCCTACCTCTCCGTCACCGAACTGGGTCCCGTCTTTCGGCCCGATGTCGGCCCGGTGGAGATGAGAATCGGCCGGGGACAGACTTTCTACGAAGCGCTGGCCGCCCGTGGTGTGGCCCACGAAGACATCATGACCATCGTTGGGGATTCAAAATCCTTCCGGGATTTGCGCCGGGTGAAATCCGGTGAGGTCTTCCGGGTGCATATCACCTCGGACGGCGGCCTGAAATCCCTGGCCTACGATCTGGACGAAGAGAGCCACGTGACCTGGGTCCGCGAAGGAGACTCCTACGTGCGCCAGGACGGCACCTATCCGGTCGAACACGTGCTCAAAGGTGTCAGCGGCACGATCAACAACAGCCTCTACGCCAGCCTGCAGGAGATCCACGCGCCATTGTCCCTGGCCGCCAAGATGAACGACATCATGGGCTGGGACATCGATTTCAAACGCGACCTGCGCCGGGGCGACACCTTCCGCATTCTGTATGAAGAGGTCTGGAAGGATGGCAAACTGGTCCGCACCGGTGCCATTGAAGCCCTTGAACTGGTGAACAAGGGCCGACAGCACGAGGCTTTCCTCTTCACCGAGGGGGATCACCCGCACTACTACGACGCCGAGGGCCAAAGCATGCAGAAGCAACTGCTGCGCGCGCCCTTGAATTACTCGCGCATCAGTGACGGCTTCACCCAGCGCCGCTTCCACCCGGTCCTCAAGAGATGGATGCCGCATCTGGGCGTTGATTATGCCGCCCCCCTGGGCACGCCCGTGCGCGCCGGCGGTGATGGCGTGGTGGTGACGGCCACGCGCAAGAAGGGCAACGGCCGCTACATCCAGATCCGCCACACCAACAGCGACTATGAGACCTATTACCTGCATCTGTCCCGCTTTGCCAAGGGGATCCGCAAGGGTACGAAGGTCAATCAGGGTCAGGTGATCGGATATGTGGGGGCGACCGGCTATGCCACCGGGCCGCATCTGGACTACCGGGTCAAACGCCGGGGCCGGTTCGTCAATCCGCGCCAGCTGAAACTACCGGCGGCCGCTCCGGTGGCCCAAGACCTGCAACCGCGCTTCGCGGTCCTGGCCGAGCGCTACGCCGAGACGCTGGCCAACCTGCCCCTGGACACAACGGTGGCTGTGGCACCGGTCCAGTTGCTGGACCCGCCAGCCTGGGATCGCGCAGGCTACACCCAGACCGTGGTGCCCATGCTGGTCGTGACAGCCGAATAGGCCGCCGGCCAACTCAACGATACAAAGCCTTGATCAGGCTCCAGGCCACCGGTTCGGTACCCACCGTCGGCGGCAGGATCATCGTCGTGCCGGTTCCCACCCAGCCGTCACACATGTCGTGCCGGTACATGACGGATCCGCCGACTGCCGGATCCAGCAGGTTGCCCGCCACCGTCTCGACATAGGTGCCGGCCGCCCAGGTCCCCAGACAGAACCCGTCGGCCCAGGTGTGCACCACGTCGGTGTTGTCGGTACCGTCGATTTCACTCGATCCGAACAGGGTCGGGCTGGATATGGTCACGACCACGTCAAACTCGAAGTGGCCGCTGCCGTCGGCAGACACGGCTATGGGCATCGAGAACTCGTGAGCCCAAGCCCCGCCGGCCCACAACAGCAGAACAATGACAGTAAGCAGCTTGCACAATGGTTTCATGAATTCCCCCTGGTTGGTGTGAAAGTCGTCCCTTCCCCACCCCGGAAGAATCATAGCAGATTCGTCGGTGAGCCACTAGTGGACCGAATCCGGCCGCACATAGACCGCCATATTGCGGGCGGTTACCAGTAAAGAGCCGCGAATCTGGAGCAGTTTCCCCGTCGCCGGATACCACAAACCGACCGGACCGCCGCCAGCGGTCGCGTCGGCTACGATCCCACTTGCTGACGGGAGGTTATCTTCATTGAGATAGCCCACTTCCAGATTCAGTGCCCGGGTCGGCCCACTCCGGTCCCACTCCAGTTTCAGTTGCACCCGCTCACGGTTCTGAAGCACCGTGGGATCCTTGGCGGGCGGCAGAACCGCCAGAATCTCGATCCGGTTGAGATTCACCACCAGATCCTGGCTCAGCCCTTGGCGGGCCGTCTCGTCCAGGTTCCTGGTGCCCTTTTCCGGCAGCACGGTTTCCCAGGCGCTGCGTCCATCGCCGGTCTCGGCCACGCCCGACCGCACGGCCTGCAACAGCACCGTACCCTCGCGAGTCATTTCCAACCGATCGGCAAAACGCGCCACTTCATTCAGGGCGAACTGTTCAACCAGCGCCGCCAAGGGCTGATCCAACAGGTTCACCGCCTGGAAATCCGTCAGCAGCACATTGCCGCGGCGCACGGCCGGCACTTGATCCTGACCTACCGGCGGTCCAAAGCCGATAGTGAATTGGTCGGCGACCGGTGCCTGCGGATCCGCATTCAAGCCCGGGCCCCCAATGACAACCTGACGCCAGGGCGGATCCAGATCCCACTGCTCCAGGCGCCCGGCGGCTTCGCGCGGGCTCTTGATATCCCGCACCACCGTCTCGCTCACCTGATAAATCAAACTCGTGACGGCCTGTCGCGAGGCCATGATCCACAGCCCCTGCTCATCCTGCCGGCGGCGATCATCATACCGGGCCTGGTACTGCTGGATAAGCGGGGGAAAGACCTTGAACGCCACACTCAGATCCGTCGTTGGCAGCCGCAACCACCACTGGCCGCCAAACCGCTCGAAATGGTGTCCGGTGCCACTGCGGGTCAGGTCCAGGCGCTGCACCTTTGTACGATCCAGAGGCGGCAGCAGAGTCTTGGCCTGCACCGTGATCGGCAGCATGAAGAGCTTGTCCCGGAAGGGAGCAGCCACGGGGAAACACCCCTGACGACCGGCCCCCGACGCAAAATAGTTGCCGGTAACCGGATTGAGCGCACCGAGGGAAAGGGTGATGTCCTGCCCACCGCGCAGAAAGACGCGCAGCCGCATGGCATCCGGGCCGTTGAAGTCATAGCGCCGGTCGTCGCTCACGGTCCCGGGCAGGATCGCTCCGCCCACGGCAGTCGGCAACACGTTCAGCAAGGCTGTCATCGCCTGCCGGTCCAAATAGTCGTTCGCGGCGCCGGACAGGCTCCAGTTGCCGTCATCCTGCCGGTCGAAACGGAACTGCAGGCCATTCCGGGTCAGCAGCAGCCCCTCTATCTGGTCAGGCTCCACGGGAAACAGCGGTCCGCCCAGCGTCAGGTCCTCCTGCCGGCTCTGGCGCGCGAGCCAAAGTCCACCGATGGCCAGGACAGCCAGCACCAACAGAATCAACAGGGACTTCGGCGCGCTGCCGGCGCGATTGAAACGGTGGGTCATGGGCGCGTCTTTCCGTTGCCGCGCCGGTGGCGCAGACGAAGGCCGAAAGCCAGACTGCCGATCAGCAGCGGCCAACCCAGCACCGCGCCCCAGCCGAGCACTTCCTTGGTGGTCTGGCTCAAGACCACCGGTTGACTCAGCGGGTCGCGGCCGCGCAGATTGATCAGGCCTTCCTCCCGCGCCAGCCAGCCCACCGCGTTGAGCAGCAGATCCCGGTTGCCCACCAGCTTGACCGTCGCGTTGTTGAGGAACTCGGAGTTGCCGATCACGACCAGGCGGCCGGGGCGTTCCGGGTTCGGCCCGATGGCCAGTTCCAGGACCATGCCGAAGGGCAGCGGACCCACCTGGTCACTCTCACGATCGAAGTGGGGGGTGCCGCTGAAACGCGTGTCGGGATCGGTCTCGGCCCAGGTCTTGGGGCTGCTCTGCAGAAGAATCGCCCCGGTGACCGCGCTGTCCGGCTCGCCGACCATCGTCAGGGTCTGCACCAACGGGAAAACCGTCGCCATGCCCTTGAGGCTGCGCACGATCTCGTGGTCACCGTACTCTTCGCTGACGATCATCGTCCGGGCCCCGACCCCCTGGCGGCGCCCCACCTGTTCCACGTCAACCAGCACATCACCGGTCAACCCGACTCGCCACTTGGCCATCCAGTCGACCCAGCCGCTGGGCGTCGGCGCGTCGAACAGGGCCAGAACGGCACCCCCACGGACCAGATGCCTTTCGATAGCCACGAGCTCGGACGGCTCCGGCTGCAGGCGCGGACCGGCGATCACCAGCACGTCGCAGAAGTCCGGCACATCCGCCAGGTTGGCCAGGGCCAGGGGCCGTACGTCGTAGCCCTGGTCGTACAGGATCTGGGCGTAATTGGAATAACCGCTCCGGTCGTCGGCCTCGATTCTGTGTTCGCCGTGGCCGACCAGATTGCAGATCCGGGCCAGCTTGCCCGTGGCCAGCCGGTAGACGGCGCTGATCAAGGCGCTTTCCTCCGGCTGCAGCACCGACGTGTAGCGCTCGCCCGCCTCGACGACCATGGTGCGGGTCGACGTGATATCGAACTTGCGGACCAGTTCCAGGTCGACCTCCGGATCAATGACCCGGAAACGGAAATGACGGGAGCGCTGGGCGCAGGACTTGAGCAGGGCCTCGGTGATGTCGCGCGCCGGATCCAGCCGCTGGTAGAAAGCGTAGACCATGATCTTGTCCGCCACGCCACTCTGGTCCAGGCTGTCGCCCAGATTGTCCAGGATCTGGTTGGTCTGGGGCGCCAGGCTGTAACGCTTGTTCCCGGTCAGGTCCCAGGTCACCGGCCACATCAGGCCCAGGGCGTACACGACGACCGCGATGACCAGCACCAGGGCGGGCGTGGTCCAGCGCGCGGCCTTGCGCCCGGCTGGCAAACGGCGGCCGCCCAGGACCGCGGTGGCCGCCACCAGGGGCACGATGGTCATCAGGGCGAAATAGATCAGGTCACGGGAGTCGATAACGCCGCGACTGAACCGCTCGTAGTGGGTCAGCGAGCTGAGTTCACGAACCGCCACGCCCAGCGCACCGGGCAAAAACCTTTCGAGCGAACCGACGATGAACAGCAGCAGGGACCAGATAAAGGCCAGGAAGTAGGCCACCATCTGATGGCTGAAGAGGCTGGAGGCGAGCAGACCCCAGGCCAGCAGCATCCCGCCGAACAGCAGTTCGCCCAGCACCGCGCTGAACGCCGGGCCCACCTCCGGCGTACCCAACACCCAGACCACACCGATGTAGGCCGCCGCACACAGGATCATCACCAGCACGGCCACCAGACCGGACAACCACTTGCCGACGACCCAGGCTTCGTCGGAGACCGGCCAACTGGCCAGCAGATCATAGCGGCCGCTGCTGAACTCGGGCGCAAACAGCCGCATGGTCAGGGCGGGCACCAGGAACATCAGGAAGAAGACCGTATTGGAAACCAGCGGCCGGAAGATACCCTCGGCCAGATTGATATAGTTGCCCGCCCGCGGACTTTGCAGCGCCGCCAGGGACATGTCGCTGTAGCCGAAGATGAAAATGGTGAAGAACAGCCCGACGGCGACCAGGAAGCCGGCCAGCACCACCGGCGCCATGGCCGAGTGGAAAAAGGCACCGACCTCGCGGCTGACGATGGCACGCAGTTGCCTCATGCGTCGGGACCTCCGTCCAAATCATCGTCCGCGGCCGGCTTCGGCTCAGGATCCGCACCGGTCAGTTTGAGGAAAAGGTCCTCCAGGCTCGGCCCCTTGTCCTGGATGTTCTGCAGCAGGCCGCCGGCCGCCAGCACGGACTCGACCAGCTTGGGCCGCACCTCGACCGGGTTGCCGCCGATGATCACCTCGGCGCCGTCGGCCGTTATGGTCAGGTCCTCGACGCCCGCGACCTGCGCCAGGGCTGCCGCGACCTTGTCCCGGTCGCCATCCCAGTTCAGAACCACCGTGTGGGTGGCAATGCCGGCCGCCAAGGGATCGGCCGCCACCAGTCCGGCTGCCGACTCTTCGCCCACCAGCCGCCCCCGGTCCAGAATCAGCACGCGTTCGCAGACTGCGCTCACCTCGGTCAGAATGTGGCTGCTGAGCAGGACGGTGCGCTCGCCCCGGAACCCCCGAATCAACTCACGAATCTCAACGATCTGATGGGGATCCAGTCCGCTGGTGGGTTCGTCCAGAATCAACACCGAGGGATCCCCGATCAGGGCCTGGGCCAGGCCGACCCGCTTGCGATAGCCGTGGGAAAGGTTGCCGACCAGCTTGCTGCGCACGTCGCCAAGGCCGGTCTGGCCGATCAACTGGTCCAGATGGGCCCGCTTCCGGTCCAGGGGCACCCCCTTGATATCGGCCACGAATTCGAGAAACGCACCCACGGCCTGGTCCGTGTACAGCGCCACCTGTTCGGGCATGAAACCGATGTGGCGCCGCACCGCGATAGCCTCGCTGACCACGTCGTGGCCAGCCACCCGGGCCGAGCCGCTGCTGGGCGCCAGGGAGCAGGTCAGGATCTTCATCGTGGTGGATTTGCCCGCCCCGTTGGGACCGAGGAATCCGACGACTTCGCCCCGCGCGACCGTGAAACTCAGGTCATGCAGGGCGAGCGTGGCGCCATAGCGGCGCGATAATCCGGTGACTTTGATCATCGGCAATAAGATCCTGTCGCGCGTTTACCGGGCCGTCCAGCGCAGCAGCGCCGAGCCCCAGGTGAATCCGGCTCCGAAGGCGCACAGCACCACGAGGTCACCCGGCTGCAGGCGCCCATCGTCGTAGGCCACGCGCAGGGCCGAGGGAATACTGGCCGCCGTCGTGTTGCCAAAGCGGTCAATGGTGATCGCGACCTGGGAGTCGACCAGGCCGACCCGCCGCTGGGCGGCCTCGATGATCCGGATGTTGGCCTGATGCGGTACGAACAGGTTCACGTCCGCACCACTGTAGCCGTTGCGTTCGACGATCTCCGCCGTCACACCGGCCATGCCCTTGACCGCGAACTTGTAGACGTCACGGCCCTCCTGGTAGACATAGTGCAGGCGGTCGTTCACCGTCTGGGCGCTGGCCGGCATCCGGCTGCCGCCGGCCTTCTGGTGCAGGAACTTCGCCCCCGCGCCGTCGACATGATTAATGGCATCCAGGATGCCGCCCAGTTCCGGGTCAATGCGCTCGACCACCACGGCGCCGGCACCGTCACCGAACAGGATACAGGTGTTGCGGTCCTCGTAGTCGACGATGGACGACATGACCTCAGTGCCGATGACCAGCACCTTCTCGGCGTGGCCGGCCTCGATCTGGGCCCGGGCGTTCTGCAGCGCGAACAGAAAACCACTGCAGGCGCCTTCCAGGTCGAAACCCCAGGCCCTGGTGGCGCCGATCATTTCCTGAATCAGGCAGGCCGTGGCCGGGAAGACCATGTCCGGCGTCACCGTCGGTACGATGATCAGGTCAACATCCTCGGCCTTGATGCCGGCGTGTACCATAGCCTGTTCGGCTGCTTTGGCGCCGTGCACCGACGCGCCGGTGCCCGGCTCGGCTAGGCGGCGCTCCTTGATACCGGTCCGCTCGACGATCCACTGGTCGTCAGTCTCGACGGTTTTTTCCAGATCGGCGTTGGTCAGTCGTTTCTCGGGAAAGCTCATGCCCACACCGGTGATACCGGCAGTGTACAGTGTTCTCTCAGCCATGATTCGGGCTCCACGGTTGGACAGGAGGGACAACGGCCCGGCGAACGGGTCCGCTGGCCAAAAACGACCCCCGCAATGCCGCTGGCGCAGCCACCGCACGGGGTCGGTCAGAACAAAATCTCTGCCGTCAAATTAGGCCATTTGCAGGGGGGGATCAACAAGGATTCCGATCCGAAGTTCCGGGCCCGGATCGTGGCGTTTACTGCGGGGCGATAAATCCCAGCGCCACCAGGCGGGGCAGGTGCCGGACGCCCCATTCCTTGCCGCGCCATTCAGTCAACTCTGAGGGTGAAAACGAACCCAGCCCCCTCAGGTGGCCGATTTCTCCAGCCTGGAGCCCCTCGGCGGCGTAGAAGCAATTGCCTGCCACGTCTTCCAGCATATCTCCGGGCCAGACCTCGGCCGCGCGCCGCCAAACCAATCTGGTGTCACGAAACGCTGTCGCCAGAATCCACCAGGGGTCGGCGGCGGCCGGATCAGGCGTCGCTGGCCGATACGAATCATAGACACCGGTAAGCATGTTCCAGGCCCGCCACTGGGCCGGATGGCGCCGAATCACACCAAAACCCCAATCAAACAACTCACCGGTCGCCGCCTCGGCGGCCGTGCCGCACGGCCAGCGCCAGGTGGGACCGCGTTGCCAGTTGAACCCCCCTTGGTCGTCCCACACCGTGACCAGCGAGTGGACCGGACACCGCAAACGCAACGCGAGGCGGGCCAGGCCGGTCCGCACCCTGATGTCTCGTCCCGGCAGGCCGTGCCGGATGCCCTGCCGCAAAGTACCCTCGCAACCATCCAGACCGTCATTGCCGTCCAGGAAGGCAAAGACCGGCTGGTTGCGCCGCAGGGCCCGCCACAAACGCAGGGCGAATCCCTCCCCCTCGATGGGCACCCAGACGACCCGGCCCGGCAGTCGCAGTCCGGCCTGCAATCCGTCATAGATCGGCTTGATCTCAGCCAGACTGGTGCTGTTGACCAAGACGTGGATATCCAGGCCGGCCACCAGCCAGGGCACCGGTGCCAGGGAATACGGTCCAAGGTGCAACGAGACCGTCAGGCCCGTCTTCAGGTCCGGATGCTCACGCATTACACGCCTGGCCCCGGGTTCAAACCGCTGACGGGCCTCGGCCGGATCGCCAAAAAGCTCCTGCTGCCGAGCATCCTGGGCCGCTCCGACCCGTAGCAGGCCTTCCCGCTCCTGCTCCCCCCAGTCCGGAAAGAGCGCCTTCAGATTCCACAGATCCCACTGCCGTTGGATGTCGCTCACCGGGACTCCCCCTTGCTTGGTCGGGACAGCCCAGCCGCCCCGACCGCCAACCCGGGACTGCTACGGTTTGATCAGCGGCAGGGCCGCCATTTCGATGTTGCAGACGTACGACTTGGGCGTCGGCGCCGGATCCGTGCCGGTCAGGGTCGTGCCCGGATCGGTCAGGATGGGGCTCACCTCGATTCGCTCGTGGATCTCCCGGATGCCGAGTTTCGAAAGGTTGAGATCATGTTCCTGACGGGTCCTGTCTTCAGCCATGATTGCCTCCTTGCTGCTGGTTGAAATGTGGCGTGGCAAGCGACGTAGGCAAGAGACAGACCAGGAGGGAACGGCCCCGTGGTGGGGTTTGCGGTCAATTCACGTCCGACGCTGTCGCTGTGCGGCAACCGACAAACGGGCAGGAGTCACCCCGGAGTGACACCTGCCCGACCACTACCCACGGCAATCCTAGTCCTCGGTCAGGGACTCCGCACCGCGCTTGGCCTCCCGCGAGTGAAGCATCTGGAAAACCAATGGCACGATCACTAGGGCCAAAATTGCCACCGAGACCATACCCCCGATCATCGGTGCCGCAATCCTCTTCATGACACTGGCACCGGCGCCATGTCCCCATAGGATGGGGACCAGGCCGGCCATGATCGCCGTGACGGTCATCATGATCGGACGCACACGATCAACGGTACCGCGCACGATGGCATCATGGAGCAGGGCAGGCGTCAGGGCGCCTCCATTCTCTTCCCGCACCTCGTCCAGTGCGTGCTTCAAATACATCAGCAGCACCACGCCGATCTCCGAAGCGACACCAGCCAGCGCGATGAAGCCGACGCCGACCGCCACGCTCGTATTGTAGCCCAGCCCATAGATGAACCAGATGCCGCCCACCAGAGCGAAGGGCAAGGTCATCATGACCGTCAAACTGTAGGAAATACTCTGGAAATTCATGTACAGCAACAGGAACACGATAACCAGGGTGATCGGCAGAATGACGGCCATCCTTTGTTTGGCTCGCATCATGTATTCGTATTGTCCACTCCAGATGATCCGGTAGCCGGCAGGCAGTTCGACCTGGCTTTCGACGGCCGCCTGGGCCCGCTTGACGTAGCCACCGAGGTCAGACCCCTTGACATCGACATAGATCCAGCCCGTCGGACGTGCGTTCTCGCTCTTGACGACCGGCGGCCCCTTCTTGAATCCCAGCTTCGCCACCTGGCGCAACGGCACCTGGTGTCCCATCGGGGTCGGAATCTCCACTCGCTCGAGCTTGCCTAGATTCTCCCGCAGGTCGCGGCCGTAACGCACGTTCACCGGGTAGCGTTCCAGACCCTCGACCGTTTCGGTCACGTTCATGCCGCCGATCGCCGAGGCGATAACGTCCTGCACATCACCGACAGTCAGTCCATAGCGGGCCGCCTCGAGGCGATCGATGTCGATGTCCAGGAAATTGCCCCCGGTCACCCGCTCGGCATAGGCCGAAGCGGTGCCCTCGACACCGAGCAGAATCCCTTCGATCTTTTCACCCAGTTGGCCGATAACCTCCAGGTCCGGTCCGATCAGCTTGATACCGATCGGCGTCTTGATGCCCGTGGAAAGCATGTCGATGCGGGTCTTGATCGGCATGGTCCAAGCATTGGTCACGCCGGGAAACTGCAGCGCCGAATCCATCTGCTTGACCAGTTTCTCGACGGTCATGCCGGATCGCCACTCGTCCTCCGGCTTGAGCCCGATGATCGTTTCCATCATGCTCAGAGCCGCCGGATCAGTTGCCGTCTCGGCGCGGCCCGCCTTACCGAACACATACGACACCTCCGGGAAGGACTTCAGGATCCGGTCACTTTCCTGCAGGAACGAGCGGGCCGTCGTGATCGACACCCCCGGCAGCAGACTCGGCATATAGAGCAGGTCTCCTTCGTTCAAGGGAGGCATGAACTCCGAGCCAAGGCGCTGCAGCGGTATGATCGTTACCACGATCATCGCCACCGCCCCGATCAACAGTGCGTTTCGCCACCGGATGGCAAAAGCCAGCACGGGCCGATAGGTCGAAATCAGGAACCGGTTGACCGGGTTTTCGGCCTCGGGCCGAATCCGTCCCCTAATGAAGTAGCCCATTAGGATCGGCACCAGAGTTACCGACATGATCGCAGCACCCGCCATCGCGTAGGTCTTGGTGAAGGCCAGGGGGTGGAACAAACGCCCCTCCTGATCCTGCAGGCCGAATACCGGCAGAAAGGAAAGCGCGATGATCAGCAGCGAGAAGAACAATGAGGGCCCCACCTCGACCGAGGCCCGTAGAACCAGTTCCCAGTGCGGGGTTACCCCACCGTCATGTTCCAGCTTCTTGTGCATGTTCTCGATCATGACAATGGCCGCATCGACCATGGCCCCAATTGCGATGGCGATGCCTCCGAGGCTCATGATATTGGCACTGACACCCTGTATCCGCATCACGATGAAGGCCAGCAGGATCCCGATCGGCAGCGTCAGGATAGCCACCAGGGCACTGCGGGCGTGCATCAGGAACAGGAGACAGACGAGCGCGACGACAATGGATTCCTCGATCAGCTTTTCCTTGAGGGTCTCCACCGCCCGCTCGATCAGGCTCGAACGGTCATAGGCGACCACGATGTTCACTCCGTCCGGCAACGACTTCTGCAACTCGTCCAGCCGTTCCTTGACGTCTTCGATCACCTTGTAGGCGTTCTCCCCGAAGCGCAGGATCACGATTCCGCCGACGGTTTCACCTTCCCCGTTCCATTCCGCCAGTCCGCGTCTGAGCTCGGGACCGATACCGATTTCGGCGATATCGCGCATCCGGATCGGGACATGTCCCTCTGTTACGCCAACCGGGATGTTCTCCATATCCTCAATCGAGGTCAGATACCCCTTGCCGCGCACAATGAATTCGGTCTCGGCCAGCTCGACGATCCGGCCGCCGACATCCTGGTTGCTGCGCTTCAGAGCTCTCGTCACGGCGTCGAGCCCGATGTTGTAGGCCAGCATCTTGTCCGGGTCCACGGTGATCTGGTACTGCTTGACGAAACCACCGATACTGGCGACTTCCGAGACACCCGGCACGGTCTGCAGTTCGTAGCGCAGGAACCAGTCCTGGATACTTCTCAGCTCCGCCAGATCGTGATTATCGCTGGTGAGCACATATTCCAGAGCCCAGCCCACGCCGGTGGCATCGGGCCCCAGGGTCGGAGTCACGCCCGTCGGCAGCCGCCCGCTGACGTAGTTGAGATTTTCCAGCACCCTGCTGCGGGCCCAGTAGAGATCAGTGCCGTCCTTGAAGATCACGTACACAAACGAGTAGCCGAAGAAGCTGTAGCCGCGTACGACCTTCGCATCGGGCACGGACAGCAGGGCCGTCGTCAGGGGATAGGTGACCTGGTCCTCGACGACCTGGGGATCCTGTCCCGGGTACTCGGTGAACACGATGACCTGGACGTCGGACAGATCCGGTATCGCATCCAGCGGCATGGTCAAGGCAGCACCGATACCCGCCACGACCAGCAGGCCGAAGATAATGAGGACGAAGACGCGGTTCTTGATGCAGGTTGCAATCAACCAGGTAAACATGACGCCCTCCTATCTTGGTTGCGGGGATTCCATCGTATCCCCCACAGGTTTTTGGTCCTCGCTCGCCGACAGGGCATCGGGCCCCAGCATGCGGGCCGCTGCTTCCTTCAGGCGCGACTCGGAATCGATCAGGAACTGACCGCTCAATACAACACGCTCACCCTTTTCGATACCGGCCAACAATGTGTAATCCCCGCCATCACCTTCCCGGCCCAGAGTCAGTTCCCTGCTCTCAAACCGGCCCTCGCCCAGGGCAACGAACGCAACGCTCCGGTCGCCCTGATGGAGTACCGCCTCCGACGGGATCACCAGGGTCGGTTCCGCCGCCCTGCCCACCAGGAACCCGGTGGCAAACATGCCCGGTTTGAGTCGGATCCCCGGATTGTCAAAGACCGCCCGCACCCGGACCGTACGGGTTGCCGTGTCCAGGAACGGATAGATGAAATCCACGGTCCCGCTGAACTCCTCGCCCGGTAGATAGCTCAGGCGGATCGTCATCTCCTGTCCCTCATTCACCCACGGGACCTCGAACTCATAGATATCCACCGTGACCCAGATCCGGCTCAGGTCGGCGATCTGGAACAGGTCCACCCCCCGCTTGACGAAGGACCCCGACTCGACCGACTTGTGGATCACATAGCCCGTCCGGGGCGCGTATACCGTCAGAAACTGCGGCACCTCGCCGGCGGCGGCGATGGCGTCGATCTGTTCCTCGGTGAAATCGAACTGGCGCAGGCGGGCCAGGGCCGATCGCGCCAGGTGGGCCATGTGCGGCCCGGCTTTTGCCCGGTCCATGACCTGCAGGAACTCGGCGGCACTGGCCGCCAATTCGGGTGAGTAGACCGTAAACAGGGGCTCTCCCTCCTTGACCAGAACCCCGGTCTCATCGACGAACAGCTCCTCGATCCAACCGTCGTATTTCAGGTTCACGCGAGACAATCTCGTTTCATCGTAGGTGACCCGGCCCACCCCCCGGATCGTTTTTTCCAGGCGGCGTTCAGCCAGGGGTGCCGTCCGCACGCCTATGCGCTGGATCACCATGCCCGACAATTCCAGGGTACTGAGGTCAGCACCCGGATCACCCTTGCGCACCGGCACCAGATCCATACCCATGGCGTCCTTGCCCGGATTCCGGGAAACAAACGACGGATCCATCTGGGACTTCCAGTACAGGATATCGGAGTCGCCGCCCGTCTGTTTTGCCGCTACCGGCTTTTGATCCGTACTGCAGCCGGCTACCAACCACAGTGTCAGTACCGCTGCCAGGGCCAGTGCCAGGACGACGGCTATCCGTGTATTCAACTTGGTCATTGCAGTGTCCTCCCCACGACGAATTCGAGTTCTGCAAACCGCGCACCCAACGCCGCAGTGAGTCTCTCAAGCATGATTTGATCGCGCAGCAGCGCCTGCCAATTGGCGAGTACAGCCTGAAAATCAAGGTTGGCAACCGAGTAGTCGCTGACCGCGGCATCCAGGGCAAACCGTTCCTGGGGCAAGACCTCGTCACGATACAACTCGATTTGGCGTCGGATACGCTGCACTTCATCACTCAGATTGGCCGTCACCAGGCCGATCTGCAGCCGCAGATCCTGTTAGGAATAGTGCGCCGCAGCCAAACGCGACCGGGTCTCCGCTATGCGGCGATTCTGCTTGGCGCCGGCGTACAGAGGCAAACTCATCTCGAGGGCCACAAAGAACATGTCCCCCCCGTCGGAAATGCCGTCGTCGATCGGTTGCCGCAGCCGGTAGCCGGCACCGAGACCGAAATCCGGCAGGCGATCGCGCTGTGCCTCGTCCAGCGACCGTTCCGCCGCCAGGACCCGCGCCACCTGAACCGTCAAGCGGGGGTTGAACTGCTGGGCGTCCTGGACCAGGCCACCGCCCAGATCCGCGGTGTAGAAATCCCTGAACCGCGCAGCCCGGATCGCCGGGCCATCGGCCTCCCGGCCCACCGCTACCTTGAGCCCACGTTCGGCCGTGCGGGTTTCCTGCTCACGCTGGACGAGTTGGGCGCTCAACTCGGCCAGGGTCGCCTGCAATTGCAGCACATCCTGCTGGGCACCCATGCCCACGGCGAATCTTGTATTGGCGACATCGATCAGTTCCTCGAGTACCGCCACATTCTCGCGGGTGATCCGCTGCACGGCCGCCGCCCCCGACAGGGCCCAGTAGCGCGACTTGACCTGAACCGTCACGTCCGAGGCAACGGCGTCCGCGATTTCGGCCCAGACCTTGGCTTCGGCGACCGCCCGCCCCTTGCGCCGCGACAACTTGCCGGGGAAGGGGATGCCCTGCCGCACTCTAAAGACCACCCCGGACATCGGGGAGGAACCCAGCGTCGGGTCGTCGAGGCGGAAGTTGGAAGCCTCGATACCAATGACGGGATCGGGCAACGCTCCGACCTGAGACGGTCGCTCTGCTGCCGCGTCCGCCGACGCCCGGGCCGAACGAATCGCCGGATGTCCGGCCGTGGCTTCGGCGACAAGTTCAGCCAGCGGCACCACCGAGATGCTGTCGGCAACACCGGTCGCAGCCCCCGGGTCGCTCCCCGCGTTGGCCGGCAGAGCCAGAACCAGGCTGAGCCAAAGTCCGGCCACACGCGGCCAAAACAGTATCCCGGGACCGACACACACGGACCAGCCGACGCTTCGTCCGGCGGTCTGCACCTCGTATTTGCATCTAACTGTGCTGGGGTCGAACCGTGTCATTGTAGTGCCAGCCATTGGCCCTTCCTCCATGTGTCGATAACGGAAAGAATGTGTGCCGAAAGTCGGGAGTAGTTAACGAGGTGTCCTCTCGAACAGGGCAATCCCCTGACGCAAGAACGATACCGCACGGCACTCAACTCGTAACCAGTTGTCGTTGCACGTGTTGCGCCACAAGGGTTATACAATACTGCTTCAGTGCGAGGCGAGACAACACAATATTCTCTATTGAGACCGCACCGCCGGCATTGGCCACGGCGCGCCAGACGGCAAGGCCAGTGACCTGCGCAGTCGGTCCGGCCCCACCCGGCTACCCGGAGAATATTGTTAAAAGCTTGACAATATTCTTCAACGTCCCTCGCTCTGCGGGCTCGTCTCGCAACAGCCGCAAAGTGGCCAGGACGTCGGCAGCCCGGACGGGGTACAGTACAGCGGCGCCCGAACTGGCTACAGGGGCGCGGTATGGATATTGCAGCGAAGTGTTTGATCGGGTCCGATGTGACCCCGCCGACAGTCCGGCCTAACCAGAGCTGATTTAAGTCTCGCGTCAGTGCGACAGCCGCTTACCCGGCATGAGGCAACCCCGGTTGGACCGACGTCGTCATCACCATGAAACGTGAAGGGGCCCTGACATGAAACAGATCATCGCTTACGTACGCGCCGACATGGTTGACAACCTGGCTCGCGCCGTACACCACGAGCACTTCCGGCACGTCTCGGTTTTCGCTGTCTGTGACCTGGAGGCCCCGGCGAAGGACAGCCGGAGCGGACTGAATCCCCACATCGGCAGGTACAGCCAGATGATCAAAATGGAGTACGTGTGTGCCGGCGAAGAAGTCGAGGAGGTGGTCGCGCTTGTCCGAGCTGCCTGCTACACGGGCAACCGGGGCGACGGTCTCATCGTCGTGACCGATGTTTGCGACTGCGTGAGTGTACGCACGGGGAAGAGGGGTCCCGAGGCCCTTGGCCCCCCCGCTGCCGAACACTGACGAACCAAACCGGACGAACGCTACGTCATGAAAGGTGGAATCTCATGTGTGATCGTGTAAAAGACCCGGTCTGCGGGATGAAAATAGCCAAGGAAGTGGCCGTCGCCACCAGCGAACACGAGGGCAAGGTCTACTATTTCTGCGCCTTGTCCTGCAAGAACCGGTTCGACGCCGACCCCGGGAAATACCTGCGTCGCCACCTGTAACAGGCCCTGGCCGATGAAAGAGATCCCCCCACACCCGCAGGCGTGGGGGGATCAGATCGGGACGAGCACCAGATCCGGTTTCGGCCGGGCAACCACCTGGTCAGGCGGTCGTCCCCGGAGGCGGAACCCGGCAAAGGGAAGATCTAGTCTTCCTTCTTTTCCTCGTCCGCGGTCGTCTCGGCTTCGTCCTTGACCTCGGTCTCGGCCTCGACGGCGTCATCGGTCGCCGCCTCGCTGACAGCCTCGGCCACATCGACCTTCTCGGCCGCCGCTTCCTCGATCGCCGCCTGGGCCTCGGCCTTCTCCTCGGCCACCATGATCTTACGCGCCCGCTTGCGCTTCAGCGTATCGGTCACCTTCGGCTTCGGGTGGCCGTCGACCAGCTCGAGAATCGCGATCTCGGCGTTGTCGCCGCGCCGGGGACCCATCCGCATGATGCGGGTGTAGCCGCCCGGACGGTCAGCGTAACGCGGACCGATCTCGGCAAACAGCTTCTGCAGCACCGCCGGCTCGTTGACCTTGCGGGCCGCCAGGCGCCGCGAATGCAGATCACCCTTCTTGGCCTTGGAGATCAGCTTCTCGGCGACAATGCGGGCCTCTTTGGCCTTGGGCACCGTGGTCTGGATCCGCTCGTGCTTGAACAGCGCGGTGACCAGGTTCCGGTACAGCATCTTGCGATGGGCCGGGGTGCGGTTCAGTTTACGTCCGGAGACATTGTGTCGCATGACTCTATTCCATCCTCTGACTATTTAAGTTCGGTCCGGCCGCCGCAGCGGCCGCCGTCCTAGTTGCTGGTCGCCTCGCGAACCCTGTCGCTGACTTCCGGATCAAAGGACATACCGAACGTCAGTTCCATGCCCTCGAGAATTTCACCGATTTCGTTGAGGCTCTTGCGCCCGAAGTTGCGGAACTTGAGCATCTCCTGCTCGTTCTTGGTCACCAGATCGAAGAGGGTCTTGATGTGACCGCTCTTCAGACAGTTGGCCGAACGGACCGAGAGTTCCAGTTCCTCGACGTTGCGCGAAAGCAGCTCCACCAGACGCTCCTGCTCCTCGTTCACTTCAACTTCCTGGGCGTCGATCGGCGCCTCGTCGAAGTTGATGAAAGTCTGCAGCTGGTCCTTGAGGATCTTGGCCGAGAAGCCGACGGCATCCTCGGGGCGCACGGCACCATTGGTCGTGATGCCGATGATGAGCTTGTCGTAATCCGTCCGCTGGCCGACCCGGGTATCCTCGACCCGGAAGCTGACCTTGCGCACGGGCGAGTAGTTCGTATCCAGGCGGATCACACCGATCATCTCGTCGGGGATGTGGTGCTGTTCGCGATCCACATAGCCCCGGCCGGTGTCGATGTACACCCGGGCACTGAACTTCTCTTTTTCCGTCAGCGTGCAGATCACGTGATCGGGATTGGCCACCTCGAGCTCGGGGTTGCCGTTGATCAGGCCGGCGGTCACAGGACCGGGACCGTCAGCCTCGATGGTCGCCCATCCGGACGGCGCGTCGGACAGGTTGAAAACGACCTGCTTGAGATTCAGGACGATGTCGGTGACATCCTCGAGAACCCCGGGCACCGTGCTCAGCTCGTGCTTGACGCCTTCGATCTGAACCGCGGTGATCCCGTGACCATGCATCGAGGAAAGCAGCGTCCGCCGCAGGGCATTGCCCAGCGTGTGGCCGAAACCACGCTCCAACGGCGCGATCTCCACCTCGGCAAAAGTGCCGGACTGCGTTTCCGTATTCACCCGAACCGGTTCGGGCATCATCATGTTGACCCACTTCATAGACTCTTCCATCCCTTCCTGCTGAGCAGCTTCTTACTTCGAGTAGAGCTCCACGATCGGGTTTTCCTGGATCGGGATAGGCAAATCGCTCAGCTGGGGCTCGGACAACAACTGTCCAGTCAGCTTCTTTTCATCCACCTCAACGAAGGGAAGCCGGTCGCGCTTGGCGTTGGCCTTGATCGAATCGACGATCTGCGGGATGTTGTGGCTCTTGGTGCGGATGCTCACAGCCTGGCCCACGCTGACCTGGCGGCTGGGGATATCGCACACGCCGCCGTCGACCAGCACGTGCTTGTGCCGGATCAGCTGGCGGGCACTGGACCGGCTGGGCGCAAAGCCCATGCGGTACAGAACACTGTCCAGACGCTGTTCCAGGAGAGTGAAAAGGTTCTCGCCGGTAGCGCCCTGCCGCCTGTTCGCTTCCGCGAAGTACAGACGGAACTGGCGCTCCAGCACACCATAGATTGAACGGACCTTCTGCTTCTCACGAAGCTGAAGTTTGTAGTCCGAGGGTTTACGCCCACGGCGACGGCCATGCTCGCCGGGCCCATAGGGCCGACGTTCAATGGCACAAGAGCTGCTGTAGCAGCGCTCGCCTTTGAGAAAGAGCTTCATCCCCTCACGCCGGCAAAGCTTGCACTTCGCCTCTGTGTACCTGGCCATTCTTACGAACCTCCTGAACGACTGCGGTTCTCATCCGGCGTCGTTCCATTAAAACTATTCTACAGCCGACGGCGCTTTTTGGGCCGGCAGCCATTGTGCGGGATAGCGGTGCAGTCCTTGATCCGGGTAACTTCCAGACCTTCGGCCTTCAGGCTGCGAACGGCGGCTTCCCGCCCCGAGCCCGGGCCCTTCACCCAAACCTCGACCTTGCGCATGCCGCCGGACATGACTTCCTGCGCGCAGAACCTTGCGGCCAGCTGCGCGGCGAAAGCCGTGCTCTTGCGACTGCCCTTGTAACGACCCTGGTGTCCACCGGACGACCAGGTGATGACGTTACCCTGCAGATCGGTCATTGTGATCAGGGTGTTGTTGAAGCTGGATTTCACGTGGGCCACGCCCACGCTGTCCAACTTCTTCTTCTTGGACTTCTTCGCCTTACCCTTGTCCTTGGCAGTAGCCACTTTCAACCTCCTGGCACGTCACCGCGCCTTCTTACCTAAAATGCCGTCCGGTTACTTCTTGCCACCGGGCCGGCCCTTCGGACCTTTGCGGGTACGGGCATTGTTCTTCGTGTTCTGGCCACGGCAAGGCAGCTTCCGCCTGTGCCGCAGACCCCGATAACAGCCAATGTCCATCAGACGCTGGATGTTCATTGCAATTTCGGTACGCAAGGTACCTTCGACCTGATATTCCTTGTCGAGGATCCCGATGATGCCCCTGGTCTGCTCTTCGGTCAGATCCCGGGTCTTGGTCTCGGGGTCGATGCTCGCTTTGGTACAGATCTCAATCGCTCGGTGGTCACCGATACCGAAGATGTACGTCAGCGACGTCGAAATCCTCTTGTTGTTAGGAATATCCACACCGGCAATACGCGCCACCATGGCTCCTTTCGTCCTGTTACGGCTCCAGATTCCGGACTCGTTACGCCGTCGTCCGGGGGAGCTCCCGCCTACTAACCCTGACGCTGATTGTGCCGACGCGTGACGCAAATCACACGCACGACGCCCTTGCGCCGGATAACCTTGCATTTCGGGCAGATCTTCTTGACCGAACTGCGAACTTTCATTGCTCTTCCTCCTGATCAGGCCTCAGCCCCGCAGGGCCGTGGCAGAATCCGAACTCTATTTGTAGCGATAGGTGATCCGGCCGCGCGTCAAGTCGTAGGGACTCAATTCGACGGTCACCTTGTCGCCCGGCAGGATGCGAATGAAGTGCATACGCATCTTGCCCGAGACATGGGCGAGCACCACGTGCTCGTTTTCCAATTTCACCTGGAACATGGCGTTGGGCAGGGCCTCGACGACCGTCCCCTCGACACTGATTCCTTCTTCTTTCGCCATACCTTACGCCTCTCAGAATGCCGCGGTGCCCGTGCCACGCCGGGTCAGAATCTGCGGACCGTCGGCGGTGACAGCCACCGTATGTTCGAAATGGGCCGACAGCTCACGGTCGGCCGTCAGGATCGTCCACTCATCGCGAGCAGTCATGACCCGTTTGGTGCCGGCATTGATCATCGGCTCGATGGCGATCACCAGTCCCTCCTCCATGACGGGGTCGGGCATGGTGAAGCACCGGAAATTCGGCACCTGGGGATCCTCGTGCAGTTCGCGGCCGATGCCGTGCCCCACCAGGGATTCCACCACTGAAAAACCATTGGCGCGGGCGTGCTGCTCGATCGCCATGCCGATTACCGAGACGCGCTGGCCCACCTCGATGGCGGCGATGCCCCGCTCGAGGCATTCCTTGGTCACCCGCAACAGCTTGTCGGCCTCGGGGCCGATCTCGCCGACCGGGATCGTCTCGGCACTGTCCGCGTGCCAATCATCCTTGATCAGGCCGATATCCACGCCGACGATGTCGCCGTTCAGCAGCTCGCGGTCGCCGGGAATGCCGTGGACGACTTCCTCGTTGACCGAGATGCAGGCAGAGGCAGGGAACCCGTGGTATCCCTTGAATGAAGGGACACAGCCGGCTTCCCTGATCCTGGTCTCGATGACCTCGTCGATATCCGCGGTAGTCACCCCCGGGGCCACCATTTCGCGGATAGCGAGAAACACAGAAGCCAAAATCTCGGCGCTGGCCTGCATTTTGTCAACCTGATCGGCTGACTTCAAACGGATCTGCTGCCTACTCCAGGACATCAGCGATCCGCTTGCCCACTTCTTCCACCGTGCCCATGCCGTCAATCTCCGCCAGAGGATAGTGCTCCTCCAGGATCCAGGCGGCCGGCAGGGTCTTCTTGCGGAAGACCTCCAGGCGGTGGCGAATCGTCTCTTCCGTATCGTCAGCCCGCTGGTAGAGGGCGGGCTTGTGCCTGCTCTCATCCTCGGCGTTGCCGCAGAACGGACAGAACTTGGGCGTTTCGTTGCCCAGACCCACGAGGTTCATGACCTCGTTGCAGACGCGGCAGGTGATACGTCCGGCCAGACGCCGCACGATCTCCTCCGCCGGGGCGCTGATCACCAGCACCATGTCCACTTTCTGGTCGATATCGTCCAGCAGTTCGGCCAGACCCGCCGCCTGCATCGCCGTGCGGGGGAAGCCGTCAAGCAACCAACCGGTCTTCACATCGTCTTCGCTGAGCCGATGTTTGATCAGCTCCATCATGAGCTCGTCACTGACCAGGTCGCCGGCATTCATCACCTTCTGGACTTTCTTGCCCAGTTCGGTGCCGCGCCGGATCGCGATGCGCAGGATGTCACCCGTCGAGATGTGGGTAACACCCTTGTCGCGCACGATCTGGTGGGACTGCGTGCCCTTGCCCACGCCCGGAGGGCCCATGATGACGATTCTCACGACTGCTACCTCCGCGCCCGCAGACGACCCTTGCTCATGAAGCCGTCGTAATGACGCATCACGAGGTGGGACTCGATCTGCTGCAGCGTATCAAGCGCCACACCGACCACAATCAGCAGGCCGGTACCGCCGAAGTAGAACTGTACCTGCAGGAAGCTGATCATCATGTCCGGCAGAATCGCAATGATCGCCAGGAAGACCGCACCAGGCAGGGTAACCCGCGTCAGGACGCGGTCGATATACTCGGCGGTCTTCTTGCCCGGACGCACGCCGGGAATAAAGCCGCTGTTCTTCTTCATGTTGTCCGCCAGATCGACCGGATTGAGAATAACCGCGGTGTAGAAGTAGGCGAACAGGATGATCAACGTCGAATAGACGATCACGTAGACCGGATTGGGCGGCCGGAACAGCCCGCCGAGAGTGGTGAAGAACCCCACGTCCGGAAAAATGTTCATCAGCGTGGCCGGGAACATGATGATCGACTGGGCGAAGATGATGGGGATCACGCCGGCGGTGTTGACCTTCAGCGGGATATGGGTATTGGCCCCGCCGTACACCCGGCGGCCCACGATCTTCTTGGCGTACTGGACCGGAATCTTGCGGGCCCCCTGGGTGATCGCTATGATCCCGCCGATGACAAACAACATGAAAGCCGCAATCAGCAACGCCTTGATGATATGCATGTCGCCGCTGGCCAGCTGTTGCGCCGTATTCAGGATATCGGTCGGATAGCGGGCCACGATACCGATGAAGATGATCAGCGAGATGCCGTTGCCGATGCCCTGCTCGGTGATCTGCTCACCCAGCCACATGACAAAGACCGTACCGGCGGTCAGGGTGATCGTCGTCAACAGCTTGAACCCGATGCCCGGCGTGGTGACGATGCCGCCGCTCATCTGCTCCAGCCCCGCAGCCATGCCGAAACTCTGGATCAAAGCCAGCGCCACGGTACCAAAGCGCGTGTACTGGGTGATCTTCTTGCGGCCCTCTTCACCTTCCTTGGCCAGTTTCTCGAAATACGGCACAACTGCCTGCAGCAGCTGGAAGATGATCGAGGCACTGATATAGGGCATGATGCCCAGGGCGAAGACGGTGGCGTTCTTCAGGTTGCCGCCCGAGAACATGTCGTACAGCCCCATCAGCGAACCCGACTGGGAGTCGAAGAACGAGGCGAGGGCGGCACGATTGATGCCCGGCGTGGGAATGTGCCCACCCAGGCGGTAGATCAACAGGATCATGCCGGTGAACAGGAGCCGCCGTTTCAGTTCGGGGATCCTGAACATGCTTTGGTAACTGCCGGTAATATTCAAAGCGAAGCTTCCTTTGTCTGGACGTTACCCGAGTTCTCTCAACCGGTGACGGTGACCGATCCGCCGGCGGCTTCCACCGCGGCCACGGCCGACTTGCTCGCCTTGGCGACCTCGATCTGGAACGACTTCTCGACCTTGCCCCGACCCAGCAGCTTCACCGGGCGGTCGGCGTACTTGACCAGACCGGCGGCAGCCAGCACGGCACCGTCGACCTTGGTACCGGCCTCGACGCGCGCGTCCAGGTCGTCCAGGTTCACCAGCTGGAAGGTCTTCTTGAAGATGTTGGTGAAGCCCCGCTTCGGCAGCCGCCGATTCAGAGGCATCTGACCACCCTCGAACCAGGGCGGGATGCCGCCGCCGGAGCGAGCCTTCTGACCCTTGTGACCCCGGCCACCGGTCTTGCCCTGGCCTGAGCCCGGACCGCGACCACGCCGCTTCTTGTCCCGGTTGGCACCCTTGGGGGCGCCGATATTGTTCAACTTGAGCATGACTACTTCACCTCTTACACGTTCAACAGATGGCGAACCTTGAACACCATGCCGCGAATCGCGGGAGTATCGTTGTGAATCACGGAGGTCTGATTGCGCTTCAGACCGAGGGACTCGATGACGCGGCGGTGCTTCTCGGGACGACCGATCAGACTGCGCACCTGGGTAATCTTCAGTTTGACACTCATGGTGGCTTACGACTCCTTGTTCTCGACGTCGGTCTCGACGGCAGCCTCAACCGCGGCCTCGGCCGGGGCCTCGGTCACTGCGGCCTTGGCCCGCGGCTTGGGCAGGCCCAGCACCTCGGGCACCGACAGTCCGCGCTTGGCGGCGAAATCGTCGACCGTGCGCAGCTGCTTCAGGCCGTCCATCGTGGCCTTGACCACGTTGTTCGGATTCCGCGAGCCCAACTGCTTGGTCAGAATGTTCTTCACCCCGGCGGCCTCAAGGATCGCGCGCACTCCACCGGCGGCGATAACCCCGGTACCGGGGCTGGCGGGCTTGAGCAGCACGCGGCTGGCGCCGAAGCGGCCGATCACCTGGTAGGGGATCGTGTCGTTCAGCATCGGCACGGTGATCTGCACGGCCCGGGCGCCTTCGCCACCCTTGCGGATGGCATCGGCGATCTCGTTGGCCTTGCCCATGGCGACGCCGACCTTGCCCTTGCCGTCGCCGACAGTCACGATGGCACTGAAGCTGAAGCGCCGGCCACCCTTGACCACCTTGGCCACGCGGTTGATGTTGATCACGTTCTCGTGCATGTCCGAGCCCTGATCGCGACCGTCACGGCCACGCGGACCGCCGGGACGTCCACCGGGACCGCGACCGCGACCACCGGGACCGCCGGGTCCACGTCCGCCAGGGCCGCCAGGTCCACGTCCGCCGGGTCCACCAGGTCCACGTCCACCGGGCCTGCCGCCGGCACCACCAGGTCGTTGATTCGAATAATCCGCCATCTGAATTGCTCCTGTCTTGATTACCGCAGCCGCCCCCGGCGACCCCGGCAACCGGAAAGACCTAGACTTCGAGTCCGCCGTCCCTGAGCCCGCGGGCCAGGGCAGCAACACGCCCATGGTAGAGATAACCGTTGCGGTCGAAGACCACGCTGGTGATGCCTTTTTCCTTCGCCAGTTCGGCCACGGCCCGCCCCACGCTGTAAGCCGTCGCGCACTTGCCGGTGATGCCCTCGGGGGCCTCCACGGCAGCGGCCTTGCGGCCGTCGCTGGCCAACAGGGTGGCCCGGGCGTTGTCATCAACGACCTGGGCGTAGATATTCTTGTGGCTGCGGGTGACGGTCACCCTTGGCCGTTCGGCGGTCCCGGAAACCTTCTTGCGGATCGAAATCTTCCGCCGTTTCCTGATCTGAATCCGCTTGCTTGCGACACTACTCATTGTTCTCACCTCTCGACCGGTCACCCGGTGTTACTTACCGGCGGCCTTACCGGCCTTCCTCAGAACCACTTCGCCCACGTACCGAATACCCTTGCCCTTGTAAGGCTCGGGTTTGCGGTAGGCACGAATCTCGGCCGCGACTTGGCCAACCCGCTGCTTGTCCACGCCCGACACCTCGATGTGCGTGTTGTCGGGGCAGTTGATCTCGATATCGGCGGGGATGGGATACTCCACCGGATGGCTGAACTGCAGTTGCAGGTCCAGCACCTTGCCCTTGACCGCGGCGCGATAGCCGACACCGATGATCTCCAGCTTCTTCTGGAAGCCGGTGGTCACGCCGGTCACCTGGTTGGCAATCAGGGCGCGCACGAGGCCGTGGTTGGACCGCGAGGTCTTGGACTCGTCCGGACGGGTGATTGTCAGCATGCCGTCGGCCACGTCGTAGGACAGGCCCTCGGGGATGTGCTGGGTGTGCTCACCCTTGGGTCCCTTGACCACCGAGCGGTTGCCGTCAATCTTGACGGTCACCCCGGCGGGGAGGGGAATCGGGTTTTTACCAATGCGAGACATTGCTCATTCCTCCGCAAATTCATGATCCGACGGCCGTAGCCGTGCGGTGATTACCAGACCTCGCAGAGCACTTCGCCGCCGATGCTGCGCATCCGGCACTGGTGCCCGGTCAGAATTCCCTGGTTCGTCGACAGGATGGAAATACCATACCCGCCGCAGACCTTCGGGATGTTGTCCTTGCCGGCGAAGATCCGGCGTCCGGGTCGACTCACCCGGCGAATGCCCTCGATTACGCCGATCCGCCTGCCGTCCCTTTGGTAGTACTTCAGGAAAAGGCGCAGCGTACCCTGGGCGTTGTCTTCCACGATCTCGAATCTGTCCACATAGCCCTGGTCCTTCAGCAACTGGGCCATGGCCCGCTTCTGGTTGGAGGCAGGGATCTCGACCCGCCGGTGTCCCGCCTGGGTGGCGTTCCGGATCCGAGTCAACATATCCGCAATGGGATCGGTCATGCTCATCGCATTAACTCCTGGTTCTCTTTACCAACTGGCCTTGGTGACACCCGGGATGTCACCCTGCAGGGCGAGTTGCCGGAAACAGATACGGCAGATGCCGAACTTCCTGATGTAACCCCGGGGCCGACCACAACGGCGACACCGGCTGTAAGCCCGAACCTTGAATTTGGGCTTCCTTCCAGCCTTGGCAATCAATGATTTCCTGGCCAAAACTCAATCCTCCTTAGCGCCGGAACGGCATTCCCAGAAGGCTCAGCAGTTCGCGGCCTTCCTCGTCATTCGTGGCGGTGGTAACGATCGTAACGTTCATTCCCCGCGGCTCGTCAATCTTGTCGTACTCGATCTCGGGGAAGATCAACTGGTCCTTCAGACCCAGGGTGTAGTCACCGGCGCCGCTGAGGCGGGTGGACACACCGCGAAAATCCCTGATACGCGGCAGGGCCACGTTGATGAAACGGTCCAGGAACTCCCACATCTGGCGGTCACGCAGGGTGACGCGGGCACCGATGTGCATGCCCTCGCGCAGCTTGAAGTTCGAGATGGACTTGCGGGCCCGCGTCTTGACGGCCTTCTGACCGGTAATGGTCTCCAGTTCCGCCACGGCGCTTTCCAGAATCTTGGGATTCTGCTGGGCCTTGCCCAGTCCCATGTTGATAACGACCTTGACCGGCTTCGGGATCTGCATGGAGCTCGCGTACGCGAATTTCTCCTGCAGGGCCTTGGTCGCCTCCTGCTCGTATTTTTCCCTCAAACGGGGTTTGGCAGCAGCCATTGTTCATTCCTCCAGCAGCGCGAAAAGCGTTGCACGTTCCGTGGCCATCCGGAGCCGGCGGCCCGCGGATCCCGTCACCAGTCTCTTATCGCGCTAGTCGTTCAGCATTTCGCCGCTCTTCTTGCTCACGCGAGCGCGGCTGCCGTCCGCCAGCAAGTCCTTGCCAATACGGGTCGGCTGACTCGTGTTGGGGCAGACAAGCATGACGTTCGAAGCGTTGATCGGGCCTTCCTTCTCGATGATCCCGCCCTGGGGAACATCCTTGCTGGCCCGCGTATGACGCTTGATCATGTTGACCTTCTCGACAATGATCCGGTTCGAGTCCGGAAAGACCTTGAGGATCTTGCCCTCCTTGCCCTTGTCATTGCCGCAGATCACCCGCACCATATCGTTCTTGCGGATTCTCATTACAGGACCTCCGGCGCGAGCGAGACGATCTTCATGAACCGCTTCTCGCGCAGTTCGCGGGCCACCGGACCAAAGATGCGGGTGCCCACGGGCTCCTGGCTTTCTTCACTGAGGATGACCGCCGCGTTGTCGCCGAAGCGAATGTAGGAGCCGTCCTTGCGGCCGATTTCCTTTCGCGTCCGGACAACCACGCACTTGACGACCTGGCCCTTCTTCACGTTACCGTTGGGAATGGCCGACTTCACCGCGGCGACGATGATGTCGCCCACCCGGGCGTAACGACGTCGCGTTCCACCCAGTACGCGGATGCACTCGCAGACCTTGGCCCCCGAATTATCCGCAACTGTCAATCGTGTCGATTCCTGAATCATTGTTCCGTTCCTTACGGTCTACTTGGCCTTCTCAAGAATTTCCGCGACCCGCCAGCGCTTGGTCTTGGACAGGGGTCGGATCGCCATGACTTTCACGACATCACCTTCCCGGCACTCGTTCTCCGGATCGTGCGCGACCAGCTTGGCCGTCCGCGTGATGATCCGCTTGTACAGGGGGTGCGGAAACCGCCGGCTGACCTTGATCACTGCGGTCTTGTCCATCTTGGACGAGACAACCTGGCCGATCCGGACTGCCCTGAGGTTACGTTCGGTGTTACCCATCATTCGTTCTCCCTGGCTCCGTTCCGCCACCGCGGCCGGGCCAATGACCTGATCCCTACTGGGCGGCTCTCTTCTCAGTGATGACAGTGTTGATAACCGCGATCTCCCGGCGCGCGGAGCGCACCTGCAGGGGGTTATCCAGCTGACGCATGTTGAGCTGAATCCTGGTGTTCATCAGCTCTTCGGATTTCTCCTTGAGGAGGCTTTCCAGCTCCTCGAGGGGCAAATCACGCAGTTCGTGGGCTTTCTTCATGGTTACTCTCCCGTCCGGCTGACAATGCGCGTCTTGAACGGCAGCTTGGCCGCACCAAGACCCAGAGCCCGCTTGGCCACATCATGATCAACACCGTTGATCTCGAACAGGATCCGGCCCGGCTTGACGACGGCGACCCAGTACTCCGGGGCACCCTTGCCCTTGCCCATCCGGGTTTCGGCGGGCTTCATGGTGATGGGCTTGTCCGGAAAAACCCGGATCCACACCTGTCCCACACGCTTCATCCGCCGGGTGATGGCAATACGAGTGGCCTCGATCTGGCGGCTGGAAAGCCAGGCGGCGTCCAGGGCCTGCAGACCGTAGTCACCGAAGGAGATGGTTGCACCGCGCCGGGCAATACCCCGGTTGCGGCCCTTGAACATCTTCCTGTATTTTGTGCGCTTCGGCATCAACATGTTATCTCGTCCTCTTCTTTAGAGCGTTGCCGCTAGGCCCGCTGCTCGACAACCTGCTTGCGCAGTTGTTCCTTGAACTCGGCCGGGAAGATCTCACCCTTGCAGATCCAGACCTTGACGCCGATGGCGCCGTACTGGGTGCGGGCGGTACTGGTCCCGTAGTCGATATCCGCACGCAGCGTGTGCAGAGGCACACTGCCGTCGTGATAGGACTCGATGCGGGCCATTTCGGCACCGCCGAGGCGGCCGGCGCAACGAATCTTGATACCCTTGGCACCCATGCGCATCGCCGTGGCGATGGCCTTCTTCATGGCGCGGCGGAAGGCGACCCGGCCCTCGAGCTGGGCGGCAATGTGGTCGGCGACCAACGGCGCGCTCAGTTCGGGCTTCTTGACCTCTTCCACGTCCAGCTTGACGTTCTTGCCGATCATCTTCTGCAGCTCGGCGCGCAGCTGGTCCGCCTTGGTGCCCTTCTTGCCGATCACGACACCGGGGCGACTGGTGGCCACGATGATGTTCACCTTTTCGCGGAAGCGCTTGATCTTGACCGACTCGACACCGGCATTACCGACGCGGGCCATGACATACTTGCGCAGCAGCAGGTCCTCGTTCAGCCAGTCAGCAAAATGCTTGTCGGTGAACCAGGTCGAGTTCCAGTCCTTGACGATTCCCAACCGGAATCCGATCGGATGTGTCTTCTGACCCATGGTCTTCCTTCCTTATGCCGCTCCGGTCAGGGAGCCGGCAGCAAACGTCTGCCCAGCCGGGTCGCCCCGGCATCCGGATGATCCGAAGCCGTCAGGCTTCGACCACCACCTTGATATGACTGGTCCGCTTCAGAATGCGGAACGCACGTCCCTGGGCCCGCGGACGAATCCGCTTCATCGTGGCCCCTTCGTCGATCCGGATTTCCTTGACGATGATCGTGTCATTGTCCATGGCCACCGCACCATCATTCTTGAATTTCACGTTGGCCGCAGCCGACAACATGATCTTCTTCAGGATGGGCGAAGCCTTCTTCGGGGTCAGGGCCAAAATCCCCAACGCCTCGTCCACGCTCTTGCCCCGGATCAGGTTGGCTACCAACCGGGCCTTGCGGGGCGAAATCCGAATGTGTTTCGATGTGGCAAGCGCCTCCATCAGCAAACCTCCACTTACTTCTTCGAGGTGTGACCACGGTAGGTCCGCGTCGGGGCGAACTCACCGAGCTTGTGTCCCACCATGTTTTCCTGGATGTACACGGGCACGAACTGCTTGCCGTTGTGCACGGCAATGGTGTGGCCCAGGAACTCGGGCACGATCGTCGAACGACGGGACCAGGTCTTGAGGACCCGCTTCTCGTTCTTGTCGTTCATACCCTCGATCTTCGACATCAGGGACACGTCGACAAAAGGTCCCTTTTTGATTGATCTGGCCATGTCTGCAACTTCCTCCAGTTACGACTTGCTACTTCTTCTTGTTCTTGCGACGACGGACAATGAAGGCGTCCGAAGGCTGCTTGCGACGAGTCTTGAAACCCTTGGCCGGCTGTCCCCACGGAGACACCGGATGACGGCCACCACTGGTGCGGCCCTCGCCACCACCATGCGGGTGATCGACCGGGTTCATGGCCACACCGCGCACGGTCGGGCGCCGACCGAGCCAGCGCGTCCGGCCAGCCTTGCCGCTGACCACGTTCTCGTGCTCGGAGTTGCCCACTTCACCGATCGTGGCGTAACACCGGCGGTGAACCATGCGCACCTCGCCGCTGGGCAGGCGCAGGGTGACGTAGTCGCCCTCCTTGGCCATGACCTGGGCGAAGGAACCGGCACTGCGGGCCATCTGGCCGCCCTTGCCGATGTTCAGTTCGATATTGTGCACCAGCGTACCGAGGGGAATGTTTTCCAGCGGCAGCGCGTTGCCCGGGTTGAACGGGGCCGTGGGACCGGCGATGATCTGGTCGCCCACCTTGACACCCTTGGGCCACACGATGTAGCGCTTCTCACCGTCGATGTAGTGCAGCAGACAGATCCGCGCGCTGCGGTTCGGGTCGTATTCCACACTGAAGACCTTGGCGGGCACGTCGTGCTTGTTCCGCTTGAAGTCGATCACGCGATAGCGACGCTTGTGGCCGCCACCCCGGTGCCGGACCGTGATCCGACCGCGATTATTGCGCCCACCCTTTTTCGGCAGCGGCTCGAGAAGGGACTTCTCGGGCTCGGTGTGGGTGATTTCGGCGAAGTCCGCAACGGTGCGAAACCGCTGTGTCGGCGTCACGGGCTTGAGTTTTCTGATTGCCATGCTTCCTGCTCCCCGTCTTAAACGACTTCGAAGATGTCGATCGAATCGTCCTTGGCCAGCGTGACGACGGCTTTCTTCCAGTCCGCCCGCTTGCCCGCAAAACGACCCATGCGCTTGATCTTGCCGCGGCAGTTCATGGTCCGTACCTGGACGACCTTGACGCCGAAGAAGTGCTCCACGGCCTGCCGGATTTCCGGTTTGTTTGCCTCGGGAGCGACCTCGAAGTAGTACTGGTTGTGCAATTCCCGCATCAGGGCACCCTGCTCGGTGATCAGGGGACGCTTGATGACCTTGCTCAAGTCCTTCATGACCCGAACACCTCCTCGGCACCACTGAGGGCTGCCTGGGTGAAGACCAGGTTGTCGGCCCAGAGAATGGTGTAGGCGTTCAGCTCGTTCGAGCGCAGAACACGCACACCGTGGATGTTGCGGGCGGACTTGTAGAGGTTGTCACCCTCGGGGCCGAGCACCAGCAGCGTATGCCGTCCTTCGAGCTCCATGCCGCTGAAGATACCGACCATCGTCGCGGTCCTGGGCGTGTCCAGTTCAAAATCCTCGATCACGCGGACCCGGTCGTTGCCGGCCCGGTCACTCAGGGCGCTCTTGAGGGCGAGACGCTTGATCTTCCGGGGCAGGGTGTAGCTGTAGTCCCGCGGGTGCGGCCCGAAAGCCACGCCGCCGCCGACCCGTGTCGGGCTGGCCGCCGAACCGGCACGGGCCCGTCCGGTGCCCTTCTGCCGAAAGAGCTTCGCCGTCGAGGCCTTGACCTCGGCCCGCGTCTTGGTGTCGTGCGTACCCTGGCGCTTGTTGGCCAGGTAGTTCCGCACGGCCTCGTACAGGGCCTGCTTGTGCACGGGCTGCTCGAACAGGGAGGAGGGCAGATCCACCGTCCCCTTCGCTTCGCCAGCACCGCTGTAGAGTTTTGCCGTTGCCATTTACTTACCTCGTTCGTTTCCGGTCCTGCCGGACCCGATCGGTCTTACCGGCTGGGCCGGATGAAAACGATACCGTTCTTGTGACCCGGGACACTGCCCTTGACCAGGAGCAGATTCTTCTCCTCGTCAACGGCGATGACCGTCAGGTTCTTCTTGGTCTCCTGCTTGTTGCCGTACTGGCCCGGCATGGCCTTGCCCGGCAGCACGCGGCCCGGGAAGGTGTGCATACCGATCGAGCCCATCATCCGCACGTTCTTGGAACCGTGAGTCGCCGGACCACGGTGCTGCCCATGACGCTTGATGGTGCCCGAGAAGCCCCGGCCCTTGGTGGTCCCGGTCACGTCGACCTTCGCCGCCTCGGCCAGAACATTGACACTGACCGTATCGCCCAACTTGTACTCGTGACCTTCATCCAGCCGGAACTCGATGACGGTCCGCAGCGGGTCGGTACCGGCCTTGCGGAAATGGCCCTGCATGGGCAGGGGCGTGTTCTTGGGCTTCTTGGCGCCGAAGCCCAGCTGGACCGCGCTGTAGCCGTCGCTGCTCTCGTTCTTGACCTGGGTGATGACGCAGGGGCCCGCCTGGATAACCGTAACGGGGAAGCTGCGTCCGTCCTCCTGGAACGTCCGGGTCATGCCGAGTTTTTTTCCGATCAATCCGATCATCTTCATTGCTCCCTTTACAACCGCACTTAATCAGTCAACCGCGCCTTTTCATGGGCGCCGAGCGGGTTCTCAGACCTTGATCTCGACGTCCACGCTGGCCGGCAGGGTCAGCTTCTTGAGGAACTCCGTGGTCTGCGGGGTCGAGTTCTCGATCTCGATCAACCGCTTGTGGATCCTGATTTCGAACTGCTCGCGGGACTTCTTGTCCACGTGGGGCGAGCGCAGAACGGTGTAGATCGACTTCTTGGTCGGCAGGGGAATCGGCCCCCGCACCAGAGCGCCGGTCCGCAACGCAGTCGCCACAATGACCTCGGCCGAGCGGTCGAGCACTGCGGATTCGTACGCCCGCAACCTGATCTTGATCTTCTGTCGTGCCACTTTCTCTCCTTGCGATGGCTACTCCAGCGTCACGATCCCGTCGGGATTCCGTGCCTGCTCGCCATTCGCTTGACCCTTGCGGGTGTTCAACGGTCTTTATCAAGGTGAGGGGAGCGACCTGCGCTCCCCTCGGAAATCCTACTCGTGAATCTTGGCCACCACGCCGGCGCCGACGGTACGGCCGCCCTCGCGAATGGCGAAGCGCAGGCCCTCCTCCATCGCGATCGGCGTGATCAGCTCAACCTGCATCTTCACGTTGTCGCCGGGCATGACCATCTC
>JAJRWA010000228.1 GCA_024277025.1 Candidatus Krumholzibacteriota bacterium | reverse complement strand
CCTGATGCTGATCCCCTTCTTTGTGCCCATCCCCATGGCCCTCAGGCGGCACCCGATCATCTCGCCCCTGGGCGATCAACTGCACATTGTCCTGCTGGCGGGGATCACCCTTTTCATCTACTGGCGCGGGCCATTGACCGGGCGGCTGTGGTGGGCGGCCCTGACCGCGACCGTGATCGGCGGCGCCATCGAGTTGATCCAGATTCCGTTCGGGCGTCAGGCCGCGTGGCTCGATGTGATGCTCGATCTGGTCGGCATCGGGCTGGTCGTGGGCTGGGTATTGTGGCGCGGGCTCGGTCAAAAAGTGGGTCTGGGACTGGTCCTGGCCTTGTTGCTGGTGCTGCCGGCGCGCCTGTACCACGTGCCCTTTGTCGCCGCGGCTGCCTACCGGGGCCAGGCCATATTTCCCCTCATCGCCGACGTCGAAGGATCCCACGACCGCTGGCTCTGGGGCAGCAACCAGGCCTCTGTCGCCATTGAGGAGATTCCCGACAGCCCGACCGGCGCCGGCCATGTGGTGCGGTTGGCCGGTGGGCCGCCCGCCAGTTGGCCCAGTGCGGAAGTGCATCGTTTCCCCCACGACTGGTCTGCGCAGCGGTATCTGCTGCTGGACGTGCGCCTGATCGAGGGGCCAACGGACGAACAGCGTTTCAGTGTGCGCTGCGATGATTTTGTGGGGCGACGCGACAACAACTGGATTCGGGACCGCTTCACCGCGACCCGTTCCTGGCAGACCTTTCGCATACCTTTGTACGACCGGCCGGTAACCAACGGCCCCTCCACCCTGGACCGGATCTTCGACCGCCGTGACGTCGACCGGATCCTGATCTATCTGCCCCGCCCCGAGACCCGCATCGGGCTGGAGATCGACAACCTGCGCCTGGAGTAGCGGCCGGGCATTTGTCTTTCCAATTTCAATTCCCTATGCTCAGAAACGGCCGGTCGCCTCGCCAGCGTGGAGCCGTGTCAGCAGAACACCCCGTCGAAAGGTCCATACGTGGTATAATCGTCTCGCCACTTCGCTCACTCGTTTGCAGGGGGAAAGACATGTCACGCTCGTTCAGCACGGTTCGCCCGCCGCATGCCGCATTCTATCTATTGACCACACTCATCATTGTCGGCTTGAGCCTGTTGGCAGCCCCGGGCGCCCGGGCGCAGGACCAGGTCGGCATCTACTGGGATGCCGGCTATACGGCAGATACCGCCACCATGCCCACGATTCCCGGCTCCATCACCGGCTACCTGGTCCTCCATGACCAGACCGGCAGCGGCGGTGTGCTGGGCTGGGAGGCCTGTATCGACGTCGATGGTCCCGGCCTCATTTCCGGCTGGGATTTCCAGGGCCAGGGCATCAACGTGGGCACGGCGCCGTGCCTGGTGGTGGGCTACACGGCCCCCCTGCCGCCCTCGGCCGATATCCTGCTGGCCACTTTCACCGTCGTGGCCACCGAACCGGGCCCGATTGAAGTGACGATGAAGCCGGCCTGGGCGGCCTCGCTGCCCGGCCAGATGTCCTACATTCCGGGTGACGCGCCCGAGGACCTGATCGCCATGTCCACCGTCACCGGACGCGAAATCGTCGCCGGCCTCAACGGGGGCACGCCCTGGATCATATTGAGCACGACCGAACTCGACTTTGGCGCGCCGCCGATCGGCACCACGGTTTCCCGCACGCTGGTCATCTGGAACCAGGGCCCGGATCCGATTTCGGTCGCACCGGTGATCCAGGACCTGTGCGACTTTTTCGGTTTGTCGGGCGGATCCGGCCCCTTCATCGTGCCCGGCCTGGGCTCGCTGAGTCTGGAACTGACCTTCACGCCCGTGCAGGAACGGCAGATCACGTGCACGCTGGACCTGGGTGGCGGCCTGCCCGTGGTTTCGCTGACGGGAGCCAGCACGGCACCGGCGGCGGCGTGGACCATCCTGGGCAGCACGAATTTCGGTGAGGTCCTGCTTGGGGAGTCCAGCCAGCGCACGATGACCCTGGTCAACACCGGCCAGATTCCCATCCACATGGCGCCGGTTTTTGTCGATCCCTGCCAGGTATTCCAACTGGTCGACGGCTCCCTGCCGGCCGACGTGCAACCCGGGGAATCCCGCAGTTTCGTGGTCGAGTTCACGCCGGTAGCGGCGGGATACCGGTCCTGCACGCTGTTGATCGGCGACCCGGCGATACCGGCGCTCGTTTTCTCCGGTACGGGCAAGGCGCAGACCACCGCCTGGGACGCTCCGGCCAGCTATGATTTCCAGGCCCACTACGTGGACGTGGCGGCCACCGCCTCCATTCGCGTCACCAACACGGGCACCACCGTGATTCCGCTGCGGGCTTCCCTGCCCGGCGAGTGCACGGCGTTTTCCATTCTGCAGGGCGCCTATGACGTCAGCCTGCAGCCCGGCGACAGCCACACGATACTCGTGCAGTTCGTGGCCGATGCGCCCGGCCATTTCGAGTGCCTGATGGATCTGGGCGCGGTCGTGACGCCGATCCCGCTGTCCGGCGACGGTATCGCCGCTCCGGCCGCGATCACCGCCACGCCCAGCCAACTCGTGTTTCCCGGCACGCTGGTCAGCCAGAGTCTCGAACTGGACCTCATTCTGACCAACGCCGTGAACTATGACGTGCCCATCGATGTCCAGCTGGACTCGACCACTGCGGTGTTTGCGGTGGTGGCCGGCGGCGGCGCCCGGATCCTGGCCGCGGGCGGGAATCTTACGGTCACGGTGCGTTTCACGCCGACGGCAGCGG
>JAJRWA010000227.1 GCA_024277025.1 Candidatus Krumholzibacteriota bacterium | reverse complement strand
GTCAGTGAACCCTGGAGCGCCCGCTCGTGGTGGCCCTGCAAGGACGACCCGCAGGACAAGGCCACCGTGGACATGAACGTCATCGTGCCCAACGACATGATGGCCGTTTCCAATGGCCGTTTCATGGGCCAGAACAACTCGGCCTGGAGCTGGTTCGAAAGTGAGCCCATCTCCACGTATCTGGTCAGCCTGGCCGCCGCGCAGTACGTGGAAATCAGTGAACAGTACGACGGCCCCGCCGGCCGGATTGATCTGCGCCACTACGTCTTTCCGGAAGATGAGGCCGCCGCCCGTGAAGACCTCTCGATCCTGCCGGAAATGCTGGATTTCTGTGGCGAATTGTTCGGCCCGTACCCCTTTGCCGGCCAACCGCTGGGCATTGCCGAGTGCGTCTGGGACCAGGCCATGGAGCACCCGACGGCCATCACCTACGGCGACATCCTGCTGCCCGGCACCCACCAGTTCGACACGGTGCTGGTGCACGAGCTGTCCCATATGTGGTTCGGCGATCTGGTCACGCCCACGGACTGGACCCAGGTCTGGCTGAACGAGGGCTTTGCCACCTACACGGAAGCCCTGTGGGCCGAACACCTCTACGGTCCGGCTGGGCTGCGCAGCTTCATGGTCTCCCACGACTGGGGGCACGACTACGGCGTCGCTTCGATCATTCGTGACCCGGGCATCGACTATCCGCCCTATTACTTCCGCACGATCGTCTACCACAAGGCGGCCTGGGTCCTGCACATGCTGCGGCACTGGCTGGGTGACGAGAAGTTCTTCACGATCCTGCGCAACTACCTGGATGATCCGCAGCTGCGCTTCAGCAACGCCGACTCCCAGGATTTTCAGAGGGCCTGCGAGGATGTGGCCGGTTACGATCTGAGCTGGTTTTTCGACCAGTGGCTGAACCGCACCACGTATCCCGTCCTGAGGATGAATTGGGAGAACGACTGGATCGCCGGCGTGAACTATTTCCGGGTACACCTGCAGCAGGAGCAGGTACCCGAGCCGGATGGCAGCCGGCCGGCCTATCTGATCCCCATCGACTTGCGCTTCGTGGGTGCGGGCCTGGACACGACGCTGATGATCATGTCCCAAACACTGGATCAGGAACTGGTCTTCCTGCTCGACAAGACCGTGACCAACGTGTATCTCGATCCCGACCGCTGGCTGCTGCATGACCTGGTTGTCGACAAGACCGACGACGCCGGCGAAGTGGTGCAGGCGCCGGTAACGCTGCTGCCCGCCTTCCCCAATCCGTTCAATCCGCGGACGGTCTTCCGCTGGCGGACCACGACCGAGACCCATGATCTGGTCTAGGTGTTCGATGTGCAGGGGCGGCGAATTCTCCGCCAGGACCTGGGTGCCCAGCCGGCGGGCTCCCGCAAGTTCCTCTGGCTGGGGACTGACGATTCGGGCCGCACTTATCCGTCCGGCACCTATCTCTACCGCATTACGAGTCGCGGCAGGACAGCCTCAGGTGACTTCAGTCACCAACTGCAGGGGAAAGTCACGCTGACCCGTTGAAGATGCCCCTTAAAGACATCTCCGAATTTCTCTGAAAGACACAACTCCCCAGTAGCCTGGCTGGCGGCTCTGCTGATCATCGACCAGGTGGGCAAGCAGGTCAAATGGCTGCAGTACTACCTCGAGGAGTATGGCTACGAGAGCTATTTCTTCCTGGAAGGCGGCGCGGCCAAGGTGCTCAACGGTCAAGCCTACAAGATCTAACATATTACGCCACAATAGGTTAGCCGGGGCCGGATCCAGGCCCCGGCTTTTTTTCGTCACACGGCACTTTTTCTTGTAATAGATCCCTCACCAGCGTCACCAACCATCAGTCAGCAGACAATCCGGCGTGCCCGGTGCCCATAAACATGACGAGTGAGGGGAATCATGTACGAAGTGGAACAGAACATCGACCGCCGCAACAGCCAGGCGCTCAAGCACTACCTGTCGACCATTGCCCACTACGACCTGCTGACCAAGGAAGAGGAGGTCGAGCTGGCCCGGCGGATCCGCGGGGGAGACCACGAAGCCCTCGACCAGATGGTCAACGCCAACCTGCGCTTCGTCGTCAGCGTGGCCAAGCGCTACCTGAACCGCGGCCTGAGCTACATGGATCTGATCGCCGAAGGCAACGTGGGGCTGATCACCGCGGCCCGCCGCTTCGATGAACGGCGCGAGTTCCGCTTCGTGACCTACGCCGTCTGGTGGATCCGGCAGACCATCCAGGCCGCCCTGCAGGATCAGACCCGCACCGTGCGCCTGCCGGCCAACCGCGCCCGCGAAGCGACCAGGATCACCAAGCTGGAGCGCAAGCTTGAGCAGCAGGCCATGACCGGCATTGCCGACGACCTGCTGGCTGACAAGGTGGGCCTGCCGGCCGCCAAGGTGGCCCAGATCCGCGCCGCCTGCCGACCCAACGTCGTGATGGACAAGCCCGCCTACGCGGACGGTCCGACCCTGGCCGAGACCCTGAGCGACCCCGAGGCGGACCTGCCGCACGAAATCCTTGAAAAATCGAGCCTGAACCACGAGTTGGATCTGGCTCTCTCCCAGTTGAGCGAACGCGAACGCGAGATCATCGAGTGCTACTACGGTCTGGGCAACAACCCGACCATGAGCCTCGAGGCCATCGGCGAGTCCATCGAGCTGTCCCGCGAGCGGGTCCGCCAGATCAGGAATCGGGCCTTCGAAAAGATCCGGGAATGTTATCAGGGCCAGATCCTGGCCGAGTTTCTGACCTGAGACTGGCGTCAGCGAGAGGCGGCCCCGGATTGACAAAGGGACCTCGTTATGAGGTCCCTTTATCGTTCCGGCCAGCCGGGGCGACCTGACCAACGCCGAGGGGGATCGGTTTTGTCGGTACTCAGGGTCCGGCTGGTCGTTCTGAGTTGGATAGTACAGGAGGCCGGAGCCGCTATCGAATTGCTGTCAGAGAAGCTTCGGGGGGGCATGTTACCCGAATTCTCTCCGGCGGCGCCGACCTTGTCTCACCCCGGGATCCTAAGGTGACCAGGTGAAATGGAATCCCGTTCGCTCAGGTGAGACCAGACACGACTGACCGGCCTCCTGCTGTCGTGATCCGCCGACGGGGTGCGCCAGCTGTTCACGTGTGTCAGATAACGGGAATTGCGGTCGGGGGGCCTGAGGAACAGGTGAGGGGGACCTTAAGGTTGGCTTGCGATCTTGTATCTTGTTGTTTTACAGCAGATTATAATTCCAGAAGATTTGTGGATTTTCTAGGATCCGAACCGGAGTTGCCCATTGGCGGCGGGCAGCAGCATCAGGTCACCCGCGATTTCCCGCCGCCGCGGGTAGACAAAGACATCATGACCAGGCAGAACCGCGAGCCCCGAACCCTGCATTCCCGGCAATTCGGCCAGCAGCGATGAACGCCCTGTGGCCAGATCATAGGACGCCAACAGGGCGGTGCCCCCGGCGCGCACGACCCAGAGAATGCGGCCGCCGTCCAGACGCCAGTTGTAGCGGTCGGCGGGCCCCAGGTCCGGCAATACGAGTTCCGGCGTGATCCGGCCCCCTGCCTGCCGGCGCCACAAGCCCGGCCGGTCCGGACGCGTGAAGTAGAGGGTGCGCCCATCGGCGGACTCGCGGGCGGTCAGACCACCACGGCGAGTCAAGGGCACCGCTTCCGAATTGTCCACCGCCAAACGGTAGATCTGCCAGGTGGTGTCGACCGCGGCAGCAACCAGAAGATCGGCACCGCCGGCACCCCAGGCCACAAAGGTTTCCCGGGGCCGACCGGTTGACATCTGCTGCGGCCTGCCGCTGGCCAGAGCCACAATCAGGATTCTGGTCTCGCCGCCGAGCACTGCGTTACAGGCCAGGTGGTCGCCCGCCGGCGACCACAGCAGGTTACTGAGCGCGGTCGCCCCCAGCTCGGTCAACTTGCGCGGCTTCGCGCCGTTCGCATCGGCCAGCCAGATCTCCGGTCGGCCGCTGCGGGCCGAAATGAAAGCGACCGCCTGGCCGTCCGGCCGGAAATCCGCGCCCGATTCCCAGCGGGTCGAGCTGACGAAGGAAGTGGCCTGCATCTGCCAGGATTCCCGATCCGTGACCACCACCCGCCACAGATCCTGATCGACCTGGACTTCCTCGAAGACCAGATCGCCGGTGCCGCGGGCAATGGCCGGATTCCAGGCGAACTGGCCCGAAGTGGCAATCAGATCCGGTGGGCCCCCACCTTCCGGCACCTCCCACAACCGGGAAATTCCGGCTGCGGATGCCGCGTAGACCAGAGCTTCGCCGTCGGCTGTCCAGGCCAGACCGTGCAGGTTATCGAGGCTGGTGGTGACCTGTCGGGCCGCGCCACCGGCCGCCGGGGCGACAAGAATACCGCTGCGGCCGGCACGGTCCAAACCGATCCAGGCCAGCCGGCGCCCGCTGGGGCCAAAGCGTGGCCGGAAGTCACCCGCATTGTCGGCGCGTGTCACGGGCACCGGCACCACCGCCGACGACGCCAGGTCGCACACGAACAGCCGATACCGGCCGCTGACCGTATCGGTCGCGGCAAAGACCAGTTGGTTGCCGTCCGGTGACCAGTCCAAACCCTCGATCAGGCCCCGCGTGGCGTGGAGCCAGCGCACGGCCCCGCCCAGGCTCGGCACCAGGCCGATCGTGCTGACGGTGTCGACTGTCTGCACAAAGGCCACCGTCTGGCCGTCGGGAGCCCAGGCCGGCCAGGCCGCCCAGCCGGGCTCGTCGCTCACCTGCAGGGCCGATTCCGCGTTCCGCTGTTTGATATATATGGCTGTGCGCGACTGCCCGGGTCCGGCCCAGGCGAACGCCACGCGGGTCCCGTCCGTCGAAAGGGCCGGATGGTATTCGCGACCCGGGTAGGTGGTCAAAGGAATCGCTGTCCTCGTGCTGACCGGCCCCTGTCGGACGCCGGGCCGCAGAATCAACCAGCCGCCGACCATCAGGATCGCCAGCACACCCATGGCGACCAGGCCGCGCCGCAGCGGGAAGCCAGCAGGCTGCGGCGTCGGGGCCGGAACCCGGACAGCCGTGGCGGGCTTTGGCTCCGGCGCGGAAACCTCTCCCGCCTCTGCCTGTGCCGTTGCCGACGGGATCGGCGGCGGCGTAAGCGGTGCGATCAGCCGGTATCCGTGATGACGAATCGTCTCGATATACTCCGGCCGGCGCGCGTTGTCGCCGAAGACCCGCCGCAGTTCCGACACCGCGCGGGTCAGGATCTCTTCACCGACGACCGCATCGGACCACACCTCGTCCAACAGGTCCAGGCGCGTGACCACGGTGTTGGGCCGCGCCGCCAACACCAGCAACACCGCCATCACCCGGGGTTCGATCTGGACCGGACCGGCCGGACCGGTGATCCGGTTCAGGTCCGGCTGAACCAGCCACTGATGCAGGCAGAATGCTGGCGGGAAGGATTCCGAATTAGTCATAGGCCGTACCGGTTGAGAGAATCTGCTGCCGTGAACAGAAATCAATATACGGGATCACCCGCCGCGGTTCACTCCTGATTCTCCAGGGTGAAGACGGCCCAGACGGGATAGTGGTCGCTGGCGGTCGTTTCGCGCGCCACGCCGGTCGCGCCGGGGACCAGGCCGCGGCAGAACAGATGGTCCAGAACCGGCGTCGTGCCCGGCAGCTTCTTGAAGCGGTTGCGAATGGTCGGCCCGGCCGGCAGATGCACCGCCGTCAGCCCGAGCCGCCGCATGATCTGGCGCAGCCGGGTGCCTTCGTATTCGCTGACGGTGTTGAAGTCGCCGCCGATGACCGTCAGGCCGGACAGGCCGCCCAGGCTGTCGCCGAGAGCCTGCGCCTGCTCGAACCGCTGGCCCTGCTCCATGACCATCGTGGCGGTGTGGATGCTGATCGCCCGCAACACGCGGCCCGCACCCAGATCGATGTCCGCGGCCACGGCGATCCGGCGGTGCCCGGTGAGCAGGGTCTCGTGGGGCAGCACCAGGATCCGGTCGGCGACGATGGGCCAGCGTGACAAGACCGCGTTGCCGAACAACTGCTTGTTGTGGGGGTGCACCGAAGCCGATCCGTGCACGTAGTGGAAGCCCAGCGCCTCGGCGATGCGCCGGCTGCCGCGCGGGTCCATCTCCTGCAGCAGGACAAGGTCGGCAGCGGCCAGATGCGGATCGGACCGCAATTCGCGCAGGGCCTGTTCGACTGCCACACCGTATTGAATATTCCAGGAAACAACCGTCAGGGAGTCGAGCTGAGCCGGCGCCGGCGCCAAACCACGACCGCGGTGTACCGGCACCTCGCGGGGGGCGTAACCGGTCCGGATGCCACAGCCGGACAGGACGACCAGCAAGACGGGCAGCAGCCAGCGACGGACATTTGACGTTTGGCAAAACCGCATCATGGTGTGAAGATAGCACAGCCATGATCTGAGCAAAGAAAGGATCACCGTGACCGCAATCCTGGACCACATCAACCGCGCGGGACTGACGACGGACCAATACCTGGCGGCTTTCAGAGCCACCGCCGCCGCCATCCTGCCCGACGACGCGGATGAAGAAACGTGCCAGCGGCTGGAATTCACCCAGCTGAATCTGCACCGCACCGAACGCATCCTGCGCACCTGGCAGCCGTCGGCCGCCCTGGCCGCCGAACTGGCGCGGCTCACCCGGGCGCAGACCTGGCTCGTGCTCACCGAACCCTGGTGCGGGGACTCGGCCCAGTGCCTGCCGTGTATCGAAGTGATGGCCGGGCTGCAGCCCGCCATTTCGCTGCGGATGGTCCTGCGCGACGAGAATCTCGACCTGATGGACCAGTACCTGACCAAAGGCAAGCGCAGCATTCCGCGCCTGGTGGCCTTTGACGCCGAGGGCAACGAGACTTTCGGTTGGGGCCCGCGGCCCGCCGCCGCCCAGGCTGTTTTTGACCAGGCCAAAGCCGAAGACCTGGCCAAACCGGACCTGCTTGAGCGCCTGCACCTGTTCTACGGACGCGATCGCGGCGCCGCCCTGGACGCGGAATTCGTCACCCTGCTGGCTGGCCGGCAATGATCCTCCACCAGGCTGATGACTGGCTGATTGTCGACAAGCCGACGGGCCTGGCGACCCACGCGGGCAAGCCCGGCGAACTGGGCGCGGTCGAATGGCTGGCCTTGCATCTGGGGCTGGAAACCCACGTGGTTTCGCGCCTGGACCGCGGCACCAGTGGCGCCCTCCTGTTGGCGCGCAACCCGGCGGCGGCCGCGCGCGCCCAGGCGATCCACGCAGCGGGCACGGCCGTCAAGGTCTACGAATTCCTCGCCCGCCAGGATAGTCGCCGGCTGGGCCTGGACGATGTCTGGGAACGGGACGACGCTCTGGATGACAAGGCCGCCCGCACCCGCTTCACCCGCC
>JAJRWA010000226.1 GCA_024277025.1 Candidatus Krumholzibacteriota bacterium | reverse complement strand
TCGCCTGTCACCCCGGGAAAGACTCCGCTTTGAAGCCGAGATCGTGCCGCACCTGGACGTGCTGTACCGCATGGCCCGCAGCATCTGCTGCGACGCCGATCTGGCCGAGGATATTGCGCAGGAGGCGTTTCTGAAGGCACTCGAGGGATTTCACGGCCTCAAACCGGACACCAACAGCCGAAGCTGGCTGGCCCGCATCGTCCACAACACCTGCCGGGACCATTGGCGCACGCGATCGAGGCAGGGTGAGCACGGCTGGGACGATGGGTTCGCCACGGAAGCCGAAGCCCTGTCCACAGATGTGGATTGGCAGCCGGGCATCATCCGCGACGCTTTTGACGACGACATCGAAAGCGCCTTGCGCGAATTGCCGCCGCGCTGGCGGGCCTCAGTGCAGTTGGTCGATATCGAGGGCTGGAGCTACAAAGAAGCCGCCGACAGTCTGGGGATTGCCCCGGGTTCACTGCGCTCAGCGCTGCACCGCGCCCGCCGCCAAATGTACCTCAGTCTGCTGGAGTCGGGATCAGCCGTGCGTCGCGAGAAAGGAGGGACAGCTACATGAGGCCCGATGACGACTATTGCCGACTTGTTGCGACAGATCCCCGCGGAGACGATTGGGACGCCGCCACCCGCGCCCACACCGCAACCTGTCCCGAGTGCCGTGCCTATCTGGCCTGTGTCGAGCAGCTGAATCAGCGGCTGCAGGGTCTGCCCCTCGCGACGGAAGCCATGCCGGCACCGCTGCGCGAGAAAATGCTGCGGTTCCAGGCCACGTACGGGACCATACCGGATCGCTCCTGGCGATCCCGGCCTTCAATCGGGCGGATCCTGATTCCCCTGGCCCTGGCCGCCTCTCTGGTTCTGGGCGTCTTTCTCCAAAAAAACTACGAAGTGGGCGGCGTGCCGGGGCGAACCGAGGTCCAGGGCACGATCGGCATGTACATCGCCGATGTGACCCACGACCACTACCTGATCGAGCGCATTGGCCGGCCGTTGGAAGTCCGTATCAGGGACGCCGCCGAACTGTCGCACTGGTTGAGCAGTTCACTGGGTTTTGCCTTTGAACTGCCCGCCACCAGTGGCAATCTTGCCCTGGAAGGCGGTCGCGTCTGGCACACGGTGGGCCGTTTGTCAGCCATGGCCTCGTACCGGACGCCGGACGGCAGCCGCTTGATTCTCTTCGCCGTCCCGGCCAGGAATCTGGAGCTTGCCGGAGCCCAGTCGACAATGGTGGGTGAACGCGAGGTCTTCCGGGGGCAAGCCTGGGGCCACGAAGCCCGGGTCTGGATCCAGGGCGACCTCGCGCTGGCGGTGACCGCGCCGAACGGCGAACTGCCGGCCGACTGGCCCGATGTCTTCCTGCCCTAACCGCGTTTGCCTGACAGGCAGAGGTAGCGCTGTACTCTGCGGTTGTCGGTCTTTCAGAGGTAGGTGCCGTCTTCCTTGTAGGGGAAGCCCTCTGCGTAAGCTCCCCTCTCGGTGGTCAACCTACGCTCCGTCTCTCGCACGCAGTATCGCGATCCGCAGGCGAGAATCACGATTGGTGGCGAACGATCTTTCCCCGCCACTGGCTACGCACAAGCAATATGGAATATTTCCATCGCACCTACATGTACAAGGACAAGGTCCAGTAAACTGGCGGCCGCTACTTCATCATCTGTCGCGGCCTCTACGCCTCATGAAAACGACGGGCAGCAGGACAACGGCCGCAACGGCAAACACAACCATCGAGATGTCAGCTAATAGCAGACATCCGGGAAGAGCGCCCAGAAAGAGCCAGAGAATCCGCGAAATGCCGTCCTCTCTCGAGAGCTTTCCCGACAGCACGAAGCCGATGAACAGCCCCAATGCCATGACCATGATTACCAAGCCCTTAGCCATCAGCTCTTCATCCGATCAGCCCCGCGCATGCGGCGCTAGTTGAAAACCATGTCGTTGACACCGACACTGCTCAGCACACCTACGAGGCCACCGACCCCTGCACCGACCGCGCATCCCCCCGGGCCGCCGATCAATCACCAACACCTTAATACCGCAGCAGATAGGCATCAACCGCATAGTCCGCCCTCCTGAGCGCGTGCGATCTCCATATTCTACCGCTTCGGCTCGCCCCCATTCAAGTTCCTGGTTTGCGCCCCGCCCCCTAATCGTCCAAATCAGCCGTCCAAATCGCAAACGCCACCGATCTGAAACACACTGACCCCACGCCGACCCAGTGGCCGCTGTGCGCGGCCTCCCGTTGCACGTTCCATCTCGGTGCCGCCGCATTCAGATCGCCAAGCGCCGACCTGCCCTCTTTTTCCGCGCCAACCCGCGCATTTTACTCGCTGGTGAACACACGTAGGCGCGAGCTCCTTTCACCGTCGCTCAGATCTACCCACCCCGCGGGTTCAGTTGAATTGCGGCTTTAGTTCCAGGCGTCGTCACTCTTGCTCACCGGCTGGTCCATCTCCGGCCAGTCGGCCGAGCCCGTCGCCTGATCGAATTGGATCTCCGACTGCGGCGGGGCCGCGGACGTTGTCTGCCGATGAGGTCAGCGGATCCCAAGGCGGGACCGATCAGTTCGGGGCTCAACCAGCACGGGCCGGGCCCCGGCCTAACGGCTACAGCTCACGGCAGCCGATACTCGATCACCTGTGGCACCCGGGTTCGGGCCGGATAGTAGAAGTACGAATGCAGAAAGAGCCGCCCGTCCATCTCGTGGAGCCACCAACCGGCGGGCACATCAACCTCGGTGCCCGCCGGCAATTCGATCTTACGCACGAAGAACCGGTCCTCAGGGTAGTCCACATTGTACTGGTAACGCCAGGTGCCCCCCTCGGTCAAGTGCGCAGCCCCCCGGCGCAGGGTCTTCAAGTTCAGCCGGACGGTTTCCAGCGGGGCTACGGGCACCGGCAACTGCACCTCAATCCGATAGTTTCCGTCCGCGCGGGGAATGATCTCGACCGGCAGGCTGTTGCCGAACTGATCGCGCAAATCACAAGAGTAGCCATTTTCCAACTCCCAGGCGGCCGCACCCCAATCCACAATCTCAATCATCGCGGTGCCCGTGTTTTCGATGTCTAGATTGGTCCAGACCTCCACGTCACCGTCGGCGAGGACCTTCTCGTACAACGCAGTAGTGACCAGCCGGCCCTGTCCCAGATCCTCCGGAGCAGGTGTCGTCCGGCCGTTGACGCTGATCAGTTCCTGAGCCTCGAATTGGTAGAACGCGCCCTCGCTCTGCAGGATAAAGCGGGCCTGGCCGACTTCACGCAGATAGCCGGTGATCGCATCGTCTTTACCCTTGAGCAGGACCTTCACCGGTTCAGCGGCCACGGCGGCGGCGGATGTCATCAGTACTGCCAACAGTACGAGAAGCATCTTCCTGGCGACTGGATAGTTCATTTCGACCTCCTCAAAACAGTGGTCCTTCAAGAGAGAGCGAGCCGGATTTCAGCGGTGATTCGGGGCTCAGGATTTGTCCCCCGATGGCCAGGGTCACTTCGCCCGGTAGGGCAAACGCATCATCCGGCGGGGACCTGAAGTCGTCGGCTGTGAAGTGGATATACAAGAAGATACCGGCCACGATCGCGGCGGCCTCCAGCCACGATCGCGGTGACGTCCGGCGGGTGGCGGCCCACCGGATAAGGCCCAACTGGGTGCCTAGGCTCATTTTGCTGCCGCCGGCCCGGACGCCTGATCCACGGGCGGCCTCGGCGCCAATCGTATCGACCAGTATTTTCGCCCGCAGATCAGTCGGGGCTTCCCGTTCAAGCAGCGCCAAAACGGCATCATCCCAGAATTTGTCACCTTCGATCAACTGCGCGCAGGCATCGCACTCCACCAGGTGCAAGCCCACCTCTCGCCGGGTTGCATCGTCGACCTCGCCGTCAAGAAAACGGCCCATTGTTTCGCGAAATTCAAGGCACCGCATAGCCCAACCTCTCCATGATGCCGCGCAGGGCACGGACAGCATTGAATTTCCGTGAAGCCACCGTACCGGCGCTGACACCCAGCACAATGGCGATGGTTTTGTACTTCATACCCTCAACTTCGGAGAGCAGAAACACGGTCCGTTGTTCCTCCGATAAGGAGCCCAGCGCGGCTTCCAGGGCGCGGCCCAAGTCCCGGCGTTCCAGCAGCAAGGACGGCGAACTGCCGTCGCGGACCGTCGGCGCCAAATTTACGCCCTCACCGACAATGACTCTCCGTTCCAGAGCCCAGGCATTGCGCTTGGCGGCTTCCCTCTTGTCACTTCGCCACCGGGAGAGCGCCGTATTGCGGGCCGTGCTGAATACGTAGGCTTCGGAAATCTCCGTCTTGGCCGCGACCGGCCTGTGCAAACGGAGAAACGTCTCGTGGGCCAGATCCCGGGCGACCTCTTCGTCATGCGTCAGGCTGCACAGGTAGCGGTAGACACGATCAAGGTACCGATCCACCAATTCAATAAAGGAATGGTCCGCATCGGGTCGCCTGTTCACTATCATTCCTTTGGTCCGCAGCCAGATGGATTGTACGGGCTCATAGGGTAGACGCTCGTGCGCAGGTTTTCTTCACAACTATTTCCAGTCGAAGTCCTGCACACCGAAAGGCGGGAGCCCGCCTCGACTCCTGTTTCGCGTATCATTTCGATCCGTGCCGCGCCAGCATCCTCGATTTCACCCTACGGCGTAATCATGTACTTTCGTGCCAAGAAGATCCCGCTCACTGTACACGTGGAGCTTTGTCGTGAGAGGAAGTAATTCCAACCACCCATTCCTTCATTTGCTTACCACCGATTGCTGATTCCACCACACGTTCCATCCCGGTGCCGCCGCATTCAGATCGCCAAGCGCCGACCTGCCCTCTTTTTTCGCGCCAATCCGCGCATTTTAATCGCTGGTGGACAGTAAACGGATGAGCAACCGCACCTACCGCCCACGCTTCGCCCATGCTAAAATTTCAGCAGCGGGGTTTTAGGCGCTCAATTTCTCTTCGGATTTATTGATGGCCAGCCAGCCATGCGGAGTCAGTTCTGCAATGCGTGAC
>JAJRWA010000225.1 GCA_024277025.1 Candidatus Krumholzibacteriota bacterium | reverse complement strand
AGCGACTTCCTGCTGCAGATTGGTCATCTCCAGTTGGCTCGCCTCACTCTGGCGTTTGAGATCACCCTTGGTGGCAATACCGAATACGGAGCACCCCGCCAGGAACACCACCAGCAACAGCGGCGACAAATAATAGATGGACTTGCGCATAGATACCTCCACATGACCGCGGGCAGGGGGTCCCGTCAGAAAGCGGCTCCGTCCGATTCGTGATCCATCAGGGGTTATCTATATAATCCGGTCTATTGTCCGCCGCGTCAAGAGCCGCCGACAGCAGCAGGGTCGGTACCCCAATCCGGTCCAGCCAGTTGACGGCACTGTTGCGGGCGTAGTAGTCGGCCGCGTCGACAAAGCCGTTCAGGGGCGCGGTGTAGATATCATCGAAATCAATGATCGTGCGCGCGTCTGCCAGCCGGGCCCCGTCCGCAACGCCGGCCGGTTCTTCGCCCAGGTACTTCAGGATCAGGTTGCCGCCCAGGCTGAAACCAACCAGGACGATTTCGGTGCAACCTGCGGCCAGCACCGCCGCCAGCACGGCCCGCAAGTCCCCGGTGACCCCGCTGTGGTAGCTGCGCGCCAGGCGGTTGGGTTCCCCGCTGCAGCCGCGGAAATTCATCGCGGCCACATCCCAGCCCGCGCGATTGAAGGCACGGGCCATGCCGCGCATATAAGGGCGTTCGCTGTTGCCTTCCAGACCATGGCAAGGCACGGCCGCCCGGCGGCCACCCACCCGGCTCCAGTCCGGATCGAGGAAGTCGCCATCCGGCAGTTCAAGGCGTTGCCGGTCATACGAAACCGCCAGCACCCTCCGCCACATGCTGGGCAGGATGGTGCTGGCGTGCGCGTTTCTGAACAGCCAGCCGGGACGATAGCCGGTGCCGTCAAGCAGGGGCAAGACTACTTCTGCACCGTCAGGCCCCTGGGCGCGAAGTAGGAGTAGATCACCGGTGTGTAGAAGCCGCTCTTCACCGTCGGCGCGGACATGATCAGGTTGTACGCCTCGGTCTTGGTCTCGACGTCGAAGATGAAGATGAATTCCACATCGGTCTCGTCGTTGACCAGGCCGGCGGAAACCAGCAGGCCCGTCTTGGCGGATTTGCGCACCGCGTCGATGACCCGCATACGCACATCCATGCCCTCTTCAGAGCCCTGGCTCTTCCAGTTGGGGCCCTTCTTGGCCAGGACGATATGATACATGTGCATTTCCTGCTTGGGCAGCTCGGCCGCCTGGCCGGGCAGCGCGAACAGGGCCATCACGGTCAGTAGCAGGGTCAAAAGCAGCGTTCGTTTCATGACTGAACCTCTGGGTCGGAATTGGTGGAGTTCTGTGGAATCGCAGAGAATCTAACACATGGCCGGGGCTGAATACAGCAGATATGAGAGCAGCCCATCCGGCGGCCTACTGGCTGAAAGTTGCGTTTCGCACGGCCCCCATAGCCTCAGCGCCTCATTGCCTGCCGAAAGCCATGAGACCCGCCAGGTGCCCGGAAAGGCCGTAAACAGCCTATTGGAAGATACAGCGCGGACCAGAATCCTAGCAATCAATAGCATCTTCCGCCTCCCGGCCCGGTAAATGCACCTCGGCGACCAGTTGAGGTTCACTCGCTCCCCAACGGGAACGATACAGCCGGGAGAAGGACACATGAGAAACTTCAAGCTGATACCCGCCCTGGTCATTTTGCTCGTTCTGCCGACTCTGGCAGCGGCCGGGACCCTCGAAAGCCTGTCCGGAACGGCTGATTGCGAAACGTGGGCGGCCGACCTGACGGTCAGTTTCCGCCCGGGCATCATGATGTCCCGTATCGAGTGGTCCGTGGTCCTGCAGGATGCCGCCGGGATCGAAGTGGACCGCTTCGAGTTCGCCGAGTTTATCCAGATTCCAGCCGAGCCGACCAAGGTCTACAGTTTCGCCGGCACCTGGAATCCGGTGCTCGACGGCGACTACAAGGTCACGGGCAGCTTCTCTGTCTTTGACGTCTTCGACGACGGTTTCAATGAGACATCCGACTCGTTTGTCATCGATCTGGCCTGCGGCAGCGTCGGCACCGATCCGGTCGGGGAACCTTGTGTGTACTCGGCGCGCTACTGGGCCGATCACCCCGGGACCTGGCCGTTCAGCAGCATCGAAATCAACGGCCGGACCTTCGACCAGGCAGCCATGATGCAGATCCTGGATGGGCACCGGCACCGCCTGATGGGCTTCGCCCTGATCCGGCAGTTGATCGCCGCCCGCCTGAATCTCGCCAACGGCAGCGCCGACGACATCCTGCCACTGATCGCGGAGACCGAGGACTATCTGGCGAGCAGGGTCATGCCGCCGCGGGACAACCGCACGAGCCAGGCTCTGGCCATGCGCCTCAAGGCCGCGCTGCTGCACTACAACCAGCGCGGCTGCCCGGACGCGGAGCAGTCCGGCGTGACCATGAGCCTGGGCGATGATTTCGCCGGGGCGCTCGACAAGGGTGCGACCGAAGTGATGAGCCTGGGTTCGCTCAAGGCGATGTATCACTGATCTGGAACGGGACCAAAAAAGACGGTGGCCACAGCTATCGACTGTGACCACCGTCTTTTCATGTGGCGCCCGCCCATTCTACTTCAGCAGCAGCAAAGACCGAGTATCAGAGAAACCGCCATTGCTGACCCGGCAGAAATACGCCCCGCTGGGCACGAGTTGCCCGTCATCGCCCACGCCGTTCCAGCGCAACTCGAACTCACCCACGCCGCGATCCTCATTCAGCAGTGTGCGCACCAGAGCCCCCTTCACCGAGAAGATCTCGACCCGGACCCGGCCCGGCTCACCCACCACGAAGCGGATGTTCGTCGCCGGATTGAACGGGTTGGGATAGATGCGGGCGATCTGGGCCACCGGCAGCGCCGACGGCAAACCGGCCGCCGACGGATTGACGATAGCGGCACTGGTTGAATCGGTATCTGTCGCCGACAGGTCATCGGTAACGGTCAAGGTGACGGTGTAATTGCCGGCCGCCGCGTAGGTGTGGGTCGGGTCGGCCAGCGTGCTGCTGCCGCCGTCACCGAAGTCCCAGGCCCAGGCCACGATCGTCCCGTCCGGGTCGGTCGAACCTGACGCCGAGAAACTGATGCTCAGGCCCGACTCGCCGGTATAAGGACCGTTGGCCACCGCCGTCGGTGCCTGGTTGACCGGTGCACTGAATACCTGGCCCGTGTTGACCGCACCGGCGGTATGAGCCTGCTCCGGCTGCCAGGTGAAGTCACCACTCGAACTGCCGGTGCCGCCCAGTTGGAGGGAGAACCCGATGGGTGTGGCGGCCGACTCGACCACGCCGATGTCTGTCGACGACGTGCCGGCCGCCGGACCGTCAGTGGCGTTGACCACACCTTCGTAGCTGATGAACTCGACCACGGCGCCACTGCCGTCAACGAGGGCCAGGCCATCAGGCGAGCCGTTCTGCATGCCGACCATGTTGAAACTCATCGTGCCGTAGCCGTTCTGCTGATTGGGCAGCACGCCACTCAGATTCACCGTGTCATAGACCACACCGCCGTTGCCGTTGTAGCCGATCAGCGACCATCCGCTCAGATCGAATCCGGCCGGACCGGCCACCTCGAAGAACTCGCCGGTGTCGGTGCCGTCGTTGTCGTAGTGGAACTCGTTGATCCACACCACGGATCCGCCACCGCCGGCGCCGACTTCAGGCGTGGCGCTGGCTTCGCTGCTGACTGCCGACTCGTTCGCGGAAAGGTCGCTCGCGCTGACCACGTAGTAGTAGGTCGTGCCGTTGGTCAGCCCGTTGTCGGTGAACTGGCTGATACCCACCAGGCCGCCGCTCGCGCTGCTGTACGGACCGCCGATCGCCGTGGAACGGTAGACCGTGTAGCCGGCCAGATCGGCCTCGGCATTATCGGCCCAGTCCAGAAAAATGCTGCCGTCGCCCGCGAGGGCCACCAGGCCCGTGGGAGCCGCCGGTGGCGTCGTGTCACTGCCGCCGGTACAGTTGCCGACGAAGATGCAGTCGACCCACTCGGGATGGTCGATGAACGGGTTGCGGTTGCCCTGCCAGGGGAAGATCGCGTCGTTGCGCGCCATTTCCTTGGCGTCCACCGGATCATCCTGGTTCCACTGCAGCAGGGTGCTGAGCAGTCCCATGTAGGCCACCGATTCGTTGCTGCCCGTGTTGGAATTCTCGATCAGGATCACGTTGTCCGTCAGGATCAGGTCCGGCTCGGCGTAGCCGGTGATACCGTGGGTGCCGCCCTCGTACCGCACGTCCATGTAGAACTGGGCACGGGCCACGTCTCCGCGACGATCCCACCAGGTCTCCCAGTAGGTGGTGTTGGCCCAGTTGGACCAGCCGGGATAGGTGCCGCTGCCGCCACCGACACCGTTGTTGACCTCGGTCGTGTACTCGGTCGTGCCGCTGCCGCCCACGGTCCCGTACGGCTTGTTGCTGCGCGAGGTGTTGCGGCTGTCGTTGCACAGGAAGAGTTGGTGGCAATCCGAGTAGGGATAGTTGCTGTCACCGTCGTTGGGAAAGCCGAAGCTCTTGGGCCAGGTGTGCTCGCGGTTGTAGTCGTTGTTGCCGGCGCCCCATTTCTGGTAGCTGGCATTCAGGTACACATCCAGGATGCGGCTGCTGTCGTTGGGATCCTGGTCGGCCAGTTCCAGAACATTCCAGGTGTCGGTCGAGGCCGCCGTGTAGGGAATCTTCGTATGATCCTTGATGATGTTGTGCACCGTCACCCGCAGGGTCGCGGCGTTGGTCTCATCGGCCGAGTCGTAGTAGCCGGCCGGAGCCCCGGCCATGGCCTGACCGGCAATGGCCAGGCAGAACAAACTCAGCAACAGGAAGGGCCGAAAGAAGGGCTGGGCAAACGGATTCTGGCGCACTTGGTTTTCCCCTTAGGATCAGGAGCGGAAGTCCCCCGGCCTGGAAGCGGCGCAGAGGGCCAATCGGTTTCTAACTAGAAATCAATTATACCATGTTTAATAAGTCAATATAACAAAATTAATCAGGAGGCAACAACGGCTAGATCTTGATGAAGATCCGCCTGCGATAAAATGCCCACAGGATCAGCCACCACAACAGGGTGATCCCCAGGGCGTAGAGCAGGGAACCGTTGACCGGACCGGCCAGGGGGCGGAAGACGCCCGTGTAGAGAGCCGTCTGCAATGCGACAGGCCCTTCGCCGGCACCGGTGACCTTGATCAGTACGGCAAGTCTGGCCAGCAAGCCGGAGCCGAGAAACGCCAACAACGCGTTGCTGCCGAAGACCACGAACGGCTGGGCCCAGCGCCGCCACCCACGCAGGTCGATGGCCCAGCCACAGAAGGCGAGGCCCAACAACGAGAGCCCCGTCATCAACACGGTGTAGCTCACGGTCCACAGCTGCTTGTTGATCGGTTCGACGAGACCCAGCGCCAAGCCCATGGCCGCCAACCCCAGGCCCGCGACCAGGAAGCCCCTGAGGCGCCGGGTCAGCGGCAGGTCGCGCAGCAGATATCGGCCCGCCAGGAACCCGGCCAGAGTGCTGGCCGCCGCCGTCAGTGACGAGACCATCCCCTCCGGATCAAAGGACACTCCCCTGGTGACGTGGACGTGCCCGGCCCCCGGCCAGCGGAGATCGACCCAGCGCGCGAAGGTGTCCGCCAATTCAAAACTGCCGTGCCCCCAACCGGGCACCAGCGGCAGCCGCATCAGCAGCTCGTAGGCGGCCAGCAGGCCCAGCATCACGGCCACCCGGCCGCGGGTACGGGGTACCAGAACCACGGTCAGGCCGGCGACCAGATAGCACACGGCGATGCGTTGCAGCACACCCCAGACGCGCAGGGAATCCAGGTGGTTGTACGGAAATCCGTTGAGCAGCAACCCGAACAGAAAAATCAGGGCCGAACGGTCAAGCACTTTGCGCACCAACTGGCCACGGTGGGCCCCGGCGGCCTGGCGGCGGGCGAAGCTGAGCGCCAGGGAAACCCCGACGATGAACAGGAAGTACGGAAAGACCACATCGGTCGGGGTCCAACCGTGCCATTCCGCGTGGCGCAGCGGTGGGTACCTGTGCGCCCAGGAGCCCGGATTGTTGACCAGGATCATCAGGGCCACGGTCAGGCCCAGCAGAAAATCGAGGGAGATCAGGCGTTCGCTCTTCATGCCGCCGATAATGCAGCCTCCGCCCTGCTCTGGCGAGTGCGATTATCGGCGCCGGCTACTTCCGTGGTCCCTGCATCTGCGTGTCCGACGGATCAATGGTGTCACCGCCCAGGCCGGGGCCGAAGGGCATGCCCATGGTCTGGCTGACCGACGCCCGGGCGACCGGCTTCGGTTGGGGCTCCGGTTCAGGCTTGTTCTCCTGACCAGCGGCCATGGTCCCCACATAGAGCGTCGGGTCCGCGGCAGTGGCCGGCCGGGCGGGCCGGCTAGCCGGGGGCGTTTCCTCCTGCTGAACCAGGGCCACGTATGTACTGAGGCTCTGGTCCAGGTCCGAGCGCAGTGCGGCCGCCTGATCAGTCTGGCCCAGCTCGGTGTACAGCTCCACCGCCTGCAGGGCGTACTCGGGCCGGCCGGCGTCCAGGTGGCGCGCCGCCAGATTCAGCTGCAGGGGAATGGTCTGGAAGCCCTCGGCACGCAGAATGTCGCCGCCGGCACCGAGCTGGTGCGCCATCTGCACCGGGCTGGCAACAACGGCCAGGACCACGACGGCGGCGATGACGGCCAGGGCATAGTAGTCGCCCTTGACCCGCGTCTTCAGTCCGGGCTCCACCAGAATCTGCCGCATTCCTTCCAAGGCCTGGGCAAGGTAGCCGAGGCAGCCCAGCGCCGCCAGAGCACCCGCGGCCATGAACGCTGTTTCCAGCGCCGGGCCGGCTCCGGCCAGCCAGCCGCTCTGCAGATGGTGCTGCCACAGCCCCATCGCGTTGGTCAGGATCGCAACCGCCAGGACCGCCGGCCACAGCAGCCAGAGGGTAAGCGCCGCTCGCCCGGAACGCCCATTGAGCAGCAGTCCGCTGCCGGGCGCAAGCAGACCCAGCGCGCTGATCATCCAACCGCGGCGCAGCCAGTGGGGCAGCTTGTTCACGTGGGGGATGCCCTCGCGCGAAATCAGGTGAACCGCCCGCGCCCAGGCCGTGAACCCACCGACGACGGCGATCACCAGCAGGGCCAGCCAGGCCCAGACCGAGGCCGGATGATCCAGGTGCACGAGCCCCTCGAACTGACGTCTGACTAGGGCGACCGTCGCCATGACCGAAGCCCCGGCCAGCGCGATCGACGAAGTCTGTCGCCGTCCGGCCGGCGTCAACAGGATGGCCAGCGGCCCCAGCAGGTAGGTCAGCACGACCAGCGGTGCAAATTGCAAGCCGGACTTGCGCTGAGGCACGGCCTTGGCCCGGCGCTTGACCGGCTCGGCGGGCGGTGTGCCCGGCACGGGGCGCGGCACGTCCTGATACCTGGGCGTGGCCTTCACGGCGGTCTGCGGTTTCTGGTTGGGGGTCATGACGTCCAGGACGTCCCCCGCTTCGATCATCCAGGTTTTCCGGCTGTCACTCATGTCACTACCAACTGTCTGCGGGTCAGGCCCGTCAGCGGGCGCGGTGCAATGCTTCGTCGGGAGTGGATCTGCAAGGCGTGTTCCAGCCGTGGCGGGCATTGAGTCGGACTGCTCCGTCGTGTATCCTGCGCGCAGCCAAACCCCGAAAGAGGAGCCCCATGAGAATCCTGAAGTCCCTTGCCCTCGTGCTTCTGTCCGTTGCCGCCGCCCAGGCCGCCGTGCCGCAGGTTTCCCCGATCCGACCGGTGGCCACCTATTCCATCGTCGCCCGCGCCACCGAGACCGGCGAGATGGGTGTCGCCGTGCAGTCCCACTGGTTCAACGTCGGTGGTCTGGTCCCCTGGGCCCGGGCCGGAGTCGGCGCGGTGGCCACCCAGTCGATGGTCGATCCCAGTTACGGAGCCGAAGGACTGGTCCTGATGGCGGACGGGGTGCCGGCCACCGTGGCCCTCGAACAATTGTTGGCCGCCGACGAACACTCGAACATCCGGCAGGTGGCCATGATCGACGGCAACGGCAACGTGGCGGCGCACACCGGCAGCCACTGCATCGAACACGCCGGCCACGTCGTGGGCGTGGACTACTCGGTGCAGGCCAACCTGATGGGACCGGCGACCGTGCCCCAGGCCATGACCCGGGCCTTCGAGGCGGCCCAGGGAGCCCTGCCCGAGCGGCTGGTCGCGGCTCTGGCGGCAGCCCAGGCCGCAGGCGGCGACATCCGGGGCCGGCAGTCGGCGGCGATCCTGGTCGTGCGCGGGGAAGCCACGGGCCGCAAGTGGGATGACGTGGTAGTCGACCTGAGGGTCGAGGACAATCCGGATCCGGTGGTGGAACTGACCCGGCTGCTGCAGATGCACCGGGGCTACGAGATGATGAACGCCGGGGATCTGGCCGTGGAAGAGGGCAACCTGCGCGGCGCCGACTACTTCTACGGCGAAGCCGAACGCATCCTGGCCGGCAATCCCGAGGCGCGTTTCTGGCACGCGGTGGCCCTGGTCAACGCGGGCAAGGTGGACGAGTCGCTGCCCCTGTTCGCCAAGGTCTTTCACGCGGACGAGAACTGGCGCACACTGGTTCCGCGCTTGATCAAGCCCGGCTTCCTGGACGCCGACGCGGCCGTTCTGTCCAGCATCATCTCGGTTATTCCGCCGCAACGGTAGCGCGCCCCCGGGAGACGATCATGGCCAGGGCGAGCCCGGCGCCGATGGCGCCCACGGGCCAGAAGCCGCCGGACGCCCCATCGACCAGCCAGCCCAGCAGGGGTGCCAGAACCATGGCCGCCAGACTCTTGGCTTGGCTTTCGACCGAGAGAATGGTCGCGCCCTGATCGGCGTCAGCATGGGTCTCGAAGCGGCTGATGTGCATGGGCCGGAACAGATTCTGCAAGAGGTGCAACGCGATGAAGATCACGATCGCCGGGGCCAGCCAGCCCCGCCACAGGACGGGCACCAGCGCCGCGTACATCAGCAGGGTGCCCCACCACACCGCGCGCACGCCGCGCTCCTCATCGCCCAGCCACCGCACCAGCAAGTGGGACTGGCGGCTGGCCAGGGACGAGATCAGGTACAGCGCCAGATAGACCACGCCGATCAACACGGGTCCGCGGGTCTCTTCGTTCAGCGTCAGCAACAGGGGCGCCGCAAGCGCCGCCTGCCGGGTGATCGGCTGCAGGTAGTCCTTCGCCGCCTTGAACGTGCCCTCGAAAGTCATCGTTTCGGCGACCAGACGGCGCAGGTGGGCCGTCCGGAAAATCCGGCTGAAGGCGCGGCCCAGATGGCGCAGCACGGCCGCCGGTGAAAGCGGTCCCCGGCGCTCGCCGTCCAGCCAGTCGGGATAGAACAGGAAGTTGATGATGCCCAACAGGTAAGGCACTACCGACAAGTAGAAGATCCAGCGGTACTCGCCGCTGCTCACCATGATCACCGTGGCGATGATGATGCTCAGGGCCGAACCCAGCTTGGACCACGAGCGGGTGAAGCCGTAGATGCGGGTCTTTTCGCCCAGCCGCCCTTCGGCGCGCAGCCAGGTGAAGATCATGGCCTTGTGGGTGCCGGTGCGGAAGGCGTCGCCGAAGGCGTAGAGGAACATGGCGACCGTGAAGTGCAACAGCGAGTGACCGGTGGCGAAGGTCAGGAACGAGGCGATGTAGGCCGCGAACGAGCTGATCATGGCCCGGCGCCGTCCGTACAGATCGGCTACGGCACCGGAAGGGATTTCCAGCAGGTTGGCACTCAATTCGCGCACCGCCACCAGCAGGCCGATCTGGGTGTAGCTCAGTCCCTGGTCCAGGAAAAAGAGAATCAGGAACGGCTCGAAGTAGCGCTGGTTCTTCAGAAAGCCATAGAGGGAGAATCGAAAAAGCACCGTACGGCTCCCGGGACGGAAATCAGGGCAAGGGCGGCTACCAGACCATGGGCGTGTAGCCGTCCCGGATCAGCTTCGAGATCATCTCGCCGACGTAGGCCACTTCCAGGCCCAGACCGGACAGGTCGTCGCTGATGCCGTCGCGGTCGGCCAGGAATCGGCAGGCGACCGCCGTCTGCTGGTCGTGTTGGAACTGGCGCAGCAATTCCTGCAGGTCCTCGTCGGCCGGCAGCAGGGCCTGGGCCGGACCGAAGAAAACGAGCTTCACGTCGTCCAGCCAGCCATACCGGGCGGCGTTCACCGCATACATCAGACCTGTCTCGGCCTTGGCCCGCTCGCCGGTGCCGATGATCACCACGACCTTGTCGCTCATGGGGCGACCTGACCGGGAAAGTCAATGCCGTACCGTTCGCGCAACACGTTCAGATGATGGCGTTCGTGGGCGGCCATGAGCCAGGGCACGGCATTGACCGTCAGCGGCCCACCATCGACGATGCCGCGCCGCGCGATGGCCTCGTCGTCGAAGCTGCGCAGCAGGTACAGATGGTTCGTGCGGGTGACGTGGTGCTCTTTCCACAGTTCCTTGCGGGAACGCCGGCCGGCGTTGCTGGTCGCCGCCCAGCCGTTCTCGTCCATGCCCGGCTGCGGCGCCGCCGAACCGCGGGCGATCCACAGGGCCCGGAAGGCGAACAGGCGCTCGGTGTCGATCAGATGCCCGATCACCTCGCCAACCGTCCACTTGCCCGCTTCGTAGCGATGGACCAGTTGGTTGTCGTCCATGCGTTTGAGGCCGGACAGCACCGCCAACCCCTGTTCCCGCAACAGGGCCATGATATCATGCTGATCATCGGCCAGTTGCCTGAGATAGGTTGCGAAGTATTCGCGGTACTCGTCGGAGGCGGGCCTGCTGTAGCGCAACATTGGCATTTTTCCTTCCAACACCTAGTTTGGGGGGCGCCATCATCAACTTTCAATGAAGGATGAACCATGATTGAAGCAGGCACGACCGTCAAGGTCCACTACAAGGGAACCCTGACTGACGGCACCGTCTTCGACAGTTCCGAAGGTCGCGACCCACTCTCGTTCGAAATCGGCAGCGGGCAGGTCATTCCCGGCTTTGACGCGGCCGTGGCGGCCATGGAGGTCGGCCAGACCAACACAATCGCCATCGAATGCGCCGACGCCTACGGCGAGCCCCGCGAGGAAATGATCGGCCGGGTTCCTCGTGCTGAGCTGCCGGAGGATCTCGAACCGGAAGTCGACATGGTCCTGGCCATGCACTCGCCTGACGGCGAAATGCCCGTCCGCATCATCGAGGTGGCCGACGATACGGTTACGCTCGATGCCAACCACCCCCTGGCGGGACAGGATCTCGCTTTCGAGTTGACGCTGGTCGAGATCGTCTAGATCTGTAGTCGGCGCCCCGCACGCCGGGGCGTCGGCAACCCCATTCTCTCCCAACACCTTTCTGCTCAAGATCCTGCCGCAAACGACGACACTTATTCAGAAGACCAATTTTTACCGGGTGGGCCGGATGGCCCCCGAACCGGAGATTTCATCTATGACGCGAAAGCATCTGCTCGCCTATTCGGTGTTTATCTGCGTCCTGACCGCATGGTCCGGGATGGCACTTGCCGTATCAGAACTTCCGATTCGCTTCCATCGCCTCATGCTCGAGGACGGCCTGTCCCAGAGCTCGATCGTCTCGATCCTGCAGGACAGCCGCGGCTTCATCTGGATGGGCACCCAGGACGGGCTCAACCGCTACGACGGCTCGAAGTTCATCGCCTTCAAGACCGACCCGGACCGCAAGCACAGCCTGAGCGACCCCAATATCACCTGTATCGCCGAGGATGCCGAAGGTGACCTCTGGCTGGGCACCGAGGGTGGCGGCTTCAACCGCTACCTGCGGGACTGGGAGATGTTCTTCTCCTATCGCAACGACCCGAACGACCCGGACAACCATCACTACTTCGATGTGCGGGACGTCAAGATCGCCGACGACGGCCGGGTCTGGCTGGCCACCCTGCACGACGGCCTGCTGAGCTTCGACCCGGAGACCGAGGAGATGGCGACCTACCGCCACGACCCCGCCGACCCGGAGACCCTGGCCAGCAACGACATCAACAACCTGTTCTTCGACGACGCGGGAAATCTCTGGGTGGGTACGGCGGCCGGCCTGTCGCTGTTCGACATCAGCACGGGCAAGGCCCGCAACTTCTTTCACGACCCGGCCGACCTCCAGTCCATCGGACCCGGCGAGGTCAAGCGCCTGAGCGCCGGTTCCGGCGGCAGGATCTGGGTCAGTCTCTCGCGCGGCCTGAGCCGCCTGGACCTGAACACCGAACAATTCGAGGCCTTCGAGCTTTGCCCCGGCGGCGGGCCGCCGGTCTACGAGCCGTCGGTGACCGCCACCCTCGAAATGCCGGACGGAACCCTGTGGGTAGGTACCGAACACCGCGGTGTGTTCCTGGTTGACCCGGCCACCGGCCGGTGCCGCAGCTTCATGAACGACCCGCAGGACGAATCCAGCCTCAGCGACAACGAAGTGATGTCCCTGATGGTGGACCGCACCGGCGTCATCTGGATCGGCACCAGCAACGGCGCCAATCGCCTGGACAGCAAGGCCAAGCAGTTCTACCACATCTTCAACCAGCCCGGCAGCCCGGCCAGCCTGAGCCACGACTGCGTCTGGTCGATCGTCGAGGACCGCAAGGGCGATGTCTGGTCCGTCACCGAAGACGGCCTCAACATCTATCATCCGGACACCGGGACGGTCGACCAGGTCGGCGCCGACCCTGATGATCCCTACGTCCCGAGCTACAACTCGTTCGTCGATCTGTTCGAGGACGAGAATGGCGGCATGTGGATGTCGGCCCGTGACGGAGCCCTCAACCGGTACGACCCGGCGACCGGAATCTACGAACGCTTTCCCGCCTACCCGGACTCGGCCGGCATGCTGGCCACCGACCGGATCTTCGCCATCGCCGGCGACAACAACGGCCGGGTCTGGATGGGGTCGATGGACGGTCTCGAGGTCTACGACCTGGTCACCGGCGAGTTCGAATCCATCCGGCATGATCCGGGCAATCCCTACAGCCTGCCCCAAGGCAATATCCGCGCCCTGCTCTTCGACCATCTGGGCCGGCTGTGGGTCAGCGCCTGGGGCAACGGTGTCTCCTACCGCGACCCCGTCACCGGCGCGTTCCATCATTTCCGGCACCGGCCCGACGACTCGTCGAGCCTGAGCGGCAATGTGGCCCTCTGCATCTTCGAGGACAGCCGGGACCGTATCTGGGTGGGCACCAGCTCGGGCCTGAATCTGCTGGATCCCCGCACGGGCAAGTGCGTGTGGTTCACCGAGCGGGACGGGCTGCCCAACAATACGATCTACGGCATCCTGGAAGACAATTCCGGCAAGCTCTGGTTCAGCACCAACTACGGCCTGGCCCAGTTCGCACCGGATACCGGACTGATCCAGAACTACACCGCCCGCGAAGGCATCCAGGACAACGAATTCAACATGGGTGCCTTCTTCCAGGGGCGCAGCGGCATGATGTACTTCGGCGGGCTCAAGGGCTTCACCGCCTTCTATCCCGACAGCATCCAGCACAACCCCTACGTGCCCACGGTGGTCCTGACCGACTTCCGCATCTTCAACAAGCCGGTCAAGATCGGGCCGGATGACGACGGCAAGGAGATCATCGCCAAGTCCATCAGCGAGGCCGACCACATCGACCTGTCCAACAGCGACAACGTGATCAGCTTCGAGTTCAGCGTGCTGCATTTCGCCTCGCCGGAAAAGAACAAGTTCGCCTACAAGCTCGAAGGCTTCGAGGACGACTGGAACGAGGTCGGCACCCGCAACCACGCCACCTACACCAACCTGCCGCCGGGCAGCTACACCTTCCGCGTGCGCGGCTCGAACAACGACGGCGTCTGGAACAATGCCGGCACCTCGATCGAGATCATCGTCCACCCGCCCTTCTACCGGCAGGCCTGGTTCATCGCCTTGCTCATCACCGTGCTGGGCAGTTCGATCTACGGCATGCACCGCTACCGCATGCGGCTGCTGGACGTCAAGAACCGGGTCCTCGAACGTCGGGTTACCGAACGCACCGAGGACCTGACCCGCGCCAACGCCAACCTGCAGCAGGAAGTCTCGGTCAGAAAGCGGATCGAGGGCGAGTTGCGCGACGCCAAGGACTCGGCCGAGGCGGCGACCCGGGCCAAGAGCGACTTCCTGGCCAACATGAGCCACGAAATCCGCACGCCCATGAACGGCGTGCTGGGCATGACGGCCATCCTGCTGGATACCGAACTGACGGTCGACCAGCGTGAGTACAGCGAGATGATCTACGCCAGCGCCAAGAATCTGCTGGTGGTCATCAACGACATCCTGGACTTCTCCAAGATCGAGGCCGGCAAACTGGAGCTCGAGGACATCGAATTCGATATCTGCCAGGTCGTCGATGAAGTGGCCGACGTGCTGTCCCTGAAGGCCAACGAGAAGGACCTCCATTTCAGCTGCGTCATCGAGCCGGACGTGCCGCGGATCCTGCGCGGCGATCCCGGTCGTCTGCGCCAGATCGTGACCAACCTCGCCAACAACGCCGTCAAGTTCACCTCCGAGGGCAGTGTGCAGGTCGTCGTGTCCCTGGTCGGCAAGCAGCAGATATGGTCCGAGGTGCGCTTCGACGTGCGCGACACCGGCGTGGGCATCCCGACCAACCGTCTGGACAAGATCTTCCAGAGCTTCACCCAGGTTGACGCCTCGGTCACCCGCCAGTACGGCGGCACCGGGCTGGGTCTGGCCATCGTCAAGCAACTGGTCGCCCTGATGGGCGGCCAGATCGGCGTGGACAGCGTCGAGGGCGAAGGCGCCACCTTCTGGTTCACCGTCGGCTTCCAGTCTCTGCAACCGGCCGCACCCACCTTCACCCGCCGCCCGGTCCTGGTCGCTCACGAGTGCCCGGAGACCCGCCGCGTCGTCTGCATGCAGCTGGAGTTCCTGGGCTATCCCTGCCTGAACCACGATCCGATCCGGCTCTTCGTGCCGGGTGGCCCCGAGCTTCCCGACAACATCGTCGCGGCGCTGGTCGGCAGCACGGGCAACCGGGAACGTGTCGTCGAATTGACCAATCACGTAAAGGACGGTCTCGGTGACACCGAGTGCATCACAATCCTGCTGTGCGAACTGGGTTGCCCGATCGAGCAGGAGAGCCTGCAGGGACTCGGCGTCGACGGTTACCTGACGCTGCCTGTGCATCACGGCCGTCTCGAAGCGGCACTTGTTGTGGCCGATCCCCTGGCCGTCGCCAACACGAGGCCGGACATCACTGAACCCGCAGTGGCGCCGCCCGTCCCGGACGAATCCGGAGCCAAGCCACTGCTGCTGCTGGCCGAAGACAATCCCATCAACCAGCGTGTGGCGACTCTGCTGCTCGAGAAGCTCGGCTATCGGGTGGAAGTGGCCGCCAACGGCCTGGAAGTCCTCGACGCGGTGGCCCGCACGACCTACGCCGCCATCCTGATGGATGTCCAGATGCCCCAGATGGATGGTCTCGAAGCGGCGCGCCGCATCCGGGCCACCGACTCGCCGGCCCTCGAACCCCAGGTACCGATCATCGCCCTGACGGCCCACGCCATGGATCAGGACCGCCGCCGCAGCCTGGCCGCCGGCATGAACGATCATGTCGCCAAGCCCATGGAGTCGGCCATCATCGCCGAGATCCTGGACCGCCACGTGCGGCGGTCGGCCCGGACACCCGACAAACCGGTCGCCACGACCAGAACGATCGCGGAGCCGATCGCACCCATGTATCGGGTTTGAGGCGGCTGGCGGGCTACTTCACGAGGACGACTTTGACGATATCAGCGCGGTCCGACCCGCTGACCCGGAAGAAATAGGTGCCGGAGGGGCTGGCCGCCCCGGCTTGGGTCCGGCCGTCCCAAACGAATTCGTGCTCACCTTCAGCCAGGCGCACGCCCGTCGCCAGGGTTGCCACCTGTCGCCCCCGCACGTCATGAACCGCAATCGTCACCACCTGCGGCCGGGTGGTCTGAAGCCGCAGCGAGCAGCGAGCATTGAAGGGGTTCGGGGCCACCGCCAAAGAGCCGGCAGACCGCTCGGGCACCGCGCTCGCCCCGCCGGGAACCTGCAACCACACATTGACCCCCGGTGCGTTGAACGAAAAGGGCTTGCCCACCACATCCAGCCAGCCGTCACCATTGACATCGGCCAACCGGGACTCGTGGTTGCCCAGGCCCACCGAGATCGTTTCCAGGGCAAACACACCGCCGCCCTGGTTGAGATAGATGCGCGATTCGGCCTGCTCACCCGCTCCCGGCGAATGCATTTCGGCCACATGGAAGTCCAGCCGCCCGTCGTGGTCGACATCGCCAAGGGACAGGGAGTGGCCGTGCTCAAGCCAGGGGTCCAGCTCTGTCGGCTGCCAGACCGCCCCATCCCACTGGTACCAGCGCAACGGGCCGTCGGCGTCACCGGGGCTGATGACGATTTCCGGGCGGCCGCCGGGCACGAACTGCCCAACCACGGTCCGGGTATAGGTGCGGCCCGCCTCGATCAGGTGCGGCGTGTAGTTGAACCCGCCGGTGTGCTCAAACCAGTAGCCGCCACCCACGATGTCCGTCTTGCCGTCCAGATTGATGTCCGCGGTGGTCATGCCCTCGATGCGGTCGGAGGCGTTGAAGATCTCCACCCAGGACCAGGGTTCGGTCGCGCGCGGGTCAGCCGGAAAATCCGCCAGAAAGAGACGGTCGCTGTCGTTCTGGTTCCAGAAGGCCAGCTCGAGTTCGCCGTCACCGTCGAAATCGCCAACCGCCTGATCGTGATGGTGGGTACGGCCGCTGTCCTTGATCAACCGCCGCGTCCAGCCGCCCGGCGGGTACGGCAAGCTGCCCGGATTTTCCCACCACCACATCTGGTTGCTCGCGTTGTCGCCGCCCAACAACAGATCCTGGTCGCCATCGCCATCGATATCGACGATGACACCGCCGGCCTCGACATCCAGCGTACCGGGGTCAATCACAGCCTGCAGCCAGCCGGATGGTCGCCAGAAGTAGGCCACCAGACTGGGAGTCAGGGTGCGCTCGCCGACCACGAAATCGTCAATGCCGTCACCATCCAGATCCCCGACCACACAGGCGGTCTGCTGCGTGCCGCCGTTGGGTACGGGTATCTCGCCGCCGGAGCTGGAATTCAGCTCCCACTGCAGTGCCGCCGCCGGTGTCGCCCACGCCAATAGAGTCAACGACAGCAGGACCTGGCGCCCGCCTCCACCTGAACGAAATCCAAACATGAACAGACCCCCTCCTGCCTGCAGCACACCCTATTTCAAGAGCAGCATCCTGACCGTCCGCACCTGGCCCCCCGCCCGCAAGTGGGCCAGATAGACACCGCTGGCCAGGCCGCGCGGCGCGAACGTTACTTCGTGACGGCCGGCCACCTGGTCCCCGTCGACCAGTTCGGCCACCAGACGGCCCCGGATGTCATATACCGCGAGGCTGACCCGTGTCGCCACCGGCAGTTCGTAGCGGATCGTGGTCAAAGGGTTGAACGGATTGGGATAGTTGGCCAACAGGGTCAGGCGCGCCGGTCGCGGCGGGCGATCCGGATCAGGCACCGCCGAAACCTGCCCGGTACTCGCCAAATTCTCGTAGACCAGCAATCGCCGGTGTGTAAAGCCAATCGAAACGATATCCAGATCGCCGTCACCCTCGATGTCGAACAGGCGCACCCCGTCGTGGTGCTCGTCACCGGTGTACACCGGGTGCTGCCGCCAGGCCGCGCCGAAGCCATTGAGATTCTCGTAGACCAGAAGCTCTGAGGCCGTCGGCGCCGCGAGATTGTGTTCACCCATGACGATATCCACATCCCCGTCCAGATCCAGGTCCGCCAGATCCAGGCTCTGGGCGTTGATCGGATTGTCGATGACATGTTCGAGCCAGGGATCAGTGGCCACGATCGGCTGCTCATACCAGGACAACGACCCGTAGGACCGCTCATGGCCATAACCGATTACCGCGTCCAGGCGTCCGTCCCGATTCAAGTCGATCAGGTAGTTCCGGTCGGGTTCCGTGTCCGAAGCACCGAGAGAGAACAGGACGAACGACGCCCAGGTGCCACCGTCGTTGCGCAGCCACTGGTTGCCCAGCAGGAGATCCAGATCACCGTCGCGATCGATATCCCCGTAGTTCAACTCCTCACCGAGCGAGGCCGGAGCGGCAACGCGCCAGGTCCACGGGTCGACATCCGGCTGGGCGGGCACCGTCAACATCTGGGTATCGGTGCCGCTCTCCCAAGCCAACACCACTTCCAGCGGTCCTCCGGGTTGAAAGATCGATACCGCCGTGCCCTGCAGAAACGGCCCCACACCCGACGGGATATTCTGAAATATCGTGAATGCCCCCGTGCCGTCGTTGCGGCCCCAGGCGAAGTCGCTGTTGGCCGTGAAACCCTCGCCCTGGGTGCCGAGGATATCCAGATCGCCGTCGTTGTCGAAGTCGTACACGGCCGCCAGATTGCGCAGTGGCAGTCCCACGTCCGACCGCAGCCACGCCCCGCCGGCGGTGCCCGGGTTGCGGTACCACCAGCCGCCGACCACGATGTCCGGCAACTGGTCGCCGTCAATCAAGGCCGGTTCGACAAAGACCGACCGCCAGGGCATATCCGGATCCGCGACGAAGCGGGCCCACTGGTCCAGCCGCAAGGGAGCGTTGGGATTCAGTTCGTTTCGCCACATCTCCAGTGGTATCTGGGCATGGTTGGCCCCGATCAGGTCGTAGTCCCCGTCGTTGTCCAGATCGGTGACGATCATGTTGTGCGAACCGGTCGTCGCCACGATCTGGGGCGCCCAGACCAGGCCGTCCCCCTCGTTGTGATAGATGATCACGTTGTCCGGGTCGACCGACTGGTGCATCTCGGCGGTGACGACGTCGAGGTCGCCGTCCAGATCCATGTCCGCCGCCTCCAGGGTATGCGTGTAGTCGGACACCGCGGCAATGGGGTGCTCCAGCCAGGGACCGTTGACCGGGTCGGCCGTGCCGTACCAACTCAATCGCTCGCCCGTGCTCTCGCTGGCGGCGTACAGCACATCGGGCCGCCCGTCGGCGTCCAGGTCGGCCACATGAATCCGTACGGCCATGGGCCAGTCGGTGGCGATGACGTGCTCAGGCCAGGAAACGACCCCGGGCTGACCGCCGGGCAGCGGGTTCTCCAGCCAGTGGCCGCTGATCACGGCGTCCAGATCACCGTCGCCATCCATGTCCGCCAGATCGAGGCCCTCGTCCGGGCGCGTACTCAACACAACCCTGGTCCAGGTATCGGCTGCCGTCTGCAGGAAGAGTGTGGTTTCCTGCCAGCGCACTACGACGTCCAGTCGACCGTTGCCGTCGATATCGCCCACCTCGACGTCGTGGGCACCCGCCACCCCGATGGCGTGCTCGACCCAGGGGCCGGCCGCCGGATTCCCGGTCGGGCGGGGATTCTCAAACCACACCGGCTCAGCCCCGTAGTCGAAGCCCTTGGGAATGATCGCATCCAGGTCGCCGTCCCCGTCCACATCGCCCATCTCCATGTCGGTGCTGAAACCGGTGACCCCCGGCGGCACGATAGTGTAGCGTTCCCAGTTGGGATCCCGGTACCAGAAGAACCCCTCGCCGTCCTTGGCACCGGCCGCCAGCACATCCTGCAGACCATCACCGTCCACATCACCGGTGGCCTTGCAATGAGTGAAGGCTGGTGGATTGGCGTCGATGACCTCGTAGGTGAAGGGAACCACAGTGAAGGGGTCTTCGGCCACGACGACCGTCGTCGAGTCGGTCGTTGCCGCTCCCTCGTTGTCAGTGACCGTCAGAATCGCCCGGAAATCCCCCACGTTGTTGTAGGTGTGGAAGGCCTGCAACCCGGTGCCGCCACTGCCGTCCCCAAACTGCCAGGCGTAGCTGACGATCGTGCCGTCCACGTCGTAGCTGCCCGTCGCGTCAAAGGCCACGACCAGGGGCGGGCTGCCCACGGTTGGGGCTGCCGTAAAATCCGCCAACGGCGGCTGGTTTCCCTCGGGAAAAGCCAGGTTGCCGATCTCCGCCGCGCTCAAGGCACGCCGATACAACCTGACGTCGTCGATCTGACCGTCGAAGGGTCGCACCCCATCCGGCTGGTTGCCCACAGCCACGCCGACTGTCGGTGCCGTACTGATCAGGCCGGATTTCGGCGCGGTGGCGACCGACAACCCATCCAGGTAGAGTCGCATTTCGGTGCCCTCGTAGACAGCGCCCACGTGGTACCACTGGCCTGCCTGAACAATGCCCGCCGCGCTGACCAGGGTCGTGGTCACACCGGCGGTCTTCAGCCGGAAGCGCAGACCCGTCTGGTTGATCGTGCTGACCATCCACACGTGGTCCTGTTCGGCGGTACCGGTGGCCCGGGAAATGAATCGCGCGTCGCTGGTGCCGAAATCGTCGGCGCGGAACCAGAAGGCAAGAGTCAGTTGGTCCGTCAGGTCCGGTGAGTAATCCGGGGTGCCCAGATCAAGCAGGTCGTCGACCCCGTCGAACGCCAGTGCGCCGCCAATCCGGCCCACCGCTTGCCACACCGGGCCGCTGACCAGCGCCCCGTTGGCGGTGCCCGTCGAATCAGTCGCCACCATTCCCGCGCCGTCATCCAGGGCCCAGTGTCCGATCAGGTCGGGGTCCGCCGCCACAGCCGGCGACGCGCCCAGCAGGGCAAACAGCAACCCAAACGCCAGCCCGCCCGGCCTGCACTTTCTTCGCAGCATGTTTTTCTCCGATGGTATCCCGTTCTGGTCGGCACGATCTCCCGGTCCGCGTAAACCCTACCCATCCGGTGGCGATGCCAACCGCCCACTCATTGGTGTTCAATGGAGGAAGCAGGTTCGCATCAATATCTACTTATTGTAGTCTTGAATACAAATACACAAATAACTGGACAAATGCGCAACGTTTTTCTTTGCAGACGGAGTGGCGAATCAGGCCTTCTTGACTTCCCGTTGGCCTCGTTCCTTGTCGTGATACTGCTCAATGGTCTGCCGCATCCACTCCGTGCGCTCCGCCTGATGAATACAGGTACCGGCATTGATGGCAAACACCTCCAACGCCTGCAAGTCCTCTTCCGAATAGGCCGTACCCGGCGATCGGCTGCTGATACTGAGTACACCGACCAACTCATCCCGGACGATGATCGGCACAACCATGGCCGCAAACAGGCCGCGCTTGTCCAGTTCCAACCCCGGATAGTCGTCGGGGTCGATGTCTTCACCGAGCAGCAGCGGCTCCCGATACTGGGCCACATAGCCGGCGATGCCGCTGCCGATGGGCTGGCTCGCGTCCTTCACCTTCTCCTCGTCCAGATGCCCCGAGGCCGCCTTCATGGTCAGGGTCTCGCCGTCCTCGCTGACGATCATCAGGCTGGCCTGCTGGCAATCGAATATTTCCAGGCAGGTGCTGGTGATGCCCTTGAACAGGCGCACCGGATCGGAGATCGCCCCCATCATGCGCGTCACGTTCAGCAGAGCATGCATCCGGATCGCATCCTGCTTGCGCCGTTCGTCAGCCCGGTTTTCCATGGCCTGCACCCGGTACCGCATGCGCGTGACCTTGAGTTGCTGGGTGGTCAGGTACAGCACGAGCAGCACGATCATGCCGCCGAGCCCCACGATCAGGGCCACGTCAGTGTGACCGCCGGGCCAGAACTCGCACAGCGGTGCCCGCAGGCTGGGCGAAACGGCAAAGAGCAAGCCCACCGAAGTCGTGACACAGATCGCCGCCAGCAAGTACCAGTTGCGCATGGACTGGTGCTCGAGCCGTTTGCGGTCGGCCGAGTGCCGGCGGGCGCCCTCCTGCCAGGTGTCGGGCGCGTCTTGATCGAAGTCGTGCATTTCCAATCCCGTCTGAACGTCTGCAAGAGCGAGCCATGCGGATCGTAGCGGATCCTTTAATGTTTTCGGCAGGAGCCGGCCCGGATTTAGCTTGTTTGGCCCTGCGCCGGGGGCAAAAATGCCTTAGAATACCCGGATTGGCACCTCCCACTGCTTCAGGAAGGCTCCTGATGAAGCGTCTGCAATACGTTCTGCTCATGATCCTGGTCGCGGCGCCAACCCTGGTGGCCGCGGCGGACTTCGACGCCGACTTCCGCGATGAAACCCTGCGGGTGGACTATTTCCACACCGGCAACGCCGCCGAAGAAATCATCTCCCTGGACCAGATGTGGCGCCAGGGCACCTGGGCGGGCAGCCGCACCCACCTGATCGACGAGCTGAACCTGGGTCGCTACTACGCCAAGGCACGCGACGCGGCCAGCGGCGAACTGCTCTGGTCGCGCGGCTTCGACTCCTATTTCGGCGAGTGGAAGACGACGGCCCAGGCCGCCGCCGGTATCCGCCACACCTATCACGAGTCGGCGCTGATGCCCTATCCCCGCCGGCCGGTCATCTTCAGTCTGGAAGTGCGCCAGTCTGACAATTCCCTGGCCGAGATCTTCAGTCTGGAGATCGATCCGGACGACTGGCACATTCGGCGTGACGCCTTGCCCGGCGGCGTGACCGTGGATCGCGCCGCGGTCGGCGGCGATTCGCACCGGCGGGTCGACATCGCCATCGTCGGGGACGGCTACACGGCGGCGGAAACCGCAAAATTCCGGGCAGACGTGGCCCGCTTCGCCGCCGTGATGCTGAACCACGAGCCCTACCGCAGCCTGCGCGACCACTTCAATATCTGGGGCGTGCTCAGGCCTTCGCAGGAAAGCGGTTGCGATGAGCCCAGCCGTGGCGTGCACCGCAACACGGCTCTGGGCTGCACGTTCGATTCGCTGGACAGCGAGCGCTACCTCCTGACCGAGGACAACCGCACCATCCGGAACATCGCCGCCCATGTGCCCTACGATGTGCTGTACATCATGGTCAACCACGAGCGCTACGGCGGCGGCGGCATCTACAACCTGTTCTGCACCTTCACCAGCGACAATCAGTGGAGCGAATACGTCTTCCTGCATGAGTTCGGCCACAGCTTCGCCGGACTGGCCGACGAGTACTACTCGTCCAGCACCTCGTACAACGATTTCTATCCCGCCGGCCGCGAGCCCAACGAGCGCAACATCACCGCCCTGGCTGATCCGGGCCGGTTGAAGTGGCGGGACCTGGTGACTGGGGGCACCACGGTGCCGACTCCCTGGGACAAGGCGGAATATGACCGGATGGATGAGGCCTATCAGTTGGAGCGCGGCAACATCAACGAGAAGATCGCGGAGCTGATGACATCCGGCGCCGACGCCGCAGCGGCCATCGCCGCCGGCGAGGAGCTTTCGCGGTCGCACCAGGCAGCGGTCGACGCCTGGTTCGGGCAGAACCCGGCCCGAAAAAGGATCGGCGCTTTCGAAGGCGCGGGCTACGCCTCGACCGGACTGTACCGCTCGCAGCTGGACTGCATCATGTTCACCAAGGGGATCAAGCCGTTCTGCGCGGCCTGCGACCGTGGCATCCGGGAGATCATCGCCCGCTACACCGAGTAGGCTGCTACTGTTTGACGGCCTCTTCGATGAACACGCTGTTGGGGATTGTCGTCAGCCGGCCATCCTCTTCCAGCAGAACGTGCACCGGGGCGATTCCGGCCAGGGTGCCGCGCCGACCCTGGATCTCGATTTCCTCGCCCGGCGTGAAGAGCTTGCGCGCGTAATAGCCCGCCACCAGGTTGCGGGTGATGTCCCGCGTCCCCAACCCGAACGCCAGGGCCAGGGCCAAAGCACAGCCGGCCAGCAGCACCAGCACTGTCGAACGAATCACGTTCGTATCGATCTGCAGTTGGGTAACAGCCATCAGGCCCACGACGAATATGATCAGCGACGAAACGATCCGGCCCAGGATGGGCGCGAACTCGACCCCGGAATCCCGGGCCGAGCGGGTTACCGCACCACTGGCGAACTGAGCCACCGCCATGCCGATCAGCAGCACCATCAGGCCGGCCACCAGGTTGGGCAGGTAGGCGAAGAAGGCCGTGATCGCGCCCGACACCGCCACCAGGCCGACCGACAGGGCCGCGCTCTGGACAAAGAGGATGATGATCAGGAAGTGCACGAGCCGGGCCAGCAACTCCCCCGGCGGATCCTGCAAACCGAGACGATTCAGCGTACCGGTCAGACCCAGGCGCCCCAGCAGGTCATTGAGCTTGAACTTGTCGAAGGCCGTGCGGATCGCCCGTGACGCCAACTTGGCCAACAGCCAGCCGACCAACAGCACGCCGAGGCCGGTCAGGGCCTTGGGCAGAAAGCCGGCAAAAGCGCTGCTCAGTGAATGTAAAACGGAAGTCAGGGCTTCCTGGGGTGAAAAAGAGGATTCCATGGTTCAGTTCATTCCTTGTCCTCGGCGTCGGCAGGACGGGCTCCCGGCCAGGCGTCGATGGCGCTGCGCAGATGTTCCCAGAACGTCTGCAACATGATATTCAGCGAAAAATCGAGGCTGTCCGCAGCCAGGGTGCGACGGTTGATGTCCCGCCGGACGCGGCCGGCCAGATCCGGGTTCGCGTCGACCCGCAGGCCCGCGATCTCGGCCAGCGGTTCGTCCGGCGTTTCGGCACCGTGCTCGTGATCAGCCACCGGTCTGCTCCCTGTCGTAGGCCGCGCGGAATTCGGTTCGCGCCCGCTTGATGCGCATCTTCACCGCAGACAGCCCCAATTCCAGCTGGCCGGCGATCTCGTGATAGGAAAGTCCGTCCATGTCGCGCAGGATCAACGGCACCCGCAAGGTCTCCGGCAGGCTGTCGAGCACACGCCCGATCATCTGCCTGGTCTCGTTCTCGACCGTGGCGGCGTCGGCAACGTCGCGAGAGCGCAGGGACGCGTGGTTCTCCAGAGCCGCCGCCTGCACGTCGACAAAGGTACGGTCCCGCTGCCGCCGCAGATGATTCAGGCAGTGGTTGACCTTGATCCGGTTCAGCCAGGTGCCGAAACTGCTGCGCGCCTCGAACCGCCCCAGATTGAAATACGCCTTGACGAGTACTTCCTGGGCCAGGTCCAGGGCGTCCTCCTCGTCGCCGCTCAGGAAACGGCAGTTGGTCTGCACCCGGGACTGATGGCGTTTCACCAGTTCCTCGAAGGCCCGCAGGTCTCCGGGCGGCGCCGTGACCGCACGGGTCACCAGATCATTGTCGGTCGCGGACACCATCACTCCTTCGGACAGTCTTCGGCCAGGAAAGTCACACGCTATTCTGCCAGACGCGGCCCAAAAAAAATACGCACAAGAATGTGACTTTGGCCCGGTGGTCGTGTCTGAAGAGCGCAAATCCCGTGTGCGGTCACCCACGTCCGGGGCCTGAATTCAAGGTCCCGGCAAACAACCGACTGGAGTAGACATGAAAGCAAGCGCCCGTATCCTGTTGTCAGTTCTTGCCTTGTCGCTCGCCTGGGCTTCGCTCGCCCCGGCGGCCATTGACGACAACGACAAACCCATCGTCTCGGTCACCCCGTATCTTGGCGCCGGTTTGTGGTCCAATGATGTCGGTCTCGACAATTCATTCCTCTTTGGCGCGCGCGGCGCCTTCCACCTGACCGGCAATTTCTCCCTCGAAGGCACGTACGGTCGCTCGGCTACCGAGCAAAGCACCGGCGGCCGCAGCGTGGACATCGACCACTATGGTCTGGATCTGGTCTGGGAGTTGATGCCCCACTCCCGCTTCGTGCCCTACCTGACCGGCGGCTGGGCCCAGCTCGACTACAATGCCGACGGCGCGGTCAGCACCGAAGTGCTCAACGGCGCCGAGGTCGGCATCGGCCTGAAGGCCCGCCTCGGCGGCGACAACGCCAACTATCGGGCCCTGCGCCTGGACCTGCGGGATGTCATCTCCAACCTCACCCCTGTGTTCCCCAATGACGGCGACGCGACCCACAACTTCATCGCCACCCTGGGCGTGCAGTTCGCCTTCGGCAAGAGCAGCCGCGACAGCGACAACGACGGTATCCGGTACCGTGATGATGCCTGCGCCGACACACCCGCCGGCGCCAGCATCGACGCGACCGGCTGCCCGACCGACAGTGACGGCGACGGCGTCTACGACGGCCTCGACAAATGTGACGGCACGCCGGACGGGGCCACCGTCAATGCCGCAGGCTGCCCGACCGACAGCGACGGCGACGGTGTGTACGACGGCCTGGACCAGTGCGCAGACACGGCGGCCAATCTGCAGGTCGACCAGTCCGGCTGCCCGATTGCCGTGACCGAAACCGAGGTCCAGTTGCTGGACACCGGCACGATCACCACCAACGCCGTTGTTTTCGGTCTGAGCTCGGCCGAAATCGACCTGGATCATTCGCAGGTGCTGGCCGAGATCGGGGAGACCCTGAGCCGTTGGCCGGAACTGCGTCTGGAAATCATCGGGCACACCGACAACTCGGGTCCGGCCGAGTTCAACCGCCAGCTTTCGCTGCAGCGAGCCCAGTCGGTTCTGGACTACTTCACGGCCCACTTCCCCGAACTGGACACGTCCAACTACCGGGCTGTCGGTCTGGGCGAGGACCAGCCCATCGCCGACAACGGCACGCTCGAAGGTCGACGGGCCAACCGGCGCGTCGAGTTCAAGGTGCTCAATCCCGACGAACTGCGCCGCGAAATCGAGCATCGGAAGCTGTTGTAGCGGTAGGCTGCCTTGCCGCCGCATCATGACGGACACCGGCTTCCGCCGGCCGCCCCCGCGAGTCAGGGGGCGGCCGGGAACAGACAACTCGCCCACCACAGATCATGAATCGAACCTGAGGGGATACCCATGAACCTGGAGAACATTCTGCCCACATTGACCGAGTTCGCCACGACATACGGCCTGAAAGTCGTCGGCGCCATCGTCGTCCTGATCGTTGGTCGTATCGTGGCCAACATCCTGCGCAGCCTGGTGCGCCGGATCAACGGCAAGGCCAAGACCGACCCCACCGTGGGCGGCTTCCTGGAAAACATGACCTACTACCTGGTGATGACCTTCACGGTACTCGCGGCGCTGGGCAATTTCGGCGTCCAGACGGCCTCGATCGTGGCGGTGCTCGGTGCGGCCGGCTTCGCCGTCGGTTTTGCCATGCAGGGCTCCCTGGCCAACTTTGCCGCCGGCGTCATGCTGCTGGTCTTCCGCCCCTACCGCCTCGGGGACTTCGTCGAGGCCGGCGGCGCCACGGGCACCGTCAAGGAGATGTCCCTCTTCACGACGATCATCAACACGCCGGACAACGTGCGGATCATGGTGCCCAACGGCAAGATCTTCGGCGACACGATCAAGAACATCACCGCCGAGGACACCCGCCGGGTCGACATGGTCGTCGGCATCGGCTACGGATCCGACATCAAGCAGGCGATCGCCTGCATCAACAAGGTGCTCGGCGAGGACACCCGCGTGCTGGACGCGCCGGCGGCCCAGGTGGCCGTGGCCGAACTCGCTGATTCCAGCGTGAATCTCGTTGTGCGACCCTGGGTCAAGAAAGAGGACTACTGGGCCGTGAAGTTCGACTTCACCCGCCGGATCAAGGAAGCCTTCGATCAGGAAGGCATCGAGATCCCGTTCCCGCAGACAGTGATCCACCAGGCGGCAGCCGAGGGATAGCCCGGCGCGCCGAACTGTCTGCCGGCCGGGCGGCTCCTGTGGGGGAGAGCCGCCCGGCTCTCTTTCCCGCCGATCGTTTGGGTCCCGCAGGCTTCGGTGCTATCTTTGACGGCCACGATATACTGATCGCAGCCGAAAGACACCGAACTTGGCCACACCACCGCATACCCACGGGCGCGACATGACGACCGGCCCCATGACCAGGCACCTGCTGGCGGTAGCCTGGCCCGTCTCGGTCAGCTTTCTGGTCCAGACCCTGTACAACCTGATCGACGCCTTCTGGCTGGGCAAACTGGGCAAGACGGCTTTGGTCGCACCGACGATCACGATGAACATCGTGTTCGTGGGCATCGCCCTGGCCATGGGCCTGGGCCAGGCCGGGACCACCCTGGTCAGCCAGTACAAGGGGGCCGGACGCCCTGGCGCCATGGGGCGTGCCGCCGGCCAGAGCCTGTTGCTGCAAATGATTGCCGGCAGCCTCTTCGCCGCCCTGGGCTTGCTCTTTGCCGCACCCCTGTTGCGCCTGTTGCAGACGCCGTCCGATGCTTTCGGCGAGTCGCTGGTCTACCTGCGCTGGATCCTGACCGGCGTGCCGCTGATGTTCCTGTTCCACACCTACCAGAGCATCTTCTTCGGGCTCGGCGATACCGTCGGCCCCATGCGCGTGAACATCATTTCGGTGGTGGTGAACGTGATCCTGGACCCGATCCTGATCTTCGGCTGGGGGCCGATCCCGGCCCTGGGCGTGGCCGGCGCGGCGGTGGCCACTGTCCTGGCGCGCGGCCTGGCCTCGCTGCTGGCCATGCGGGAACTGCTCTTCGGCCGCGGCTTCCGCATCCGGGCGGCGGACCTGCGCTGGGATCCAGCCATGCTGGCGAAACTGCTGCGGGTCGGTCTGCCCCTGTCGGTGGGCCAGACGGCGACTTCCCTCGGCTTCACCCTGTTGATCGGTATCGTCAATGGGTTCGGCTCGTCGGTGACGGCGGCCTTCGGGGTCGGCCACCGGGTGATCATGATGGTTTCGGTGCCGGCCATGGCGCTGGGCCAGGCCAACGCCACGGCGGTGGGCCAGAACCTGGGCGCCGGCTTCGCCGAGCGGGCCTCGCTGTCGGTGCGGCGCTCCGCGGTCCTGATCACCGCGGTCCTGCTGCCGCTGACGACCCTGACGTTCTTCTTCGGCGGCGACCTGACCCACTGGTTCATCAATGATCCGGAGGTCGTTGCCTACGGCCGCGACCTGTTCCGCATCACCTCATTCTCGGTATTCGCCTTCAGCCTGATCCTGGTGCTGTTCGGGGCCTTCCAGGGCGCGGGCAAGACGATCCCGGTGATGGTCGTCAACACCGGGCGGCTGTGGGGAGTGCGCATCCCCGTCACGCTGCTGCTGACACGCCTGACCGATCTGGGCCCCAGCGGTTTGTGGTGGGCCATGAACCTGTCCAACCTGATCGCCGGCGCCGTGGCCCTGGTCTGGTTCCTGCGCGGCAGTTGGCGCGAGGCGATCATCAGCCGCGACGACACCACAACCCGGCCGAAAGCCAGCGATGTCCTTCCCGAAAGTGATTCACCAACCGTCCCGTGAGCTGCCAACCGCGGCCGGCCAGCACCTTCTGCATGCCGGGTTGGTCTTCACGCGCCAGACAATAGGCACCGCGATCGTCGAAGACATCGGTCAGGTCGGCCTCCAGACGGGCCACCAGATGGGTCATCAGGCCGCGTCCGCGGGCCGCCGGTTCCGTGGCGCAGTCGGTGATCTCGACCGCCCCGCCGCCCGGCTGGAATTCGACTGACGCGTAGGCGGCCAGGCTGCCGTCCGGCCGGCAGACCAGGCGCCCATGCACTTCGCCGGCCGCGATGGCGTAGCGGATCGTGCCCGGATCCTCGGGAATCGGGTAAGCGGGGAAAACCAGGCGCAGCAGCAAGCGGATCAGCTCGGCATCCGGTACCTCGGCCGGGCGGCACAACCAGCCGGCCGGCAGCGAGGTTTTCTTTGGGTCACGAACTTCGGGCGGCGGCACGACCGGCACGGGTTTGGCCCGATCACCGCCGACGCGAGCCCACAATTCGGCCGGGCCGCCAGCGGCCCAGTACCCTGTGATCGTGCCCTCCTGGCCAAAACCGCGGGCCGACCAGCCGGCGCTCCTGCCCGTCTCGGCCAAGACCAGGACTCGCGAACAGAGGTCCGACCCGACGAGCAGCGGTGCCAGATCCGGGTTCTCAAAATCCCCCGGCGCCGCGCCGTAAAGAGTCACCAGGGCGTTGTGACGGTCGAATACGCCGGGCAGTTCCCTCTGCCCGGCGAATACCGTGAATCCCTGCGGCCACGCCAATCCGACCGGATCGGCGCCCAGCAGGCGGGTCAGGCAGGCTCTCAACTTCTGCTCGGAATCGGGCGGCAAACTCTGCTCCCGGGTTGGGGTTTGCCGCCATCATGAGCGCTGCGGACAAGCGCCGCAACCCCGACCTTGCGCCACAACCGCACACCGCTTATTCTGCCGCACATGAACATGATACTCAAAATCGCGAGGTTGCGTTTCGTGGTCGGGGCCCTTGCCCTGGGAATGTTGGCCGGTGCCGGTTGTGGCGCCGACGACCAGCAAACCCAGCAGCAGGCTCCGGGTTCGCACGCGGCTGACGCTGCTCCGATGACCGATACCAATCACGCCGAACACCCCACTGGTGGGGCACAACAGGCCGAACACCCCCACGCCGCCGGGCAAACGACCCTGGCCGGCGTCACTTTCACTGTCCCGAGCAGTTGGCAGGACCTGGGCGCCAGCGGCATGCGGCAGGCCCAGTACCGGACCGACCCGGTGGCCGGTGACGACAAGCAGGGCGAGGTGAACGTCTTCTACTTCGGCCCGGCTTCCGGCGGCGGTGTCGACGCCAACCTCAGCCGCTGGATCGGCCAGATGACCATGCCCGATGGCAGCGACCCGGCCGCCGCCGCCGAGCGCGGCACCTTCACCACCGACGGCATGGCCGGTCACATCGTCTCGCTGGACGGCACCTACAAATCCGGTGGCGGCCGGCCCATGGGCGGCACCACGACCCTGCTGCCGGGCTATCGGCTGGTCGGTGTGGTGATCGAAGGGCCCCAGGGCAGTCTGTTCTTCAAGCTGACCGGACCGGAGAAGACGGCGCGGGCCATGGAAGCGGACTTGCTGAAGATGGTCAAGAGCGCGCACAAGTAGAGCCAGGTGCGGGATGGAAAGACAACGGCGGGCTGTCCCGGGACGGCCCGCCGCTCTATTGCCTGATCAGCCAGGCCTATTTCTGCAGCGCGTGCTGGGCCCGCATGGACTTGTCCAGTTCGACGATCTCGCCCAGATCCTGGGTCATCATGTTCCAGCCGTACCAATAGGCGTAGTCCGGGTTGACGTGGAAGAAGCCCTGATAGGCCCGCATCCGGTGCTTGAAATACATCTGCAGCAGCACCTGGTCGATGTACGACAAGTCCTGCAGATTCTCGTCCCACTGCGACCCGTTGGTGTGCATCAGCGCCAGGATGAAGGGATAGTTGAACGGATACTGCTCCGGCTTCTGGATGATGCCGTCCTTGTACAGCCCCGCCACGATCTCGATGGCCTCGGCCATCAGGCGGTCGGCCTTGGTCAGGATCGAGTCGCCGGCGTCCAGCTGCTCCTTGGCGTAGGCGGTCGAGTGGCACTGCGAACAGATCGCCAACATCTTGTCCCGCTCCTTCTGCCAGGACGCCTCGTCCAGCCGCGCCATGTCCACGGCCTTGACCGCATCCAGGATGGCGGTCGGCTCGCCGGTCTCAGGGTTCAGCACGCCCAGCGCCTTGAGAATCGTCACCCGATCGGCCGCGGCCTGGGGATCCTCAGGCAATGGCAGTCGCACACCTAGGAAACCCCACGCCGTGTGGTTCTCATGGGTGCCGTCGGGCAGGTGGCAGGTCTGGCAAGTCGGCGCCGACGCACTCTCGGGCAGGTTGCCGGCCAGCTTGGCGAAGTACCGCTCCCCGTGTTTGGAACTGGACCACATTTCCCACTGGGGATGGTCGTAGCCCATGTGGCACTGCTGACAGGCGTGCGGGTCGGCGGCTTCCTTCTTGGCGAACGTGTGCCGGGTGTGGCACTCGTCGCAGGAGTTGTTCTGGTAGCGGTAACCCTTGTCCCGCTGGTCCTGCTTCTGGGCCTCGGACTTGATGCCCATGTTGTGACAACCGCCACAGCCGCGTCCGCCCTCGATCAATTCATCGGGCGCATAGTGGGTGGCCGGGATGGCGTTCAGCACGGTCCAGCCGTGGTTGTGTTTGCCCTTGGCGAAGGACTCGAACTGCTCTTCGTGGCACTCGCCGCAGACCTGTTCGTCCGGCAGCACCGCTTTCAGATAGTCCTCGGCCGTGGAGTGCGCATCGCCGTGACAGTCGGCACAGCCAACCTCATTCTCGGCGTGTTGGCTGATGGACCAGTCGTTTACCATGCCCGGTGATACTTTCATGTGGCAGGCCACGCAGGCATCCTCGCCAAGCGCCGGCCCAGGCACCATCAAGCCCAGAACAGCGCCGACCAGCAGGCCAGACAGTATGAGTTTCATCGGAATCTCCTTCGAGCAGGGAAGGCCAAAGAAAACGCGCGACAGATTGCGCAGCCCGGCGATCGATCGTGGCGGCGACTCCGCCAACCACCAGACCAAATTGAATCATACCTTTTCATCCAATTTAGGCAACCGCTGTCTTTGCAGTATATTACACAATTTTTGTCGGATATAACAAGGGGCCGGTACCCCACGGCTGCCGGCCCCGCTCCCCTCGTTACCCGGCTCGTCTCAGCCCAGATGCGCCCGCAGCATCCAGGCGTTCTTCTGGTGCACTTCCTGCCGCCGGATCCCCAGATCCGTCGACACGTCGTCACCCGCCGAGCCGGCCACCCTGGCCAGCGCCGCCGCCGCGTCCGAAACCTTGATCTGGTCGTCGGCCAGCTCAACAATCATCTGCTCGGCCTTGGTGCCCGGCACAGCCTCGGCGATGTCGGTCAGCGCGCTGAACTCCGAGAAGCTGCCCGGCGCGTAGGCACCCAGGGTCCGGATGCGCTCGGCCACCTCGTCCACCGCCAGGGCCAACTCGTCATACTGGGCCTCGAACATGGTGTGCAGGGTGTTGAACATGGGCCCGGTCACGTTCCAATGGTAGTTGTGGGTCTTGAGGTACAGGGCGTAGGTGTCGGCCAACAGCTTGGCACCGGCCTGGGCTATTTCCTGATTCTTGTTCATGTCCGCTTCCTCTCGGTTGAATGGTTGTTCTCTTGCTTGCAGACATGATAAGCATGGTTTGGATATTTATCTAATCGATAGTTCTTGTCATAACAATAGATTCTCTCTATCATAAAACCATGACAATCCAGGAGCTCAAATACCTTGTCGCGGTGGCCGACCACTTGCACTTCGGCCGCGCCGCCGACGCCTGTCACGTGACCCAACCCACCCTCAGTGCCGGCCTGCGCAGCCTGGAAGACCAGTTTGATCAGACCCTGTTCGAGCGCGGCCCACACGGCGTGTTGGCCACACGCATTGGGGAGCGGTTGATCGACCAGGCCCGCCTGGTGCTGAGCGAAGCCCGCCGGCTGGAGCAGATGGCCCGCACCGGCAATGCCCCCCTGACCGGCGTCTTCCGTCTGGGCGCCATCCCGACCATCGGGCCCTACCTGCTGCCGCACATCATTCCGGGCCTGCGGCACGACTGGCCCGAGTTGGCACTGCATCTGGTCGAGGCAAAGACGGATGACTTGCTGAGCCAGTTGCACCGGGGCGAACTGGACGCGGCCCTGATGTCGCCGCCGGTTGACAAAACGGGCCTGTCCCACGCGGCCCTGTACCGGGAAGAGTTCCTGCTGGCGGTGCCCGCCGGACACGCCCTGCACCGACGCCGGTCCGTGCGCCTGGCCGATCTGGCCGGCGAAGAGCTGTTGTTGCTGGATGAGGGACACTGCCTGCGTGACCAGGTGGTGGAATTCTGCCGGATCGGCAGTACGGCGGCCCGGGAACTGCTGCGCTCCAGCAGCCTGGAAACGCTGCGCAGCATGGTGGCCGCCGGCGTGGGCTGCACCCTGCTGCCGGCCCTGGCGGTGACCGACAGGCAGACGGCCCCCGCACCGCTGGAGATCCGGAAACTGGCCCGCCCCCGGCCGGACCGCGAAGTGGCTATATATTGGCGGCGGCGATTTGCCGGCGCCGAGTCGGCCCGGTTGCTCGCTCAGAGCATCCAGGCCCACCTGCCGTCCGCAGTGGGACACTCTTGAGACAACCTCTGGCCTGACCCGCAATCACGCAATACTCTCCTTCAGTCGTAGTTCAAGCGCCTTTTGGCGGCGGAGAACCGCAGGTGCCGGTCCCATTGGTGGGACAGATTGTGACCGGGACAGACGTCTGGGACACTCACACCGTGGGATTTGGGACATTCTGGGCAGGGACGGAGCTACAGACATCGCTTAACATGCTGGTATTTCTATAGTTGCAATCTCCATGCCTCCTGGCCCGCATATTGCGATACGCCACACCGACAACGACAGGTGACAGTTCAACCCCACGCAGCGGACCTAGGCGGATTGAGTCCGTCTTGCGCGGAGCGACCACACGGCCTTCAACGAACGGAAGAGGGTATGAAATACCGGCGTATACTCGTCACTTTGGGAGCATGTTGGCTGACTCTCAATCTCAACGTTTGCGAGGCCCAGGCCGAGTGCCAGGTACAGGTCATGGGAAAATACAACGCAGCGGTTCTTGGGCAGCAATGGGACTATTGCCAGGGCACACAATGCGATGGGTGCCTCGACACGCAATGGCCTGACAATTGGCCGGGGTTCCTGACTCCATTCGACACGGCGGACGGAGACAACTGCAACGGTATGGTAACCCCTTCATTCTTCGAGGCCTTTTTTGACCACTACACGATTTCTCTAAGCCGAAGGCACGGTACCGACTGGGTTTCGTTTACGATTTGCGGCGAAGCGTCCACATTGAGGAGCACCATTGACGAATGCGGCCAGAATCTCAACACGGATGATATGTGCTACCATCACAACGACGACGGCAGTTGGACCACGGTCACCGGTGCCTATTTGGTTGGATCCGAGCTGCGCTTAGACCTCGATATTGAGTACAATATCAACTTTGGCCAGTTGGGATATCCAGACGGGATCGGTGAAGGGGACTGGACAACATTCAGGGACTATGTAAGCGACGCGGTGAACGATGGGGCCATGGGATGGAACGCCGTTTATCTGGCCTCACTCGCGTACATGAACGACTCGTACGACTACTCTGTCATAACCGCACGCCAACCGGGAAACCCGGCTGGCGATACGGACAAGATAGTCGGAATCTACGACTACGCGTGGGGCAAGAAGATCATGGCCCACGCCCTCTGCGGCTGGCAATGTTGGGAGGGAGGGCAAGACAACATTGACCTGTGGTCGGAGACCCGAATGGCCTGTATTCCGTTCGTTGTGGACAAGACGCCTTCGTTCTTCTATGAGATAGCCTGGGAGTACGGGGATCTCATTTACCTCCCCGTCCGGAGCGAAGACAGGTCCTGGGGAGCAATAAAGTGCCAGTTCCGTTGAACCGGGAAATGAGGACAGACCGTGGAACGTACGATGAATGGCATCCGACACGGGCGTAGCCGCTGGCCGCTGGTGCTGGGTTTGGTCTGGGGGTTGTCGGCAACCTGCACCATAGCCGCCGGCGGTCCCAACCGGTGGGCTGACGACACGTACGGGCCCTACTCGGGTGCCATCTTCGGTCCCATTGACGGCACCTACAGCTGGGGTCTGGTCACCACGGCACGCCATCACGCTTGTCTGGCGGATTCCGCCACCATGGACCTGCTCGCGAGCATCGACCACGATTTCCCGGACCCGTCCCAAACCTGGCAAGCCATCGCCATCATCACCGACCGGGCAGCCGCCCTTACGGCGGCGGAAATCGACTACAGCGGCCTCTCGCCGCAGGCGTGGCGACGAAAATTCCCACAGCAGGCCCGCTACGCCCTGCACTCCGGTCACTGGTGGGACTACTGGAATCGGCTGGCCCAGCTGGGCCGGTGGGCCTTCTCCGACCCGACTCTTGCCGAGACGCTGAGCCCACAGATATTGCGCGTGTTGACGGAAATGGAACAGGCCTTCCTGCCCTATCTGGTCGTGGCGCCGGAGATGGGATCGGCCACGCGAACCATCCGTGCGGACTCACTCGGGTCACGGCATTGAGGACAACCGCCTGACGCCCGGTCAGGACTCCTCGGCAGGCTGGTCCTCGTTGTAGATATGCACGTCCCGCTGCGGGAAGGGTATCGAGATTTCCTCGGCGTCGAAGCGCATCTTCACCGCCCGGGTCACATCCCAGTACACATCCCAGTAGTCCGCGGTCTTGACCCAGGGCCGCACCACGAAATCCACTGACGAGTCATTCAATTCGTGCAGCCTGACCATGGGCTCAGGCCGGTCCAGCACCTTGTCGTGCTCGGCCAGGATGGCGGCCAGGACCTCTTCAGCCTTGGGAATGTCGTCGCTGTAGCCGATCCCGAAGACCATGTCCACCCGCCGGATGTGCTGGTCGGTCACGTTCTTGATCACGTCGCCCCAGATCTTGCTGTTGGGCACGACCAGCTTCTGGTTGTCCAGGGTCAGGATACTGGTCGAGACCAGGCTCATGTGCTCGACCTTGCCGAAGACACCGCTGATATCCACCAGGTCCCCCACGTCGTAGGGCCGGTAGAAAAGAATCATCAGGCCCGAGGCGAAATTCGACAGGCTGTCCTGCATGGCAAAACCAAGGATGAAGCCGACGACACCGAAGCCAGCGAGTAACGGTCCCAGATTCAGTCCCAGTTGGGACAGGGCGATCATCAGGGCCAGCCCCACCACCACATTGTGGGCTGACGAAACAATCGTGCGCCGCAGCAGCTGCGAAATATCGATCCGCGCCCGCCCCAGGCTCTTGTCCACGGCCTTGTGCACCAGTTTGGCCAGCAGGCGCCCGGCAAATATGATCACAATGAAGATCAGGAACTTGACCAGGTAGGTCGGCCCGTTGCTGACGACCCAGTGGCTGGTCTGCAGCCAGAACCGGCGCAGCAGGGTCGCGGTGACCCGCACATCCAGAATGCCGGAGGCCAGATCCTGGGTCACGGCAAGCAACTGCGTACGGTATTCGTGGGTTGAAATGCCGACCTGATCCATGAGACCGACCAGTGTTTCCAAACTCCCCGTGTTGGTGCTGAGGCTGCTCTTGGTGGCACTGACCAGCAGGGTCAGGTCCGCGTCACCGGTCTGGTCCTTCAACTGGAACTGAAAGACCTTGATGCGCTCGGTCGCCAACAGGATGCGTCCCACCAACTCATCGGCCCGTTCCTGCAGCACCTGGCGGTAGGTGGCGCGGGCCTGCGTCACATCCAGGCCGAGGTCGGCCATGGTCTGCAGGTGCTGGCCGGCAAACACCGTGACCTCGTCCACCCGCTGCTGCTGCCGGCTGATGAGGTATTCCAACTGGATCCGCTCGTTGGGCGCCGCTCCGGTT